>NZ_QVLV01000017.1:0-104176 GCF_003435485.1 Eisenbergiella massiliensis
GGAAGGTGCCAAAAAGAGATTTAGTGTAACTTTCATGCAAAGTTCAGAATAATAAGATATAGTGTTCCTCTATTTTATATGATTAGTGGCGCACTTTTCTTGGGCAGCAACAGCAGTATTTCTATAAAAAAATTATATCTTAATAAGATATTTCATTTACTTATTTTATATATAGTATGGTCAATCTTTTATGCGGTAGATGATATAGGAGTAAATATAACCATTAATAATATAAAACTATTGATTGAAAAATCATGGTACCATAAATACCACATGTGGTTCATTCCTAGTATAATAACTATTTATATACTTGCTCCAGTATTATATACAATCGTACATAATGATGAGAAAATATTTAAATACATAATAACTGTTTTTATTTTATTTGGTATTATAAAAAGTTCTATAATAATTATTCCTTTTCTCAATCATGATGTCATAGATTTTATAAATAGATTTAATGTGGATTTATGTCAGGGATGTGGATATTTTATGCTTGGTTATTATTTGTCCAAGGTTAATCTTAGAAATGTGAATTTAAGAGGCCTATTGATATTATTGATTGTTTTATTTGGAACTTCTATTAAAGTGAATGAATTATACGCTGTTTTTTATAATGAATCCAGCGGTTTACTTTATGGTTATTACAATTGTTTTACGTGTGCTGAAGGAATTATTGTTTTTTTGTTGATACGTAAAGCTTTACAAAATATTAAATTAAATAACATTTGGGTCGTATTATCAAAATGTTCATTGGGAATTTATCTTATCCATCCATTTATTATTGAACATCTGTATTTTAACTTTGGGTTTAATATAAATTTTTGTAATCCTGCGATTTCAATCCTGATATTGACTTTGTTAGTTTTTTTAGTATCATTTATTTTAATATTCATATTACATAAGATTCCTATTCTTAATAAAATATTGGTGTGAGGTATATATAAGTTGAAAAGAAAGATTTTAATGTATATATTTAGTATATTGTTGTTAGTGTTTACTTTTTACAAGAATCCTTTTGACAAAATAAACGATGAAGAATTCAGAGAATTTAATTCATCTAACTCAGAGGCATTGGCCGTTGGAGGATTTATAGCGGCTGAAAATAATGAAAATAAGACAGGCTATGGGTTAGGGTATTGGTATGATGAAAGTGGTGGTGTTTGGGATTGGGGAAACAGCTGGAATACATATAACAAAGTAATGATAAAAATAAATAATGACGAATATACTGACAGTATTTCAAATAAAACTTCTGCGTTTTTGATTCCACAAAACGATTATACCAATAATAAATATCAGGTAGGGAATAAAGTTACATTTATTAACGGAGAAAGCCGTACCATAACCAGCGTTAAAGAATATCCTGATAAAATAGGAGAAGTTGGAGAATACGGAATATATTTGGAAGTTACGGTTGAGGGGGACGACCTCTTAGAAGTATCTATGTATGGAAATATTGAAGATTATGTAGTAACAGATAAAAAAGGGAATGTTTATCCTGGTGGAGCTTTTAAAGAATACGTAAGTCAAGTAGGTTTACAAGGGAAAATTTATTCAATATTTGCAGATATTTTTAATTATAATAATGAAGTTAAAATAATACGTATTACTAATTGTATTTTCCTCGCTATAATACTAATAGGAATATGTTTATTAATTAGCCAAAAATATAATCAATTGTTGGGAACTGTTTTTTTCGTTGTATTTTGGCTTTCTCCATGGATTATTAAATTTGCGCCCAGCATGTATTGGGTAGAGTTTTTATGGTTCTTGCCAATGTTAATTGGATTATATTGCCTTATTAATATTGACAAGAAAAGAACAAGAATTGTTTGTTATATCTTCATAGGACTTGCAATAATGTTGAAGAGTTTGTGCGGTTACGAATATATTACAAATGTCATGTTAGGGGGGATAGAGTTTTTTCTTATTGAAATTATTTTGGCAATGTTTAAGAAAGATAGGAAAAAGTTATTGTCTCTTTTAAAAACCACTTTTTTCCTGGGTATATCTTCAATTGTTGGGTTTATGTTAGCATTAACGGTACATTCAATACTTAGGGGAAATGGAGATATAATTACTGGTTTAGTAAGGATAATAAAAGAGGATGCCATGAGGCGTACATTTAGTATTGGAATACAAAATAGTGCTTTAAACGATATTGCTTTAGAATCTATTGAAGCTTCTGTGGTATCTGTGGTTATTAAATATTGTAATTTTAGTACAGATATAATATTAGGTATACCAGGTAACCTTTTTAACTTAATATCTTTTATGCCAATATTTATTTGCGTTTATAATTTTTATAAAAGAAGAAAGACTAACAATTTTGTTGTATTTTATTTTGTTTCTTTATTAGTTTCTGCATCATGGTTTATATTAGGGAAAGGACATTCTTATATTCATACATCTCTTAATTTTGTTATGTGGTACTTTGGTTTTGTTCAATTTTGCATTTATATTATAATAAAACAATTTATAAATATAATGTACGAAAGAAAAGAAAGCATGGGGAGTAATTAAGATGAAGTTCTATAAAAAAATAGATTATTTTATAATTACAGGAATTTTAATTGGGATTTTGGCATTTGGAGTTTTATATGGTTATTCTACATTGGATGTGAGCTATGATGGGTGGATATATCATACATATGCTTCGGAATCAGATGTTATTCAACATTATGCTGGCTGGGTAAATTATAGAAATTCACCTTGGGATTTTCCGATTGCTAAAGCTTCAATTTTGGGTGAGGGAGGGACTGTAATATCTTTTACAGATTCAATACCTATTGTAGCTATTATTTGCAAAATTTTTTCTTCGGTATTGCCGGAAACTTTTCAGTATTTCGGCATTTATATTTTAGTTTGTTTTGTCCTTCAAGAAATTGTCGCCATGAAATTGCTGAGTTTGTATACAGATAATAAATTATTTATAACTATATATACGTTGTTTTTTGTATTTTCTCCCATTCTTATCGAGCGTTCTTTCAGACATTGTGCTCTTGCATCTCATTGGATAATACTATTTTCAATTTATTTTCTATTAAAATCAAGAAGAGATAATAAAATTAGATGGTTTGGATTTTGTCTATTAGGTTTGTTGACGATAAGTATTCATCCGTATTTTTTGCCGATGGTATATGGACTATTTATAATAAATTGTATAGAGATGATAATAAAGGACAAAAAAAATACTATAAAAATAATATTTGGGTTTGTTGGCAATATATTATGCACTTGCACATGGGGATATATAATTGGGGCATTAGGAAGTAATAATCCTGTCGCAGATAAATATGGTTTTTTCTCTTTAAATCTTAATGCATTAATTAATCCATTAAGTCAAGGTTATGATAGTTGGTCCATATTTTTCCCTGTATTGCCACAAATATTAGGGAATTATGATGGTTTCAATTATTTGGGAGCAGGAATTATAGTTGCTTTATCAGGCATTATTGTACTTGCTATAACTAAAAGGAAAAATTATAATAAAGTTTTGTTTAGAATTAAGAACAATTTTTTATTATTAATTGGATGTTTATTTTTTACAGTTTTTTCTGTCACAAATGTAGTTACTTTAAATGATAAAATAATTTTTGAATATAAGTTACCACAAAAATTATTGAATATATTTAATATCTTCCGGGCAAGTGCGCGCGAATTTTATCCAGTATATTATCTTATATTATTAAGTGTTTTTTATATTATTATAAAATGGACTGTAAGTAATAGAAAAAAATTTTATCTTCTTATTTTTCTGGTATTGATACAGTTTTTAGATTTACATAATATAATTATAGAAAAAAATAGGTATTTTACAACTCAAAGACTTGAAAATATATCAAGTTTTGAAAATGATGAGAGTTGGATAAGATTATTTTCAGAAAATAGTAGTTGTTATATGTTTGATGATAGAGGAAATAGAGAACTTGCGGTTTTCTTTGGGAAAAAAGGAATAAAGAATAATTTAAGGATAAATAATCGTGATAGTTTTGAGCAAAACGAAACTGTTATGGTAAATCGCTCTAATTTTGATATTAATACAATATATTGTACTAAAGAAAAAGATACATATTACCTTATTTTTGATAACATAGGTGATTTAGTTACAACAAAGAAATTAGGAGAATATTATATCCTAATACCAAAAAAATAAATATGAATATATAAGGTGAATGATATGCTACAAATATCAAAGAAACAAAAGTGTTTTATATGGATTATTATTAATGTAATAATTAGCTTGTTGGGTATTAAGGGAATATTTGAACTTAATAATAATATTGAAACGAATATTTCTCAAGATAGCTTGGAATTAAGTCGTTCTAATATAGTAGTGGAAAATGGATTTTATGTAGATGATTCATTTGAGGGGGAAGAAAAATATATAACGACTCCATCTATATTGCTTGATAGGGGAATATATAAAGTTATTATTAATTATGATACTAAATATGGAATGAGTAGTGTAAAAGCTGAAATTCCTGGGGGGGTATAATACATTATTTAGTGATACGGTAATATTGGAGAAAGATTCAAATGAAATATCATTTAATATATATGTTAATAAAAACAGACAGAATGTGAAAATAAAATGCTATTTTTTTGAAAATATAGATGATTATGTTTTAATACGTGACGTACGTATTATTCCTTTTAGAATGAATAAATTGTATGAGGTATTAAAGTTATTATTTGTTTTATTTGTAGTGAATTTATTGTGTATATTTTCACTAAAATATAAATTAATTATTAGCTCTAGTTTTTATCAGAATAATATTAAAATAGTATTCTCGTTATTTTGTGTGGTTTTACTTTCTTCATTACCATTATTTATAGAATTTGTTATCAAGGGACATGATTTAAATTTTCATTTAATGAGAATAGAAGGATTAAAAGATGGTTTATTATCAGGAGCATTTCCTGTTAAAATACAGCCGACATGGTGTAATAATAATGGATATGCGGTTGGAATATTTTATGGAGACCTTTTTTTATATATTCCTGCTATGTTCAGAATATTAGGAGTCCCAAGTAATACAGCATATAAATTATATTTATTTTTGATAAATATTTTGACTGTTATAATTTCTTATATAAGTTTCAAGAAGTTAAGTAAAGACAAGCTCATAGGAGTATTAGGATGTGCACTGTATACCCTTTCATTATATAGATTAAATAATATATTTATTAGAAGCGCTGTAGGAGAATATACTGCAATGGCATTCTTACCCCTAATTTTGTTGGGATTATACTGTGTTTATTCAGAAAATATAGGTGAAAAAGAAAAACAAAGAAGTATATGTTTTTTGGTTATTGGATTTACAGGCGTTTTACAGTCTCATATATTGAGTTTTGAGATGATAGTATTATTTACAGGAATAATTTGTATTATTTTTATAAAAAAAACTTTTAGAAGATGTACCCTTTTTATATTATTGAAATCTGTTTTTATTACAATATTAATTAATTTATGGTTTCTTGTACCATTATTAGATTTTATGGGAGAAAATTTAGTTATAAATGATAATAATAGAGCAATTAATAATGTATATTGGATACAAAAAGCTGGATTAAATATTACACAGTTATTTATTAGTACATTTAATAAGTCAGATATGCCTCTCGGAATAGGTTGGGTATTTGTTTTAACGTTATTTTGCGTAATATATAAGATAATCATAATTAACAATATAGATAAAGAAGAATTACTTTGCTTCTTTTTATCACTATTATCATTATTATTAACTTTAAAAGTATTCCCGTATGATTTTTTATGCGATAAAATGGGAAAATATAGTATATTGATAACTAATTTGCAATTCCCATGGCGTTTTCTGACTTTAGCATCTTTGTTTTTGACTTGGTTAACTTGTGTATTAGTTAAATCTATGTCTAATAATAGATACTACTTAAAGAAAGTAGTTTGTTTCTTTGGTATACTTTTATTAAGTCAGTTAGTTTATTTTGAAGGTACTGTAATAAAAAATTCTGACTTAGTATGTGTGTATGATACATTAGGATATTCCTCTTTTCCTGAAAATGGATTTGAGTATATGCCAACGGATACAGAAGTTACAAAATTAAATAAAACTCTTAGTTACTCTAATAATAAAATATTAATAAAAGCTTTTTCACAAAAATACAACGAAATAACGGTAGATGTAGAAAATACAGATAGTGAAAATGGGTTTATCGATGTTCCACTTATTTACTATAAAGGATATAAAGCGGTAGATACTAGCCTAGGGAAGGAATTTGAAACAGGATATGGTAAAAATAATGTTATGAGAGTTATTATACCTGCAAATTATTTGGGAACGATTAATCTATATTTTGAAGAACAATGGTATTGGAGGATGGCAGAATTCATATCTGTATTTACACTATTGATTATAGTAAGTTATATTAGCTTTATTAAGTGTAGACGTATATTTTAACTATGCAAATAAATATAATTTACGATACAACAAACATAGTGTATACTAAAGTCGGAATGCTGATATAATAACATATATCAGCTCTGACTAAAATTGAAATTGACTGAAATACTCTGATTGTCCTCCATGATTTCTGTTAGAGTAATTATTGTAATTTTATGCAATAAGTTTATATAAATTATGTTTTTCATACTTAGAATATATAAGATACAATTAGTTGTAAAAGGTAGGACACGTAATTTGGCATATATTATGAGGTAAGGGAAATTATGCTATTTAATTCTATAAATTTTCTAATCTTTTTTCCGATAGTGGTTCTAATATATTTTGTTTTTCCATGTAAGTGGCGTCATATTTGGCTTTTATTAACGAGCTATTATTTTTATATGTGTTGGAATCCTGAGTATGTTGTACTGCTTATTATATCAACAATAATTACATATATGTGCGGATATTTGCTGGAAAGGATGTCCCAGAACATAAATATAGGTTTAGAGAGGCGTAAGAGATTAATGAAATTAATCCTGGCCTCAAGTTTTATAATTAATATCGGAACGTTAATATATTTTAAGTATACGGGTTTTTTTATTGATACACTTAATACGTTATTAAACAAGATTCATTTTAGCAAGATTCCATCATTTGATATACTCCTCCCAGTTGGAATTTCCTTCTACATTTTTCAGGCGCTAGGGTATACGATGGATGTTTATCGAGGAAAGGTAAAAAGTGAAAAAAATGTATTAAAGTATGCATTGTTTGTATCATTTTTTCCGCAATTAGTTGCAGGGCCGATTGAAAGAACGGGTAATTTATTAAATCAGATACGTGAAGAAGCAGGACACAAGCTTTGGGATTATAGAAGAATCACATCCGGATTAACGATAATGCTTTGGGGTTTCTTTGTAAAAGTCGTCATCGCCGATAGGGCGGCGGTTTTGGTTGATAATGTATTTACAAATTATGAACAATATCAAATGGCTGGATTGTCAATGGGAGCTGTAGCATTTGCAGTTCAGATATATTGTGACTTTGCGGGTTATTCGATGATTGCAATAGGTGCAGCTAAAGTATTGGGATTTAAACTGATGGAAAATTTTAATACGCCGTATTTTGCAAGAAGTGTTGTCGAGTTTTGGAGAAGATGGCATATTTCATTAAGTACATGGTTTAGGGATTATTTATATATTCCTCTTGGTGGAAGTCGATGCAGCAAATGGAAACATTATAGAAACATTATTATTACTTTTGGAGTAAGTGGTCTATGGCATGGCGCGGACTGGAGTTATGTAGTTTGGGGATTACTGCATGGACTATATCAAATAGCAGAAAAAGAGATTGCTCCATTGGTGAATAAGATAAATGTGATATGTAAGACAAAAACGACTTCTTTTGGGTATAAACTATTTAAAGTGTTTATTACGTTTTCTTTAGTAGATATTGCTTGGATTTTTTTCAGGGCGGATTCTGTTCATCAGGCATTTCATTATATTGAAAGGATGTTTCGTTATCGTGATTGGTGGTCTTTTTTTGACCAGAGTTTATATAAAATGGGACTTGGTGTACAGCAGATTCATATTTTGTTAATGGGAAGTGTTATTCTTTTTTTGGTTGATCTGGTACGATATAAGAAAGGAGAGGATATCTCGGTATTTTTGGATAGACAATGGATTGTTTTTCGGTGGGGGGTACTTATTTCTCTTTTCTTTATATGTATAATATTTGGGTATTATGGCCCTGGTTTTGATTCAGCACAATTTATATATTTCCAATTTTGATTTAACTGGAAGGATGATTTTATGAAGAAAAGATGGATATATTCAGTAAAAATTTTATTGTTTTTGGGTATAGTCCTAATTTTAGGGAACAAGATGCTATCAGTTTTAAATTATAAAGATATGGGTGGCGGCGGTGGCTGGCAGCGTTATTATCAAATTAAAGGAGATATTACTGATGTGTATTTTTTTGGAAATAGTCATGCACATTGTACGATAGATCAGGGTTACCTGTGGGATAATTATGGAATTGCTGGTTATACTCTTTCAGCAGGTTCGCAAGGTATTGATAGTACATATTTTTTCATTGAGGAAGTATTAAGTAACAGGAAACCAAAGGTATTGGTGGTAGAGGTGTACGGAGCTACTGGCGGAGATATTAATAATTCAGATGCGGATGTTTATAGGAATTCTTTAGGAATGCACTATTCGGGAAAACTGTGGAAATTTACTAATTATTTTACCAAAAATATGAATAGAGATTCTGAGTGGAGAAATCAGGTTTTATCTAAGCTGCCTGTTGTACATTCCAGATATATGGAACTGACAAAAGAGGATTTCGAAGATCCCATGCCTTTTATGAGAGGTTATAGAGGTAGTTTCGAAACAATTGAGTGTGAAAGACCTGTTGCGGAGAATAATAAGGAAATTTTAAAAATACATCCAGACAGAATGAAGTGGTTAGAACAAATAGTAGAACTAGCAGCGGAGAAAAATGTTCCATTAATATTTATTGCTGCACCTTATTGTATTAATAGCGAAGAGCAAATGAATTTTAATGCTATAGAAGAATATGCGAAAAATAATAATGTTCCGTTTATTAATTTTAATCATCTTTATGATGAAATTGGGTTGAATTTTAAAGAAGATTTTAGGGATGTGAGCCATGTGAATAATAGTGGGGCTGTAAAGGTGACCTCTTATTTGGCAGAATACTTAAAGTCACAATATAAATTGCCTGATCGACGGGAGGAAGAGGGGTATGAATTATGGATACAAAATTCTTTATACCTCGAAAATAAGAAATTGCAGCATGAGTTTGTACTAGCTGCAGATATTAACGAATATTTGCAGCTAGTATCAGAACTGGGAAAGAATAAGACAGTTATTTTAGCTTTGACAGGAAATTATGGAGCATTAGGAGATGTATATTTTGAACGGCTTTTACAATTAGGGATTTCAAGAGAAGACTATGAATCAGGAGGAATCTGGATATTCAAAGATGGAAAAATTGTATTAAGGCTAGAGGGACAGAATTATAGTCAATGTCTGCCTGTGCAGGATGGGGAAATACATCTTGAGTCAAGTTTAAATGAACAAGAAGAGGGTAATGAAGTCGTTAAGCTTTTGATTAATAGTGTAGATTATCGTTTAGTGGATAATGGGGTTAATATTGTCATTTATGATGAAGCTATAAATCAAGTAATTGATGCAGCAGGGGATGATGTATATTTGGGGACGGAAATGATTCATAAAGAGTTTAGCGATAGTTGAGTGGTAGATATAATTTATAAATCAAGAAATTTATATAATGCAGAAGAGGAGTAGTTATGATAAAAAAAGGGAATAAAAATGTGGAGGCAGTCATAATAATATTAATTTTTATAGTCAGTATGCTGCCTATCTGGTATCTAGCAGGATATGCCCGTCCAAGCGGTGATGATTATGGCTATAGTGTATTGACACATGCGGCTTGGCTGGAAACCCATTCGTTAATAGAGGTATTAAAAGCGGCTATAAATACTGTAGAGAAGTATTATACTAGTTGGAATGGTAACTGGTTTACTGTTTTTTTGTTTTCATTAATGCCGGAGGTTTTTGTTCCCTATTCATTTTGGGTTGTCCCTTACATAGTAACAGCAGCGGTAATTTTCGCCACTTTGGTTTTTATGTATGAGTTATGCGTTAATTTAATGAAATTTCAACGGGCTGATTGCCTGATTTTTACTTTTTTGCTTCTCTTGGCAAGTTATCAGTATATTCCCAGTACTGCGATAGGGATGTATTGGTATGTAGGGGCGATTCATTATATGCTTTCTTATGCTGTAGGGTTGCTTGGAATTGCTTTTATTTTTAAATTTATGAGAACCGGGAAACATGGTTGGCTGGTTTCAACTACTATATGTGCGTTTGTTATAGGCGGAAGTAGTTATTTTACTGGTCTGCTGTTGTTTATGGTGCTTGTTTTTGTCGGAATTATTGGCATAAAAATTAAGGAGAAAAAAAGAAGTTTGCTGCTGATACTTCCGTTTATAGTTTGGGCAGTTGGCTTTATTATTCAGTGTAAAGCACCGGGAAATTTTGTAAGGGGGGGAGAAAGTTTTGGCTTTAGCCCATCTTTGGTTCTTTTTACTATTTTTGAGTCATTAAAACGTGGAGCTGTTTCAATAGGTTCTTATTTTCAGGAAAAAACATTGATTTTTATTATTATGTCAGTCGTTGCTCTATTTGGCTGGGAAGCAATGGGAAAGATGAATAAGAAAAGTCAATTTAGTTATCCATTTCCTTTACTTTTTGTTATAGTGATGTATGGTATATATAGTGCAATGTTTGCTCCGGTGGTTTATTCGGAGGTATTTGACTCGATCGAAATTTCCTTAGGGCCGGCCACGGTTAGGTATTTTACTTTTATTATTACAAGTTTTTTTTCTATATTATATTGCGAGGGCTGGATATTTCAAAAAATAAAGTATGGTAATAAATCAAAACAATTAGATTATTTTATGGAAAAAAAATATAGGCTTTGTATTATGTATCCTTTATTAGCTCTTTGTATGCTTATGATAATATTCAACAGAGGATGGCTGAAAGAAAGCGTAGACTACCGGGTTTACGAATACGTAAACAGTGGACAGGCAGATGATTTTAAATCGCAGATTGCTTCTCAGATGGAGATTTTGTTGGATGATTCTATAAAAGAAGCGTATCTTGTCCCTATTAATCCTGAGCAAGGACCCTTGATGCATATGCCGGTTACTCCAGATGAAAATTCATTTACTAATCAGGTGGTAAGAGATTTCTATAGAAAAGACAAAGTGGTTATGATTGAATAAGGGGCAAGCCGTGAACAGAGAATTTTTAGTAATAAAACATATAATTATAAAATATTAATTTTTTCGATAATGATGCTGGAAAATATGTTACATATTAGTTCATATTGTCAGGATAATGTATCAGAATCCACTCTACTGAGGTAATAGTGTGTCTAACTGACAATATATCCCTCAGCATAAGCAGATTCAAATAATAATTCCCAAGTCCTATATCCGAGTTTCCTTTGGATATAGGACTTGGCTTTTTCTATATCCACGCCATCTTCGATATAGACAAGAATTTTATTGTAATCAGATATTGTTTTATCTGATACAGAATTCCAGAGAAGCCCATCAATATAATAAATTTTCTCATACTCCAGAAAAGAGGGAAATTCACTCCAAATCTTCCAATGATATTCATCTGCACTTATATAAATACAGAAATTATTCTCACTAGTATACTCTTTGATTGCTTGATTTCTATCAGAAAACCAATATCTTGATTGTTCGACATTACCGGTCATATGATGTATGGAAAAAAAGGCTCCAATACATAAAATCAATGCTGCAATAAAATAATTTATAGAAACTGTTCGTACATTAGACAGCGTTATCTTTGTTAGCATTACGATCCCAGCAGCAGTTAATCCAAATATAATTCCATACACAGGGGTAATATAACGATCTATCACATAAGGAGATATTTTTGTTACAGTTAAGAAGTAAAGTATTGCTGGTAATGATAAAATTAACGTATAAGCAATATTTTTTACCGTCAGTTTTTTAAGCAATAGCAAAAGAAGTGCCCAAAAAAGCATTATAACCAGAATCTGGCCAAGATGCCTGTTGGCTAACTGACGACTCATTATAGAAAACATTTCACGTATATCGCCGAAAGTCCCCTGAATGCTTACAAGCTTATGCGCGGCTTCTTCTCCCCGATATCCCGAAAAAATATGTTTAATCATTGTTGGATACATAATAACGCTGCAGATACCTGATATCAATATTGTTAAGATATATTGAAATAAAGCTGTCCACTTCTTCTGGATGAATAGAATAAGGCAAAAAAATGCGGCAAGCCAAAAAAGAAAAATAAGAAAATAATATTGAGAGAGCGTGCCAAGTATAGTAACGAGAGCTAAAAGTATAAGCTGCCCAAATTTGAATTTATCAGTAGTAAGCTTGAGTGCAAGGAACATACGTAAATGAAGATAATATTGTAACGTTACCAAAAGCATAAGAAGAACATACATTCTAATAAAAAGGACATTATTAATAACCCCATATGTCATACCGAATATAAAACATATGGTTAATGGTAAAAAGCTGCCACCTATAAATAATCGAAGCAGTAAAAAGAGAACGAATAATGAAAGGAGGGTCAATATTATATTAAGCGCTATGCCATACCACATGGAAAACTGTCCAGGAAAAAATGAACATATAGTATGCAAAAGGATATAATAAAAAGGCGGGTGCACATCTGTGGCCTGATTTCTTACTGGAATTTCGTAATGGAACCGGTACCCTTCCTTAACAGATAAAGCATCGTGGAAATATTCAGAAGGATACCAGGAATTATCCTGCAATGCAGTAAGCTCCTTATAGTTGACCTCCGAATTAGAGGACATGTACGAAAATACTTCATCTCCATCATAGCCAATTTTCGTATGGCCAAAATGTATATAGACAACACATAATATTAAAGTATAGCAAATTGTGAGCAGACAGAGGAAAAAGGTTTTATAAGATTTTCTGTTCATAGATTTTTCTCCAGTATATTTGTTTGAATAACAATTAATATTATAATCAATAAACTATATCGCGTCCAGTTTTTCGTCGCGCGTTTCTGATATTATAAGACGTTAATAATTGTAAGGTTTCTTATTTTGTTTTGGTATGTTAAAATAGATACAGTTTAGTATAAAAGTTAAGCGGGGTGAAAAGATGAAAATAGTAGTAGCTGGTACAGGATATGTAGGTTTGGTTGCGGGTGTTTGCTTTGCTGAAAAAGGGCATAATGTTACGTGTGTGGATACGGATAAAAGAAAAGTAGAGCTGATGGAGAAAGGAATATCTCCCATTTACGAAAAAGATCTGGAAGAATTAATGCGTAAAAATTATGCCGCGGGTCGGTTGCATTATACAACGGATTTCCAAAAAGCATATAAAGATCCTGATGCAATATTTATCGGCGTTGGTACACCGGAACAGCCAGACGGCTCCGCAAATCTTAGCTACATTGCTACAGTTTCCAGGCAAATAGCGGAGAATGTGGAAAGAGATTGTCTGGTAGTAGTAAAATCCACGGTTCCTGTAGGTACAAATGATAAGGTAGAACAATTTATCCATGACTTTTTAGTTCATAAAGAAGTAAAAATTGAAGTGGCATCCAATCCGGAGTTTTTGGCACAGGGCTCCGCTGTCCATGATACGCTGCATGCGGCGCGCATTGTTATAGGGACGGAGAGCAGACATGCGGAGGAAATGCTGCAGAAAATATATGAACCCTTTCAATTACCTGTAGTTTCTGTGAGCAGACGTTCTGCGGAGATGATTAAATATGCCTGCAATGATTTCTTAGCCCTGAAAATATCCTATATGAATGAGATTGCAAATCTCTGTGAATTGGTGGGAGCCAATATAGAAGATATTGCAAAAGGAATGAGTTATGACGAGCGAATCGGCGCTAATTTTCTTAAGGCCGGAATTGGTTATGGGGGAAGCTGCTTTCCTAAGGATACCAAAGCATTAAAATTCATCGCGAGACAGCATGGGTATTCCTTGAAAACGATTGAAGCGGCCGTGGATGTTAATGCGCAGCAGAAGACCAGATTGTTTTACAAGGCATGTGACAGAATGATAACCTTCCAGAACCTGAAGGTCGCGGTTTTAGGGTTGGCTTTTAAACCTGGAACTGATGATTTGCGGGAAGCGCCGTCGGTGGATAACATTCAACTTCTATTAGAGCAGGGGGCCAATATTTATGCATACGATCCGGTAGCTGAGGGGAATAGTAAGAAAAAATTTCCCGAGGGAACTAATGGGCTTGGACAAATAACTTATGTGTCTTCTCCTGAAGCTGCTCTGGAAGGCGCAAACATTTGCTTTATATTTACGGAATGGAAAGAAATAAAAGAATTGAAAGCGGCTGAATATAAGCAGCGGATGCAGACACCTCTGGTATACGATGGAAGGAATATTTACAGCCCGTCGGATATGCGGGAGTCCGGAGTAGAATATTATAGTATAGGAAGGTGAAAAAGTGAGAACGGATTACAAAACATTTGATAATTCTAAAAAGGTTTTAATAACTGGTGCAGCAGGATTTATAGGTTTCCACCTTTCCAAACGATTGCTGAATGAGGGCTGCTGTGTTATTGGACTGGACAATCTTAATAATTATTACGATGTCCGGCTGAAAGAAAGCAGGCTGGAAATTTTGAAAAAAAATCCTGCTTTTCATTTTATACTTGGCAGTATAGCAGATAAGGCGGTGGTATCAGGTGTGTTTTCCTCTTTCCAGCCGGATATTGTAGTTAACCTTGCGGCTCAGGCCGGAGTACGTTATTCAATTGATAATCCTGACTCTTATATTGAGAGCAATATTATTGGCTTTTATAATATTCTAGAAGCGTGCAGGCATTCCTATGATGAAGGAAAGCATCCTGTGGAGCATTTACTGTTCGCTTCCTCTTCGTCAGTATATGGAAATCAAAAAAAGACTCCATTTTCAACGGAAGATCCGGTAGACCGTCCGGTCAGCTTATATGCGGCAACCAAAAAAAGTGACGAGCTTATGGCATACACTTACAGCCATTTATATAATGTTCCGGCTACCGGCTTGCGTTTTTTTACGGTTTATGGCCCTTTCGGACGACCTGACATGGCCTATTTTGGGTTCTCCGATAAGATTATGGCTGGAAAAGCAATTAAGATATTTAATCAGGGTGATATGTACAGGGACTTCACATATATAGATGATATTGTAGAAGGTGTGATGCGGATGCTCAATAATCCGCCGGTGCCTAATGAGGATGGGGATCGTTATAAAATCTATAATATTGGAAATAATAAACCGGAGAAATTAATGGAATTTATTCAGACATTGGAAAAAGCGCTTGGAAGAGAAGCGAAGAAGGAATTCTATCCAATGCAGCCCGGAGATGTATATCAGACATTTGCGGATGTTTCAGAACTGGTAAAGGACTTTGATTATAAACCTTCCACAAGTATCGAAGAGGGGTTGGGGAATTTTGCAGACTGGTATAGGAAATGGACGCATAGGTAATAAAGAAACGGGTATATTAGCTGCGGCTGCAGCATTAATATACCCGCTTTCTTAAGTGTATTATTTTTTCAGAAGAAGATACTCATTTTGATATACAATTTCCAGGTTGCCTAATTGCTGCTGATTTTCTTTATATATTTCAGGATCTACTATAATTAAAGCATCGCCTTCAACTTCTGAAAAAGCATCGACGCCGCCTTCCTTGCAGTATAAATCACCGCTCAATTCGGCGGCAAGCAAACCTGCCTGTTCCCAATAATAACTGTCTTTATACTCATTATCTGTTTTCTCCACATAAATATCCATCTGATACAGCTGAGGATTTTGTTCCATTGCAGCCTTTATATCGTTTTGAAAACCGGAAATCTCCAGATTATCCAGTTCGTTTAAAGTGCTGCGGCATTCAACGCCTACGATGAGTAAAGGAATAAGCATTATTGCACAGAACAGCCCTTTTTTATTTTCAAGATATTGATATAATTTCTGGATAAGAATACCGGCAAGCATGAGCAACGGAATATAAACGGGAAAAATGTACCAGTAATAATATACATGTGAAAAGTCATATACAAAAAGCGGAATAAAAATCCACAGTAAAAAAGCCAGTATGTTATTGCTGTAACTGATTTTCTTCTTAAATAACATAAATAAAAAAATGCATGCCGCAATTACGGTAATAACAACAATAGGACGATATCCCAGCAGATAGCGTGTGAAAAAGGTATAAGAGGGGTTCGCATCTGCGGATCCTGCAATTCGTTGTGTGACATCAACTCCAAACATCTGCCCCAAAAAGTTCATTCCGTCATACTGATATCTTACAAAAGCCCATAAAAGAAGAGGGCCGAATGCACTGAGCAGAAAAAGGATATAATTCTTAATATGCAGCTTCTTCCACAATCCGGAAAAAATAAGAAAAAGTCCTCCAATTGCGAGAAGAACCAACGCATGCCAGCTTTTGGCAAGGAAGGCAAGTGAAAAAAGGAAGCCGCATAGATAGATATAATTCTGATGTTTCTGCACCTGCAGCATAAATAACAGTGCCAGCGTGAATAAAAGGATATATAGGGCATCAGCATCAGCATTTCTTCCGGCATGCCGGTAGAACAAATCGGAACAGCTGATGAAAAACAGCATGCTGGAGACAGCGGCAATCTTACCATAATGTCTGTGCATGTAATATCCTACCACAAGGAATGTTAAAAGCAGAGACAGGGCTGAATAAAAGCGCATAGAGAAAATGGAAACACCGAACAGCTTAAAGCCCAAAATGATTCCCCAGTAACTAAGTGGCGGTTTTAAATTAAAGTAATCATTTTCATAATTATAGGTATTTACAATATAATTATGATTCTTGTACATTTCATAACCGTTAACCCCATGCCGTGCTTCATCCCAGTGCTGAAGAGAAGCTACATCCAGACGGGAAAAGCATAGATAGGCAGTTATCAGGGCAAGACCAAGATAAATGAAATAAACAAAATATTTTTTTGTAAACTGCAGTAAACTTTTTCTTGACATTTATTTCCTCCAAAATGGATTCTTTTATTATACTTTTCTAATTATAGGTGATTGCAGTTAAAATGTCCATATTGGAGTACCCAGAAAAGCAGATTATGTGCTTACCCTTGCTTGACGCATAAAACCTCAGATGATATGATTATTTAGTTAAAATGTACTTTATCAATAGGATAGGATATTATGAAAATGGAAAATAAAAGGGCCGGCGGTATTTTGTATTTGGTGGTACCTTGTTATAACGAAGAAGAAGTGCTTCCGCACACTGCCGAGGTAATGCGGGATAAACTGAGACGAATGACTATACAGAATATTATATCTGTAAAAAGTAAAATTATTTTTGTGAATGACGGCAGCAGTGATAAAACCTGGAAAATTATTAGTGATTTATGCCGCTGTGACAGCATTTTTTCCGGCCTTTGTTTTTCAAGGAACTATGGTCATCAAAGTGCAATTTTAGCGGGAATGATGGCCGCCCGGGAGCATGCTGACATGGTGGTTACCATAGATGCCGACTTGCAGCAGGACATAGAAGCGCTGGATAAATTTGTAAAGTGCTATCAGGAAGGCTGTGAGATCGTGTATGGGGTAAGAAATGATCGTGATACGGATGGGTTGTTTAAAAAGCTCAGCGCAAACATGTTTTACAAATTTATGCATTTGCTGGGATGCAATGTGATGAGCAACCATGCGGATTATCGCCTTTTGTCAAAACGTGCATTGGATGCGCTTGCAGAATACCGGGAGGTAAATCTGTTTTTAAGGGGATTGATCCCTACCATGGGCTTCCAGTCAGATGTAGTGTATTTTGATGTAAAAAAACGAGAGGCAGGCCAGTCCAAATATACATTGAGAAAAATGATGACGCTTGCAACAAATGGGATTACGTCCATGAGCACCAGGCCGATACAGATAATAACTGTTCTGGGGTTTCTGGTCAGCCTGTTCAGTTTTGCCATGATTATTTATTGTATTGTTGACTGGTTCTCAGGAAGAAACGTACCCGGGTACACGACATCTTTGGTGGTATCGCTGCTGATGGGAGGACTGACAATTTTCTCACTGGGTATTGTTGGTGAATATATTGGGAAAATATACCTTGAAACCAAAGCGCGTCCCCGCTATATAATTGAATCCATTATATGGAAAGAAGCGGAAACGAATAAACAGGAAGAAAAAGAAGAGGTAGACACGGAGTGAGTAAAATAGATATTCACGCGGATGATTATGCCCTGTCCCCCAATACATCGGAGGATATACTACAATGCCTGAGGGCTGGTAAATTAAACAGTATCAGTGTTCTGACGAATATGAGCTGTTACGATGCGTATGCGGAAAAATATCAGAAGGGAAAGGCAGAATGGCCCTGCCAACCGCTTTTGGCGGTACATCTTAATTTTATGGAAGGGCATTGTGCGGCTGATCCGGAAGAAGTAAAGCATTTGGTGGACGGACAGGGATATTTTAATATTACCTGGTGGGATCTATTTCATTGGAATTATTCCCCTAAAAAGTTCATGACAATCAAAAAGGAGTTAAAAGCAGAGATTAAGGCGCAGACGGAGCGGTTCAGAGAGAAGTTTGGTGAGGATTTGCCTCTCAGGTTTGACGGCCACCAGCATACACAGATGATTCCACTATGCTATTGGGCATTGTTGGAGGTTATAGTAGAACAACACTACAGGACAGCGTATATCAGGATTACCAAAGAACCAATAATGCCTTATTTAAGGCAGGTTTCCTTATGGAAAAGCTACAGACCAATAAACTGGATTAAAAATCTTTTGCTGAATTTTTATGCACTGGGAATGGAAAGAACAATCAAGAAGAACAGGCCTTCCTGGCAGTCAGAAAATTCACCGATGTTTCTTTGGGGAGTTCTGATGAGTGGACATATGGACAGGGACAGGATAGGGATTTTACTGCCATATATGAAGAAAAAAGCGGAGGACAAGGGACGCTGCCTTGAAATATTGTTTCATCCTGGAAGCCTGCTGGAAGAGGAAGCAGGGGAAGAATTTGTAAGTGAAGGTGCAAAACAATTTTATCTTTCAGATGGCAGGTGGATTGAAAAGAATGCGGTTATGTCAATGAGGACTGAGGAGAAGTAATGAAATCGAAAAAAAACCAGCAGAAACTGTTTATCATGACAGTTATTATATCAGCTGTTTTAATCTTTATTTTTAATATGCTTACACCAATGATGTCGGACGATCTGTTTTATGCAAAGGAAGCCCAGTCAGCGGGAAGTTTTGCAGGACTGGTTCAGCAGGAATACCATCAGTATATGACATGGTCGGGCCGTTCAGTAAGCCATCTTATTCTCAGATGTTTTCTTCTTGGCGATAAAATAATATTTAATTTCTTTAATTCATTTGTTTTCGTAGGCCTTACGCTATTAATTTATTTAAATATTGAGCGCAGAAAAAAGAATGATGTTTCAGTTTATCTTCTGATCAATCTGTTGATATGGATGTTTGGGGTGGTTTTCAGACAGACTGTGTTGTGGGAAACAGGGGCATGCAATTATTTGTGGGGCTCGACAATTATCCTTGCTTTTTTGACATTATACAGGTTTTGTCTTAAACGTGTGGATTTTATAAAACACAAAATAATATGGGTGGTATTGCTATTTGTTTCCGGTATTGCAGCAGGTTGGTGTAATGAGAATACCTCCGGTGGCGGAATTCTTATGTCATTCCTGCTTACCGGATTCTATTTTTACAATAATAAAGGAAGCAAAAAGAAAAAATGGTGGATGACTGCCGGAATTGCAGGGCAGGCAATCGGATTTTTGTTTATGATTCTGGCACCGGGAAATGCGGTCCGTGCCCTGGCTCAGGAAGAAGAGCATACCGGACTTTTTGCACTGGTATCCCGGTTCCAGAAAGTAACTTTAGCAGTCAGGAATAATTTTTTGGTATTGCTTATTATTGGCATGCTGCTGGTTATCATTGTTAAATACCAGAAACAAAATATAAAAGTATTGTGGAGTGATTGCCGGGATGGTTTCCTATGGGGAATTACTTTTTTGGCTACCTGTTATGCTTTGATACTGACGCCTGAACCCATGCCGAGAGCATATTTCGGTGCAGGGATTTTTTTGATAATAGCTGTAGTTCAGTTTTATGTACACGTAGATGAAGGGGAGGCTGTTTTCCACTGTCTGAAGGCAGGGATAATTTCGGTGATGTGCCTGATAATGTTTTTTACTTACATGGAAAGCGGGGCGAATCTTGCCAGAATTTACAGGGAATATCATGAACGGGATGTGTATCTTACCGAACAGGCGGCAAATGGTGTGCAGGAGGTTACGGTACCTATGCTCAGGCCTGATTTTGAGACAAAATACAGTGATGGTTATAATTCGGATATCAAAGAAAGTCCGGAGTATTGGCTGAATAATGCATATGCCACATATTATGGATTTGACAGTGTCTCCGGTGTCCCCAGGGAAGACTGGACGGAATATTAATTGCGGGATTGCATAAAATATGGTAATATAGGACAAGCGTGGAAGCAATGCTTGTCCTAATTCATGTATAAGAAAACGGGAGCGGCCAATGTTAAAAGAACTGGAATATCCATTTGACAGTGAATTCATTTTAAAGAAATCCAAAAGCCTGAAAAGACAGCTGTTATCCGACGGAAGCCGCCGTATTAAGAAAAATATTGCGGTTTTGGGAGGCAGTACCACCCATGACGTCATTCGCATATTGGAATTGTTTCTTCTTAATCAGGGGATAGAGCCTTCTTTTTATGAATCGGAATACGGGCAATACTGGGAAGATGCTGTATTTGGAAATGAAGCCCTTAATGCCTTTCGGCCGGATATAGTTTATGTCCATACAAGTAACAGAAATATTTCCACATGGCCTTCCGTAACGGATACACCGGAAATGATAGAAGAGCTGCTGGAGCACCAATATGAACACTTCCGCAGTATGTGGGAAAAAATCAGGGAAAACTGGAGTTGTCCTATTATTCAGAATAATATGGAGTACCCGTTTTACAGGTTGTTGGGAAATCAGGATTGTGTAAATTCTGGAGGCAGGACCTTTTTTGTCAACCGTTTGAATGAAAAATTTGCCGCATATGCCAGAGAAAACAGTAATTTTTACATTAATGACATTAATTACCAGTCAGCGGTTTACGGCCTGGATGAATGGGCGGATACTTTTTACTGGCACATGTATAAGTATGCGCTGTGCCTGAAGGCGGTACCCTGGCTTACACACAATATTGCTAATATTATCAAGTCTATTTATGGTAAAAATAAGAAATCACTGGTGCTTGATCTTGATAATACTTTATGGGGAGGTATTGTGGGAGATGACGGGGTGGAAAATCTGGAAATCGGACCGGAAACCTCGATGGGACAGGTATATGCGGAATTTCAGGGATATGTTAAATCTCTGAAAGATATAGGCGTTATGCTGAATGTAAATTCTAAAAATGAGGAAGAAAATGCGCTTGCTGGCCTGAACCATCCTGACGGATTGGTTAACCCGGATGATTTTATTATCATTAAAGCGAATTGGGAGCCTAAGAGTGAAAATATGCTGGCGATTGCTCACGAGCTTAACATATTGCCGGATAGTCTTGTGTTTGCGGATGATAATCCGGCAGAGCGGGAAATTGTCCGGGAAAATGCACAGGGTGCCGCGGTTCCCGAAATTGGAACTCCGGAACAGTATATCAGGGTTCTTGACCATAATGGATATTTTGAAGTCACACAGCTTTCGGAGGATGACCGGAAGCGGAATGAAATGTATAAGGCTAACGCATTGCGGACAAAGCAGCAGGCGTCCTTCACCGATTATGGTGAATATCTGACTTCTTTGGGAATGCGTGCGGTTATAAGGCCCTTTGAAGCCCTTTATATGGCCCGAATTGCCCAGTTAACGAATAAGAGCAATCAGTTTAACCTGACGACCAGACGGTATTCACAGGCGGAAATTGAGCTGCTTGCCCAAAAGAAGGAGTATGTTACCCTGTATGGCAAGCTGGAAGATAAATTCGGCGATAATGGCGTGGTCTCAGTTATCATCGGCCATGAGGAAGAAGGGCCGGTAAAAGCGCTTCATATTGATCTTTGGCTGATGAGCTGCAGGGTTCTGAAACGTGATATGGAGTTCGCCATGATGGACTGTTTGGTTGGAGAATGCAAAAAAAGAGGTATAACTACTGTCTATGGTTATTATTATCCTACATCTAAGAATGGGATGGTAAAAGAGTTTTATGGCCTTCAGGGATTCGAACAGATAAGTAGTACAGAAGGAAACACGGTCTGGAGGTTTGAAATAGCAAAGGACTACGAGAATAAAAATAAATATATAAAAATTATGGAAAATGAATAGGCCGTTATACGGTGGGATGGAGGAAAAAATGACAAGAGAAGCAGTTTTTGAAACTTTAAATGAAGTATTCAGGGATGTTTTCGATGATGAAAACATTAGTGTTACAGAAAACACTACATCAAATGATATTGAAGACTGGGATTCCCTGGAGCATATTAATCTTTTAGCAGCAGTGGAGCAGGAATTTGGTGTAAAATTTAATATGGGACAGGTAGTGTCTATGAAAAATGTGGGAGAGATGGCAGATATTATAATAAGCCAGTTAAATGACTGAGCGGAACAGAAGAGAAATAATCCGGAAAGGAACTAAATTTTGGGTATAACATCCTTTTACTTTCTTGTATTTTATGGGATAGTTTTAATTTTGTATTATGTTCTCCCCAAAAGGTGGCAGTGGGGAGTTCTCCTTATAGCCAGCATTTTTTATTATCTTTGTTCCGGAAACGCGATCCTGATACTTTATCCGCTTCTGGCTGTGGCGGTAAGCTTTGCCGGAATTTATTGGATGACGAAAGCACAGGAAGAAGAGGCCCTGCTGAAGGAACGAGGGAAGGATGCGGCGAAGCGGCGTAAAGCGGCGCTTCTTTTTGTGATCTTTGCAAATGTGGCGGCGTTATTTTTTCTGAAATATATTAATTTTGGTATTCATACGATTAATGCCGCTGCTTCTTTCTTTGGCGCCGGGAAAGATATTCTTTCCGGTTTTAACTGGCTCGTACCTTTAGGCATATCCTATTATGCGCTTTCGTTAATAGGATATGTTGTAGATGTTTATTTTGGAATTGCTGTGCCGCAGAAAAATCCAGCCAAGCTGGCTTTGTACGGGATGTTTTTTCCTGTGATGGTGTCAGGCCCTATTTTACGTTACAGAGAGGATGGGGAACAGTTCTTTGAACCGCATCCGTTTGATTATAAACAAGTAACGCAAGGTATGCAGCGGATGCTTTGGGGTTTTTTTAAGGAACTGGTGATATCTGAGAGGATGGCGCTGATTGTTAATACGATTTATGGTAATTACGAGGCATATCCCGGGGTATATATCTGGTTAGGAACAGTAGCTTTTGCATTTCAGCTATATACGAATTTTTCCGGTGGTATGGATATTGTATTAGGATTGGCCCAGACCTTCGGACTGAAGCTGCCGGAAAATTTCAGAAGGCCGTTTTTTTCTAAGAACATATCTGAGTATTGGCGCAGATGGCATATTTCGTTGGGTGTGTGGATGAAAGAATATGTTTTTTATCCATTGCTGCGTTCTTCTTTTTTTACCAGACTGAGTAAGGATATGAGAAAGAAGCTTGGGAAAAAGAGAGGAAAGCAGATAACAACATTTGCTGGTATGTTTCTTTTGTGGTTTTCAGTAGGTATTTGGCATGGTGGGGACTGGAAATATATTATTGGTTCCGGTCTGCTGCACTGGTTTTATATTGTCAGCGGCGAATTGCTTGAACCCTGGTATTTAAAATGTATGGAAAAACTGCACATTAATCCTAAAGCTCGTGCAGTGGATATTTTACGGATTGTCAGAACTTTTTTCCTTGTAAATATTGGGTTTGTGTTTTTCAGGGCATCCAGCGTGGGAGATGCATGGAAAATGCTGAAATCAGCTGCGACTGTGTTTAATCCGGGGATTTTAATCGGAGGGCAGATTTTTGAATTGGGATTGGACTGGATAGAGTTTACGATTGCGGTCGTATCCCTGCTGATTCTGTTTGGTGTATCGTTAATGCAGCGTAAGGGCGATGTGAGGGAACGGATTAGGGAAAAAGCGATGCCTGTCCGATGGCTCATCTGGTATGCATTGCTATTCTATGTGATTTTGCTGGGATATTATGGGCCGGGCTTTAGCACGGCGGAATTTATTTACCAGGGGTTCTAGAATTGGTTAGGCACAGTAACCTGTGAGGAGATGGATATGGATAAAATTGCAGTTTTAATTCCATGCTATAACGAGGAGAAAACAATAGAAAAGGTGGTAAAGGATGCGCATGAGGCGCTTCCGGAAGCCGTGATTTATGTATATGACAATAATTCCAGTGACAGGACAGTGGAACTGGCTAGTAAGGCAGGCGCTGTTATCCGTTATGAACGAAAACAGGGAAAGGGCAATGTAATCCGGAGGATGTTTCGTGAAATTGATGCGCGCTGTTATATCATGATTGACGGGGATGATACCTATCCATTGGAATATGCAAGGGAAATGGCGGATAAAGTATTGCTGGAAGGTTCGGATATGGTAGTTGGAGACAGATTGTCCTCTACTTATTATCAGGAGAACAAGCGCCCATTTCATAACATGGGAAATGGCCTGGTAAAAGCGAGCATTAATATGCTTTTTCATTCGGATATAAGGGACATTATGACGGGCTACCGTGCTTTCAGCTATCAGTTCGTTAAGACCTTTCCTGTATTATCCAAGGGATTTGAGATAGAGACGGAAATGACAATTCATGCGGTCTATAATAATATGCAGGTGGATAACGTGGTGGTGAATTATCGGGATCGGCCTGCGGGGAGTGAATCCAAACTGAATACGTATACAGATGGCATAAAGGTCTTGAATACTATATTGAAAATGTTCAGACAATATAAGCCGTTAGCATTTTTCTGTATTGTAGCTGTGGTTCTGACGGTTCTTTCCGTTGGTTTTTTTGTCCCAGTATTTATTGATTTTTTAAAAACCGGAATGGTGGATAAATTTCCCACGCTTATTGTCTGCGGCTTTGTGGAGCTTGCGGCGCTGCAGTCAGTTTTTGCAGGTTTGATTCTTCACAATATCGGTATAAAAGGAAGAAGAGATTTTGAACTTCAGCTGAATGATATTGAAGACAGATATCAGGTTAAAATAAAGGAGATGTGAAAATCTGGTTACCTTAAGATTTTATGAATACCATTGCGGGCGAATTTAAAAAAGCATATACTTATATAGGAGAAAAGACAGATATATTGTCTGTGGAATTACAGACAGGAGGATGAACAATGGATATACGGATAAAAAGAAAGAAGACCTTGCTGGCTTTGCTGTTGGTAGTGTCAGTCATGTTCTCTGCTTGTGGAAAACAAGAAACGGCAAGTACAGATACGGATGACATTGATGAGTTAAAGGCACAGATTGAATCATTGGCAGCGGAGAACGAAGAATTGAAGCAGCAGCTGGAGAAGTTTACTGCGGAAGAAAGTCAGCCCGCAGAAACGGAAATGGTGCAGGCTACGGAAACCGTGCCGCAGGAAGAAACGGTTCAGGAGGAGGTTCCTCAGGAAGACAGACTGAATATTGTGGTGTTTGGTGACAGTATCTGGGATATGGACAGAGGGGATACGGGTATTGCTGCCCAGGTTGCTAATTATATGAATGCAGATGTGTATAATTGTGCAGTAGGCGGCAGCAGAGCAACATTGAAGGATGGGGAGTCACCGGATAATTTTGAAAAGTGGGATTCTTCATCACTTATGGGAATGTGCAATATACTTGCCGGAAAGGTTGATCCTGAATTTTTGGAAGGTTATCCTGCCGGAGGTGTTATTCGGAACGTAAATCCTCAGACCGTTGATTATTATATTATTGCTTATGGGTTGAATGATTATTTTTCCGGTGCTCCGATAGCAGTCGAGGGAAGTGACAGTTGGGATGCACACGGCTATGCCGGTGCTTTGCGGAATGCGATTTTATTGTTAAGTCAGATCAGTCCGCAGGCTAAGGTACTATTGATTTCACCTACCTATTGTCAGTTTTATAAAGATGGGGCTATGTACACCGACAGTAATATGAAGGATTACGGACAGGGAACGCTGACACAGTATGCGAATGCAGCAAGGAATGTTGCGGAAACAAATAACACATTATATATTGATGCATACAGTACGATGGGGATAACTCCATATACGGCAGATCAGTATTTGGAGGATGGTGTTCATCTTACGATAGAAGGACGCTCCCTATATGCAAAAGCAGTTGCAAGCTGTCTAAAATATGGAAAACCTGGTGAGGTTTCCGGAAACTCTGTTTATTATTAATTATCTTAAAATAAAAGCTTACAGCAAGGACCCTTTTGGGCGTGGCTGTAAGCTTTTATTATGCAATCAATGAGAGGCCAGATAGGCGCTTAGTTCAGGAACTTCTTCCATTAAAAGATTTGTAAAATAAATGGCACCTTCCGGATTTAAGTGGTCCGCATCTCCAAAATACTGGAGATTGGTTTCAAAACGTTTATCATGAGAATAATCATAATAGGATACTCCTTGTGTTACTGCTATTTCATTAATAGTAGTATAAAAGTCATATAAAAACTGGTCGGAGACATATTGATTGTAATAAACAGTAAAAGGGGTGGTGATTAAAACCGGTGTAACCTTTTTTGATTTGCATAGCAGAATCATATTAATTAATTCCTGTTTTTTATCATCCTGAAAATAATCGGTTTTATTTTCAAAATGCCTCTGATATCTGGCATAACCCTTGGCTTCAAATTCCTGTATTTTTTCGGCGCCATATATTTCTTCAGGGGAAACCGGGGCAGGGTCTGGGGTAGGTATGTTTTCGGAGGAAAGCCCCATTTCGTTGTCAGATATCGTGTTGCCGGACATCCCTTCTTCCATGTTTGCTTCTGCGGCATAAACAATATTCTGCCTGTTTTCCGACAAGGATGGGAAGGTAATCGGCGGTTTAAACAGCTCAAAGATTTTATCACCGGCAGAAAGTATAGGAAAGCGAATTGCCACAAGATCCTTGTACAGACTGTAATCCGGATTATACTGCGGAGATAATATCCGGTAGTAACGTACGCTGATTGCTTCAATATCCTCCGGAGTTACCGCCTCTGAGTTAAAAGAGAAGTAGGAAACCGGTATAAATACAATGCCTCCTTCAGCTAAGTCATTTTGATGCATGTTAAGAAGGGCATAGTCATATTTATAGGGTTGGCTGGCAAGTGCAAAATTAAAGCATTTAAAGTTACGTTCCTTAGTCAGGGAATCCCAGTTAAAGGCGGCATCACCATGAGAACTTCCCATGTTTGCAATCTGTATGCCCTCCGGAACAAAATTAAATTTATTGACTTCAGCTATTGGATCGCTGGTTTTCTGTTCATACATAATATCAAGATAAAACAGGCAGCAAAGTGTAAGGCAAACAGCAAGGACACTTTTAACAATAAAAGATTTCATAAGTTATTTATCTTAGAATTGCATATAAATGAATTCTGTGGATACTCCTTTCTCAGAAAAAAGCAGGATAACCAGTAACAGGAATAAATAAACAGGCCATCTGATAAAGAAGCGCTGTCTGGAAATAAATGTGATAACATCAGTTTTTAAGGATGCCAAATCATACAAAAACAGAAGAACAAGCGGAAGGCAGTTATATGACAAATGACTGAAGGTCAGTCCCATCTGCAACGCACAATCCTGGATATATGTGGGAAATTGTGTGATACCGTCAAACATATTGGAAATCACATAAAATGCATCCTGGATGGTAACAGCACGGAAAAATATCCATGCAAAGCAAACAAGCAGGAAGGTACATGGAACAGTGATAAGGCATAGCAGAAAGTGATAATGCTTATTCCTTTGGAAGGGGCTTTTTTTAGAATTCCATGGGAAAAAACCTTCAATAATCTGGAATACTCCATGAAGTCCGCCCCATAATACATAGTTCCAGCTTGCGCCATGCCATAATCCGCTTACCAGAAAGGTAATCAGTATGTTTAAAGAATGTCTTACTTTTCCAACTCTGTTGCCGCCTAAAGGTATATAAATATAATCCCGCAGCCAGGAGGACAGGGAAATATGCCATCTTCCCCAGAAATCTTTAATAGAAGAGGCAAAGTATGGAGCCTTGAAGTTCTGTGTCAGGTTAATTCCAAGTATTTTGGCAGAACCAAGCGCAATATCGGTATAGCCTGAAAAGTCACAGTAAAGCTGTATGGCAAAGAAAAATGTGGCAAGAATAAGCGAAAGGCCTTTATAGGAAGGTAAATCATTATATACCTGATTTACATATACGGAAAGGCTGTCTGCAAGAACCAGTTTCTTGAAATAGCCCCAGGCCATTTGTTTCAGGCCATATGAAGCCTGTCCATATTGAAAAGTATGTCTGGAGTGCAGCTGGGGAAGAAGTTTTTTTCCTCTTTCTATAGGTCCCTGCATAACCTTGGGAAAGAAAGAAATATAAACGGCATAAATGCCTAAATGTTTTTCTGCATGAATATCACCGCGGTATACATCTACCAGATAACTAATGACCTGAAAAATATAAAAAGATATCCCAATAGGAAGCGCCAGCTTCAACGTAAACGGCTGTATGGGAATCGATATTTTCTGAAACAGCAAAGCAATATTCTCTGTAAAAAAATTAAAATATTTGAAAAAGAATAAAATTGCTATACAAATTATTACCGAGACCGTAAGCAGCGTCCTGGAATAAAGTGTACCGTTATGTCTTCCTTCCATTAACAAAGCAGCAGCATAGGAAACAAGTGTGGTAAGAAGTATCACTGCAACATACTGAGGCCCCCAGCTTATATAAAAATAATAACTGGAAAGAAGAAGAATAATCCAGCGGAATTTCTGCGGCATTATCCAGTATAGAATAAAAACAATGGGGAGAAAAAGGGCATAGCTGAAAGAGTTAAATAGCATAAAAATTACCTTTCCTGTTATTATCTCAGAGGATAAAGAATTATGATGTATAAAGTAATGTATTATATTATACTACGTGCTTGGAAAAATATACAAGTAACATACCTTTAATATTTCTTTAAGATTGCGCTCCATGTATCGCAGAATATCGAGAAATACTATCTTTTATGCCAAAATTCGATATTAATGTTTTCTATACTATATGTAGTATGATATAATTACATATGTAAATATTATTATAGGAATAACGGTATATATATGAAATATGATAAAATTATACTCGGGGCCGGAATATATGGTTTATATGCGGCCTTATTTTGCGGTAACAGGGGTGAAAAAATCCTGGTAATTGAATGTGATACAAAAGCCTTTGGGAGGGCTACTTATATTAATCAGGCCAGAGTTCATATGGGATACCATTATCCGCGCTCCCTTTCAACAGCTATGAAATCAGCAGGGTATTTTGAACGATTTAACAAAGATTTTTCTTTTTGTATCAATCGGGAATTTAATCAGGTGTATGCTACATCTGCGCGGCTGTCCTGGAGTGATGCTGTGCAATTTAAAAAATTCTGTGAGGCGGCCAGGATACCCTGTGAGGAAATAGAACCCGGAAAATATTTTAATAAAGGGATGTGCGATGGTGCGTTTTTAACAAAAGAATATACGTATGATGCTATGATTTTGAAAGATTATTTTCTGGATAAGATCTCAGCGCTAAAAAATGTTGAAATTAAATATGCCTGTCATACGCAGTCTATAGCGAAACGGGATGATGTTTATGAGGTACATACAAATCAGGGGATTTTCACAGCCCCTTTTTTGCTGAATGCAACGTATGCGTCTTCCAATCAGATATTAAAGCTGGCGGGAGAAGAGAAGTTTGGAATAAAATATGAGTTGTGTGAAATAATTTTATGCCGGACGAACCATAAATTGGAGGGAGAAGGAATAACAGTTATGGATGGTCCCTTCTTTTCAATTATGCCATTTGGCAAAACAGGAATGCACTCACTTACATCTGTTACCTTTACCCCTCATAATACGAGCTACAGCGAAACACCGGTTTTTGAATGCCAGAGCAGGAGCCATAACTGTTGTACCAGGGAATATCTGGGAAATTGTAATGAATGTCCTGCAAAACCTGCTTCGGCTTATCCATATATGTCGGGGCTGGCAAGAAAATATATGAAGAGCGAGTATGAATTTCAATATGAGAATTCGTTGTATTCGATGAAGCCAATCCTGAAAAGTTCTGAGATTGATGATTCCAGACCTACGGTAATCAGGGTACACAGTAAGAATCCTTCCTTTATAAGTGTCCTTTCAGGAAAAATCAATACGGTATATGATTTGGAGGATGTATTAACAAATGAATGAGAAGCAAAAATGTTTTCTTTCCGCGGTAGCATATGTTCATAATAATGAAAACTGTGCAGGTGTTTTCCTGAAAAAGATTTATGAGGTATTAAAAAATAATTTTGAGCATTTTGAAATAATCTGTGTTGACGATGCATCAAGTGACAGAAGCCATGAAGCTATTAAGGAGGTTGCTGCGGGTTTGACGGATACGACGGTTAACTTATTGCATATGAGTTATTACCAGGGTATTGAGTTATCCATGAATGCGGGGACAGATCTTGCAATTGGCGATTATGTATTAGAATTTGATACGGTAGAAATGGATTATCCATCTTCGTTAATTATGGATATTTATATGGAATCCTTGAAAGGGTATGATATTGTAAGTGCATCCCCTGCAAGAAGACAGAAATTTACTTCTTCATTTTTCTATAAAATATTCAATATGGGGGCAGCCGGCAATTATAAGATGAGGACAGAAAGCTTTCGTATTTTATCCAGAAGAGTTATAAACCGGGTTTCCAGTATGAATAAAACGATACCATACAGAAAAGCAGTATATGCAGCCAGTGGCCTGCCTATAAAAAATATGCAGTATGAATGTACAGGAGAACGGCTGAAGGGAAGAGATAAGCTGGAGGACAGATACAGAAAGAATCTGGCTGCAGACTCACTGATTTTGTTTACGGATTTGGGTTATCTTTTTTCAATCAGAATGACGCTTATTATGATGGTAATTGCATTACTGATGGGGGTATATGCGATGGTGTTTTACATATGTGGTAATCCGATTGAGGGCTGGACAACAACAATACTGTTTATGGCGTTTGCTTTTTTCGGGCTGTTTGGAATTTTGACTATAATTGTAAAATATCTGTCTGTGATAGTTAATCTTGTATTCAAAAGACAGCAGTATATGGTTGACAGAATAGAGAAGATTACGAAATGAGAGGATATTAAAAGATGAATGTTTTGGTTGGACATACAGGTTTTGTCGGAAATAATCTTTATCGATACGGCAGTTTTGAATTGGGTGTAAACTCGGGCAGTGTCCGGGAGGCTTACGGAACAAAACCGGATCTCTGTGTCTATGCCGGACTGCGGGGGGAAAAATACCTGGCGAATCAGCAGCCGGAAAAAGACTGGCAGATGATTGAACAGGCGAAGGAAAATATCAGAATGATCAAGCCGCAAAAACTGGTTTTGATATCAACAATAGATGTATTTAAAAGTCCGCTGGCGGTCTATGAAGATTCTGCCATAGATATGGATGGTTTGCAGCCATATGGATATAACCGAAGAGTATTGGAAAATTGGGTGAGGGAAAATTATCCGGAGGCTTTGATTGTCAGGCTTCCTGGTTTGTTTGGTGAGGGTATAAAGAAAAATTTTATTTATGATATTATTAATGTCATCCCGTTTATGTTGTCAGAAACAAAAATGGGAGAATTAAGCAGCCAGGAGGCAGCGATTGAGGAGTACTACGAGATACAGGATAATGGGTTCTGGAAATGCAGAAATTTGAATGAAGGAGAGAAAAATGCTCTGAGGAATATTTTAAGCCGTGTAAATTTCAGTGCGCTTCAATTTACGGATAGCAGAAGTGAATTTCAGTTTTATCCACTGAAAAGGTTATGGTCTGATATTAAGATTGCTTTGGAAAATAAAATCGAATTGCTGCATACGGCGACAGAACCTATTTCTGCAGGAGAAATTTATAAGTTTCTTTACGGAAGGGAATTTATGAATGAAACTGCCGGTGTGCCGGCTAAATATGACTATAGGACCAGGTATAGCGGGCTTTATAAACGGGACGGTGGATATATTATGGGTAAGGAAGAAGTGCTTTTAGAAATCCAAAATTTTGTTAAGAGTACAAAAATCTGTTGATATGGAAAAATTAAATAGTCTTATAAAAAAAAAGCGGATGCGGGAAAGCCTTTATGTATGTGTGCTCCTGTCTATGGTACTATTGCTGACATGGACTTATTTCAGCAATCCGTTCGATAAAAAGAATTATAATTTTAATAACTTTGAGGCTGTTTCGGAGGCCTTGGCTATTGGCCCTTTTGTGGCGGAAAGATCGGGTATATCGCCGCTGGACGAGGGCTATGGCCTGGGGTATTATCATGAAAATACGGGAGATACCACATCCTATTGGACGGATACGCTGAGCTTATACCGCGGTGAAACAGCATATTTAAGTAATGAAGATTTTCTGGATGGATATGGGCTGAGAGGAGATCTCCTTGCATTTTCTGCAAATTTATATACAGATACCTACTATATTCCGGGAAATTATTTTCTGTTTTCGGATGGAAGCAAGGCTGTTATCACCAAAGTAGAAAGAAAAGATAATATATGCTATACAACAGTAAATGCCGGAATGAAACTTGACAGAGAGAAAAACGGAAGCCTTTCAGAAATAAAGCTGTTTGATGCTTCGGGAAAGGAACTGCCAAAGGGGATATTCTCTGAGTATCCTTCTCAGATAGGACTTCAGGGAAGGGCTTTCCGTATTTTGGCACGTGTTTTTCCTTATGAAAGCGCGGTGACCTGGTTCCATTTATTAACGGCTGCCGCGATGGCCTTGGTCGCTGTTGTCATATTATTTCTTTTGAACAGGAAATTTGGTATAGGAATGGCGGTGGTTTGGGGCGCGGTTTTTCTGCTGTCTCCATGGATAGTACAGTTTGCAAGGAATCTTTATTGGGTGGAATTTACCTGGTTTTTGCCAATGTCATTTGGATTGTTATGTTCAGTCTATGCGGATAACAAAAAAATTGTGGGTATCAGCTGTATTGGGGTTTTTTTATCCGTATTTTTGAAAAGTGCATGTGGTTATGAATATATAACTACAGTTATGATGGGAACAATCCTTTTTTTGATGGCAGATGCCGGAACTGCTTTGCTAACAGATAAAAAAGAATTTCCTGAAATTTTCAAGCGGATTCTTTTGGTTGGTATTGCGGCGTTGCTGGGATTTTTGGCTGCTGTTTGTATTCATGCCTATATCAGGGCCGATGGTGATATCTGGAGAGGACTCTGTTCTATTTATGAGAAAAACGTGCTTGAGAGAACCTGGGGGGGAAATCCGGAGGATTTTCCTGAATCGGAGAGAGCTTCTTTAGAAGCCTCTGCCTTGACAGTTTTAAAGCTGTATTTTCATTTTGACACCTCCTTGATTATGGGTATAAGTGGAAAACTTTTTGGCGGATTGTGTATTTTATCGGTGCTGGCATTATTTTGTGGAATTTGGAAGGATAAAATACGGGGGAAAAAAGACAAAAGTACACTTTATATGTTCTTTTTGTTGTTTTCAGCTTTTTTGACCAGTGTCTCTTGGTTTGTTTTAGGAAAAGCACATTCTTATATCCATACACATATGAATTTTGTGATGTGGTATTTTGGTTTTATACAGCTTCTGATTTATATACCATTGCGTATGCTTTGGATAAAACTGAAGGGATATATTCTGAGAAAAAAGAGGAAGAGGTAATTTTATGAAACTGTCAATTTCAAATATAGCCTGGAGTCCGCAAGTGGATGATGAGATGTATCGTTTCCTGCAGGAATCTGGATACTCGGGGATTGAAATTGCTCCTACCAGATTATTTCCAGATGCTCCTTATGCTCATTGTGGTGAGGCGCAGGCCTTTGCTGTTTGGCTGAAAGAGACATATGGTTTGGCTGTTTCTTCTATGCAGTCAATATGGTATGGAAGAAAAGAAAAGTTGTTCGGTACTGTTGAAGACAGGTTGGTTCTTACAGAATATACGAAGAAGGCAATCGATTTTGCGTCACAGATCGGATGTGGCAATCTGGTGTTCGGCTGTCCTAAAAACCGGTGGGCGGAAAAAGAAGAATTAAAGGAAAGTGCAGAGCCTTTTTTTAAGGAGCTGGGAGATTATGCATTAGAAAAAGGGACTGTGCTGGCTATGGAGGCGAACCCTCCGATTTACAATACTAACTATATAAATACCACCACAGAGGCATTGGCGCTGGTAAAAAAAATAGGCAGCAAAGGTTTTCTTGTAAATCTGGATTTGGGTACTATGATTGAAAATAAGGAAGCTTTGAACGTGATAGCTGAGGATATCAATTTAATCAATCATGTCCATATCAGTGAACCTAATCTGAAAAAAATTTCTGAACATCCTATACATAAAGAAATCGCCGGATTGTTGAGAAATATGGAATATACAGGTTATATATCTATTGAAATGGGGCGCCAGGAAAATGTTCAGGTTACGAAAAAAGTAATAGAATATGTGAGGGAAATTTTCGGATGATTGCATATGAGAGACGGGATGGTGTTCCGCGATTTGAGGCATATGAGCTTGATGTAAAAAAAAGCAGGTATTGTGTTCTGATTCCTGTAATTAATGAGGGGGAGCGTATCCTTCAAGAGTTAAAAAGGGCAAGGCACTATAATGTAATGTCATGTGCGGATGTGGTTCTGTGTGACGGCGGTTCGACGGATGGTTCTATGGAACAGAAAAAGCTGCTGAAGCTGGGTGTAAATACTCTTTTAATTAAGCGTGATGAAGGGCGTCAGGGAGCCCAGCTGAGAATGGGAATCTGGTGGGCGCTTCAGCGAGGTTATGACGGGGTAATAACGATTGATGGAAATAATAAGGACAGTATAGAAGATATTCCCCGGTTTATTGAAAAACTGAATGATGGGTATGATTTTATCCAGGGGTCACGATTCCTGAAGGGCGGGCATGCAATTAATACGCCTTTAATCAGGCTGATATCAGTCAGATTGATTCATGCGCCTCTTATATCATTAACGGCGAGGCAGCGTTTTACGGATACTACAAATGCTTACAGGGCATATTCCAGAAGATATCTGGAAAATCCTGAGGTTTGTCCATTGAGGGATATTTTTATATCATATGAGCTGCTTGCATATCTGTCTGTACGGGCCACTCAGCTTGGGATGAAAGCATGTGAGATTCCTGTAACACGGCGATATCCAAAAGAAGGAAAAACACCTACCAAGATAAGCTTTTTTAAAGGGAATTACGAACTGATGAAAATTTTAGTTACCAATTTATTTGGAGGATATAATCCTTAATTAATTGTTCAGTCTGTTGAGGGGGACAGATGAAAGCTAAAGGTGATGAGTTAAAAAAAGGGAGAGTAAATGAATATGATCTCCTTAGAGTTACAGCAACAATTTTGGTAGTAATCGGGCATAGTTGTTATCTGGTTATGGGAGGCGTACACTATGAAGTTCCCGCAGACAGTTCTTGGGTGTATGATTCGAATTTATTTCGGATAATCAGATTTTTAAGCGGATGGGTGTATGGATTCCATATGCCGCTTTTCTTTCTTCTATCAGGTGCGGTTTATCGTCTAAAGGAAGAAGACGGATTAAAAAGGCTGGCATGTAATAAACTGAAAAGACTGATAATACCGTATTATTTATGCGGCCTGTTATTTATGCTTCCGGTAAAATTGATGACAGGATATTATAATGCGGATAATTATAATGAAGCAGTTGTAAAATTTCTGGTTGGTAAAGGCGATGGGCATCTTTGGTTTTTACCAGCCTTATTTTGGTGTTTTATTATTTTTTGGTGCCTTCACCGATTGGTCGGGAAAAGAAATATCTATCCGGTCCTTGTGCTTGCTGCGCTTATTCAGTATTTCCATGGCCAGCTGCCATTTGATTTTTTCCTTTTTAAGAGAGGAATGGGGTATTTGTTTTGGTTTGTATTAGGCTATTGGTTTGATGGGGTGAGAAAGAAGTTGTCAGAATATTCATATTATGAGTATGGAGTGTGTAAGTTTTTATTTTTGCTTGAAATAATGATATTAGATATTAAGATAGATTTTCTGAATGATTTTTTCGTCATAATTATTTGTAGCTATGCAGTTTATTTGCTATGCATAATTTTGGTTAAAAAATATGAAGAATTGTGTGAACGGTGGGGGTTTCGTTTGTTATTGAGGCATAGTATGCATATATATTTATTTCATGATCCGCTGGAATATGCGGTACTGTTAGCTGCATTCTCCTATGGCTGGCTGAGTTCAAGGCTGGGGTGTTTGGCTTACATGGGAATGAGGATTATCGGAGTTATAATTTTGTCTGTGGTTATGGGATATATCGTTGATAAACTAATAAGTAAGTTGCTTAAAATTTCTTGACATTTCTGTAAATCAGATTATAATACACACAAGTGAGGGGAAAACTAAATAAAAAATTTTTTCATACACTGCTGGAACAGGAGGCAAAATGAAAAAGGATTATTCCCCTACAAAAATGCTGAGAAAAGACAAGCCAGATTCTTTCTCAGCTGTTTTACTTGGCATATGTCTGTGTTTTTATCTCTTCTTCGCATTTTATGATGGTGCGGTTATTTGTGTGGACTCTCCGGGCTACATCAGCATGCGGCTTTCAAGAGAACCCTTTTATCCGCTGTTTCTTGCTTTTTTTCGAAAGCTTTTTTCTTCGTTTCCCAATGATTTTTACCTGACGGCCGTTGCTTTTTTTCAAAGCGGGCTTATGGCTTTTGCTACATGGACGTTGGTGAGGTATCTTTGGAAGGAGCTTCGGCTTCCGAAGGCTGTGGCGCTTGTTGCGCTGGCTATGCCGCTTGGGGTTTCGTTTTTGTGCCGGTTTGCCGCAAAGAGGGAATCTATGTATTCTAACAGTATTTTGACGGAAGGGATTGTTATTGCGCTGTATCTTTTGTTTTTCCGCTATCTCCTGGAATACTGTCTGCATCAGAACAGAAAAAGTCTGATTTTAAGCAGCATACTTGTTTTTGTTATGGTATCAACAAGAAAACAGATGTTTATGACATTGGCGCTGCTGATTATTTGTGTGGTGGCTGTGAATATATTCCGCAAAAAGACCCTTTGGGGGATTGGAACTGTAATACTGTGCACACTGGGAATCTTGGGCTGTTCTATGCTTCTTGATGTTGGATATAACTATATTTTGCGTGGAAATGCAGTACGCCACACCAATGACAGCCGGTTTGTTACAACAATGGCGTTTTATACGGCGGATAGAAGTGATGCGGAATATATCAAAGATGAAGAGGTCAGAACACTTTTTCTGGAGATTTATGATGTTTGCGAGGAAAAGGGATATCTGAAGCACAGTGCCGGAGAAGGATGGTTTAACCGGGTAACGCATTTTGGCGATTATTATGACTGTATACAGATTGATACCATGGGACCGATGATTACACAATATGTGCAGGCGAATTATGGTGGAGGAGAGGTGGAAGAAGGGAAAAAGGTGGATCAGATTATGCGGACGATTAATGTGTCGGTTATGCCGCATAATGCGTTGAATATCATAGGCTCCTTTTTGGATAATGTTCTTTCCGGTCTGATAACGACTGTCGCTAAACGGAATATTTTATTAAACTGGTATAGTTTTTTCCTCTATATTATTTATGTTATTCTGCTTATCTGGAATGTGAGGATCAGAGGGCATGAAAAGACAGCAGTATTGGCAGGACTTACACTTCTTGCAATTGTAGGGAACGTGACGCTTGTTTCTCTTGTAATCTTCTGCCAGACCAGGTATACGATATATAATATGGGGCTGTTTTATATTTGTATGGTAGTGATGCTTTATAATCTGTTCAGGCATTGGCGTTTGGCTTCTGAGAAAACAAAATAAAGGAGTTGTATATATTTTCCGGTTTTTACGTTTTTTCTTGTAAAAATCCATGGATTGGGCTAAACTGATTTATGCATAGCATATCCTGCAGCGGGATTTGCTGTAGTGGCAAATCAACTGGTTAAATTTAAAATTCCATGGAGTACTCATATGCTTTTTAATTCTTATATATTTCTGTTCCTGTTTTTACCATTTTGCCTGGGCGGGTTTTATCTGTTCGCCCATTGGGGGAAGTCTGTGCCTGCCAAGCTGTGGCTGACAGGCTTTTCTTTGTGGTTTTATGGGTATTTTAATCCCAGCTATCTGCTGATTATGATTTTCAGTATTCTTTTTAATTATGTTTGCTTTCGGCTGATAAATGCAACGGGGCCAAACAGGAGCCGTATAATGATGGCGGCGGGTGTTCTGTGCAATCTGGGAATTCTTTTTTATTTCAAGTATTTTGACTTTTTTATTGAAAATGTAAATGTCGTATTTGGTACTTCGTTTTTGCTGAAGGGAATCCTGCTTCCGCTGGGAATCAGTTTTTTTACCTTCCAGCAGATTGGTTTTCTTGTGGACACTTACCGGGGGGAAATCAGGGAGTGCAGTTTTTTGGATTATGCGCTGTTTGTCTCCTTTTTCCCGCAGCTGATTGCGGGGCCGATTGTGAATCACAATGAAATGATGCCGCAGTTTGATAAAATCGGGAAGCAGAAGCTGGATTGGGATCGGTTTGCCGGGGGCGTATTTTTATTTACACTGGGAATGGTGAAGAAGGTTTTGGTCGCGGATACGTTTGGGAAAGCGGTGAACTGGGGGTATGCCAATGTTCTGAACTTAAGCGGAGTGGACAGTGCGCTGCTGATTCTTTTTTATGTGCTGCAGCTGTATTTTGATTTCAGTGGCTACTGTAATATGGCCAGGGGGCTGGGCTGGCTCTTTGGGATAGAGATTCCTGTGAACTTTAATTCGCCGTATAAGGCTGTGAGCATCGTGGATTTCTGGAAACGGTGGCATATTACACTGAGCCGTTTTTTTACCAAAAATGTATATATTCCATTGGGCGGGAACCGAAAGGGCAGAGGACGGATGTACTTTAATTTGTTCCTGATTTATCTGCTCAGCGGTATCTGGCATGGGGCCGGATGGACTTTTGTATTGTGGAGTGTGACGCAGGGGGTTCTGTACATAGTAACCCGGATGTGGCAGCTGCATCAGAAGGAAAAGAGGGAAAAGAGCGGCAAAGCAAAGGCAGCGGGGCCGGTTAGAGGACAGGTGGTTAAAGTTGCCGGGGTTTTATTTACCTTTGTTTATTTCAGTCTGACCTGTGTCTTTTTCCGATCCGAGACAGTGGGACAGGCACTGGAAATTTTCAGGCATTTGTTTACGGGTGGGATTGCTCTTCCTGCGGAGGCGATGATGCAGTCCTTCAATCTGGATGAATTCTGGTATGTGATAAAGCTGCTGCATTTGGACAGCCTGCCATACAGTCAGATGTATTTGGGAGGTATCATTACAGTGGTGACTATGGCGGTGGTGTTTTTTGCACCGAATGCGGATGAAGTGGCGGTGAGGTTCCGGCCCAAGGCCTGGAATGCGCTGGTGACGGCAGGGCTCTTTCTGTGGTGTGTGCTGTCGCTTTCAGGGGTCAGCAGTTTCCTGTATTTTAATTTCTGATGCGGGCTGTTTTCAGAGAAGCGGGTATGAGGGAGTGCGGCTTGTCCGTGACAATGTATGAGAGGTATGTGGATGAAACCTTGTAAAAGATGGCTGCTCTTGTTTTGCAGTATTCTCCTGGCAGGCTTTCTTGCGATAGCTGCTATAGTGATATATGTGGATCCTTTTTTTCAGTATCATAAACCCCTGGCTTATTTTCCCTATAAGGTGGATAATCAGCTGAGCCAGAATCCGGGGATGGCCCGCCGGCTGGATTATGACAGTGTTCTGTTAGGCTCCTCCATGACGGCAAGCTTTGACACGGACTGGTTTACGGAGGTGATGGGGCTGCAGACGGTGAAGCTGAGCTATAACGGCGCGTTTCCTAAAGATGAGGCCAACATAATGGATATTATTTTTGACGCGAAAGGGGATTCGGTGAAAAAAATATTCATGGCCGTGGATCAGGGGGCGTTTTCAGCGGATACGGAGACGACGAAATATCCGATTCCGGAATATTTGTATGATAAAAATCCTTTTAATAATGTGCAGTATCTTTTTAATAAGGATGTGCTGCTGAATTATATTTTCAAGCCGTTGGTGGATCCTACGGAGAGGACGGACTGGACACAGCTGTATAAGCCGTGGTGGACGGATCAGTACTATACGAAGGCCAATGTGCTGATGTATTATGTTCCGGCGGAGGAAGCGGAGGAGGAGATGCCGGAGGATGCGTTTGTGTCCGGTATTCAGGCAAATCTGGAGGCCAATATTATTCCCTTTGTTGAGGCTCATCCGGAAACGGAATTCATTTTCTGGTATCCGCCGTACAGTATTCTTTACTGGAATGATGTGATGCGGCAGAAGGAGCTGGATGCGGTTATCAGAGAACTGGATTATATGACGGAAAAACTGCTTGCGTATGATAATGTAAGGGTATTCTGTTTTCAGAACAACAGGGATATCGTATGTAATCTGAATAATTATGCAGATTATACGCATTATCATGCGGATGTCTGCCGGTATATTGTGGAGTGCTTTGAAAATGGAGAGGGAGAACTGACTGAGGATAATTATAAAGCGGTTTTGGAGGACCTGCGCGAGTTGGCGGCGGGTTATGATTACGAAGCAATTTATGACAACTGGTATGATTAGGCTGTTGTTTATGTGACTTGGGAAGTAACTGTGAGGGAACTGAGCAGTTGCCTGCAGGAAGATAAAGAGAGGTTTTTACATGATTGCAAAAGTACTGATTACCTTTGGGGTTCTGTTTGCGGCTCCTTTTTGCATGGGGCTGATTCCGGCCCGGTTCATGCCCGGGGGGCGGAGAAAAAAGAATCCGATTCTGATTTATCTGGCTGGTTTTTTCCTTGCGCTGGCAGTTTTTCAGATAATTGCTGTGCCTGTCATTTTGATGAAGCCCTGGGGATTTCCCATAATAGTAAAGCTTTATTCCGGCGCGCTTATTTTGCTGTCGGCAGCAGGTTTGTTTTTCGGGAGGAATGTGCTGGGGGATTTGGCGGAGAACGGCAGAGAGCTTTGGGAGGGCAGGCGCAGGCCGTCTGTGGAAACGGCTCTTTACTGGATTCTGGCGGGCGGACTGGTACTCTTTCAGATTTATATGGCATATACAAGGGCGTCCTTTGACGGGGATGATGCGTATTATGTGGCGCAGTCTGTAATTGCGGAGCAGTCGGATGTACTTTACCGGATTTTGCCGTATACAGGCCTTACGACAACGGTGGATGTGCGGCATGCGTTGGCGTCGCTGCCTATATGGGAGGCGTATCTGGCAAGGATGACGGGAATACATCCGGCGATTATTGCTCATTCGGTGCTGCCGCTTGTGCTGATACCGGTAACCTATCTTTTGTATTATTTGATTGGAAGAAGGCTGTTTGGCAAAGAGAACCGCAGGCTGGCAGTGTTTATGATTCTTGTAAGTGTGCTGCAGATTTTTGGGAATACTTCCATTTACACAAATGCAACATTTTTCCTGATGCGTACATGGCAGGGGAAGTCTATATTGTGTAATATGGTGCTGCTGGCGGTGCTGTGGTGTTTGCTGAATCTGTGGGATATGAAGTCTGCTGTCGGAGAGAAAAAGGAGAGCCAGTGCGGCTGGTGGATTCTGTTATGTTCGGTCAATGTGGTGGCGGCCATGGCGACTACTATGGGGGCTTTCCTGACGGGGCTGCTGATTGCCGTGACAGGTCTTGTTATGGCGGTGAGAGACAGACGTCCGGCAGTGCTTCCCAAGCTTGCGGCAAGCTGCATTCCCTGTATTGTGTATCTGGCGGTTTACTTGGTTCTGGTCTGAAAGGATGAAAATATTTTGAGAGAGATACTGACGATTTTTATGGATTATTGCGGTGACGGTATTTATCCGTTTCTTTTTCTGGTGGCGCTTATATATTTATTGCTGACAGAGAAGGACAGGAAAATACGGCTTGTATTAGTGGAGTCCTCTTTTGTAATAACGATTTTGTTTTTCTTTCCCTTATTTAAGCTTGTAATGGATAAAGTTGAAGAAGCGGGAACTTATTATAGAATACTTTGGATATTGCCGATGACTGTGATGATAGCCTATGCAGGCGTTAAACTAATAGGAAAGCATACTCGGATCGGAATAATAGTAATGATATTGCTTCTTGCACTTGGTGGTGAATATTTATATAAAAATATTAATATTACGAAAGCACAGAACCGATATCATATCCCTCAGACGGTAGTGTCTATTTGTGATCTCATTGAACCTGCGGAGGACGAGGAACGTGTCTGGGCAGTCTTTCCTTCGGAATTGCTGCATTATGTAAGGCAGTATTCTTCAAATATTCAGATGCCCTACGGCCGTGACATGCTGGTAGCCAGCTGGGATCATGTGGAACATCCCATATATGCGCTGATGGAAGCGGATACAGTAAGAATCGATTTGCTTGCGGAGCTGGCAGATGACTATAAATGCCAGTATATTATTCTGAATAAGGCGAAGAAGACGGAAGGGGATCCGGCGGAATACGGGCTGGAAAAAATCGGGGAAGTGGAAGGTTATGATGTATTCCGGAATGTGGATGTTCCGGTATTGAAAAAAGAACAGACTTTGCCCTAAATCCCTCTTGATTAAAACGAAGAACAGTATCCAATGTAAAAAGGCAGTATATATAATGGAATAGAACAGGCAGGTACTAAAACTGTGTGATTATTAGAAGAAAGGGCGCCGTTACCCGGCCGCGAATTGCGGCCGAATACCGAAGCCCTTTTACTTTACTACCTATTTTTCTTCCCCAACATGAAAAATTTCCTTTGCAAACCGCCCTGCAACCTTTTCCCGTCCCTTTTTATTCAGCCGGTATCCGTCTGTCAGGCAATTCTTTGCCTCATCTTCATTAATGGTCCCATAATAATTATCAAGAATACTAACTCCGTTTGCCATAGCCACATCAATTTCATGCAGCACATAATCAGGAAGCACGCCGTTGCCGAAATCCTCCGTATCCCCGTTAACCATCTTGCCGCCACCGTCCTCAAACTGCCCGTAGGAAGGAGAAAGGACCACCAGACGGATGTAAGGATAGGTCTTCTGGACTTCCTGAAGAGATGCATTCAGCGCGCCGTTCCAGGTAAGCAGGTTGATGTCATTATTTTCATCCATAACAGGACGTTTATCCATGTAATCATTCAGATCATACATGATGACGATCATATCAACCTTGGAAAAATCCACACTTTTCAGGGTATCCAGCGCTTCCCTGTAAGCCTTGTCAGATTCTGAAAGCAAATCCACAGCATGTTCCATAAGGTCAAAATTCCCGCCGCATATGGAGGCTGTTACCAGATACAGGCTGAGCGCATCCTGAGGATAGCTGTCGGTATACTCGGTATTTTTCATAGAAATATAGGAATCCGGAAATGCACCGTTATAAACCGTGGCATCACACTTATCGGCAATTAACTCCGCAAGGCCGTCTTTTCCCCGTTCATCGGAAAAAGGATGGTTCCCAAGACAAACGATAGTGTTGAAGCCGTCATCCTCCCGCCCTTTAAGCAGCTCTGGATCCAGCGGCTGGATATAATCCAGGGCTTCCACTTCAAATTCCGAAGAATCCGCATTGGGGTCGTACCCGGAATCCTTCCCAATATTCCACACAACCAGCTTGACAACAGCAAATATCAGCATTGCCGCAAGAACGGCGGCAATTATATAGTGAACGTAGGTTTCCGTATTTTTCCTTTTTCTGCGTCTGCCGGTATTTTTACCCGACACACCCCGGCGGGAACCGCTCCTGCGGGAAGCAGTACTATGCGGGGAAGCCTTGCGGCCGACAGTATCCTGCCCCTCCTGCCGCTTCCCGGAACCCTTCTGGGCAGAAGTATCCGAAGCATCATCCAACTCCCAGAATTCATCAATCTCCCCCGACTGTTCCATTCTGTCCTTATCTGTCATAAATTACCTCCTTTACCGACTCTATACTACCATTATAGACCCCAAGTGTCCATATTGTAAGGAAAAATTGTAACTGTTCAGTAGGTCAACGCATTTAGCTGCGCAGGCCAGCGCAGCTAAATGCGCTGACCGTAAGAAAGTGATTCAAGAGTGCTAAAATCCATCGCCAAAGGCGATTTAGGATGGTTTTAGCAGTAACTGTGAGGGGTGCTGAACAGTTAAAATTAAGACTTTGACACCCCCAAGCCATGCAGAAATACAGATAGAAACAGCCCGTGGGAGCTTGCTCACTAAGGACTGCTTCTATCTGTATTTCTATAGGGCGCCAGCCCTTATTCATAATTTGGCGTCCATAACAAAAAAAGCAATACACAACATACCTCCCGCCAAATTATGAATGGCATGGCTGAGGCCCGCCAACACCCCAATCCCTTCTCCCACCATTTTCCCCTCCCCCACATCTTCCCAACCCCCATAAAACCTGCTATAATCACACAATAATACCCTCATCCCCAAAAAACTAACTCAAGGAGACACTCCCCATGAAAAAGAAAATCACCCTGAAAGACATCCTCATTCTTCAAGCCGTAATCGCCATATACACACTATCCACAGTAATGGCCAAGCTGGCCAGCGGCCACCCCACATTATCACTTAATTTCTTCCTCTTCTACGGCGCCGAACTCGTCATATTGGCGATTTACGCCCTTCTTTGGCAGCAGATGATAAAAAAATTCGAATTATCCATTGCCTATACAAACCGGGCCATGGCCCTGCTCTGGTCCCTTATCTGGGCCGCAGTAATATTTCATGACAAAATAACCCTGAAAAACATAATCGGCGTAGCCCTGGTAATTACCGGGACAATAATCGTTAACGGCGGACAGCAGAAGGAGGAACTGTGCGATGAAGCTTAATATTTATTACCTGTTCCTTTTCGCAGGCGTTCTGGCAGCCTCTTTTTCCCAGGTCCTTTTAAAAAAAGCCGCCTGCAGACAGTATGGCTCCTTTATCCGCGAATATCTGAATCCCTATGTAATCAGCGGATATATACTGCTTGTAGGTTCTACCATACTGAATGTCAGCGGCCTCCGAGGCCTTTCCTTTATGAATGGTCCGGTGATTGAATCCTTTGGCTATGTGCTTGTCCTTCTGCTCAGCCGGCTTTTCTTCTCGGAAAAAATTACGAAACGGAAACTCGCAGGCGTGGGCTGTATTCTGGCAGGCGTGATTGTTTACTATCTGTAGAAGCGGTGGCCGCAGCAATGACTTTGTCAGAATTTATGCCGGACGGCAGCGCCTTGAACCATTTGCTGTACCGATGCATCCGGTATTCCACGGAAAGCTCCTTCAGGCTTTTTTCATCCGCACATTTTTCTTTCAGCTGGCCGCGCTCCTCCTTGCTCAGGTTCACATATTTCATGTACGAAATCCCCAGCTCCGTCAGCTTGCCGCTGCAGGCCGGGCAATACACCTTGTGGCCGTTGAGAATGTGAATTCGACGGCAATATTTGCAGTAATGGATATACATCATGACGAATCACTCCTTTTCTTTTTGACTCTCCGCCCCGTGTTTGACATGCACCGCACAGGAAAGCAGAAAACGCTGTTTTTTTAACTTTCTTTCCCTCTTATTCTGTCATATCATGCCAGAAGCCGCAATGAAAAGTATTCGACAAAAAATGCGGATTCTTACGGTATGAGGAGAAGGAAAAGGATGAAATCCGCCCGGCAGACCAAGGAACAAAAGGAAAATTAAGAGAATATTAAGGAAGTAATTGCTGGAAAAAGAGGAAGCAAGGTTGAACCGTGAGGAGGGGGTGTGGTATACTGTTTCTGCGGGAAAAATGCCGTCGCAGCGGCATGTCCCGGATTTTACTGTAAACGGGTTCTGTATAGCTCCGGTGATGTTCGATGCGCCGGTTTTCTTTAATTCAGAACTGCAGAAAACGGAGAATGAATCATGCCTAATCAACCAACAGATAAAAATCAGAAAGCTGTTCTGGAAAAAACAGGAAGAAGAATGTCGAATCTCAGCGATGAAAAGCCGCAGAGAATAGCCGGTACCGAAGAAGAACAGCTGTCGGGGAAAATAGAAAAAGTAACAGAAAGCCTGCTGTCCCAATGGGAAATCAGCGAAGATGATTTTGAGGATACGCAGGATCTTACGGAAACGGCAGCGCATATTTCCGGGCAGATTGCGCCTGGCGCTTCCAACAGGAACGCAGCCGGCAGCATACGCAGGGAAGAAGCGGAGCCCCGCAGTCAGGCAACGCCCCACAGTCAGACGGTGTCCCGCAGTCAGACAACGCCTCACAGTCAGTCGGAGCCCCGCAGCCAGGCAGCTCCCAGAGGCGAAGCAGCGGTTCCCCGCGGTGACGCAGGAGAAAAACGAAACGGAAAGGAAGGCGGTCGCCGGACGGAAGGCAGTAATCGGCCGGAAAGCAGACAGCCGGCGACAGAGAGAACCGGAGAAAGAAAAGTCTCTTCTAACCTCCCGGAGATAGGAACCAGACGCTCGGAAGCTGGTAAAACTGCCAATAAAAGAAACACCTTCGCGGAACGCAGCCGTCAGAAAACGCAGACGGACACAAGAGAATCCCGCCACCAGGATCCTGCGGAGAAAAGACAGCAGGTGAAACGTGATTCCGGAAAAGATGCCGCCGCCCGCCTGCCACGCTCGGAAAGATATGAATCCCGTCAGGGCTCGCAGACACCCCGTATGGCGGATTCCGAACGGCTCAACAGGACATCCTCTGCTGCGATGGCTGCAAGAAACGGCGCCGAACGCAGCGCGAACTCCAAAGCTGCGGCAGCTGGCCCGGAAAAAAGCAAGAGGGCTTCGGAATACAGAAGAACTGAAAGGGAAGAATATATACGCCGTTCACAGTCGGATAGGAATGCCGGAAAATGCCGTCCCTGTGAGAATGACGACTGGGACGAGGAAGCTGAAGTACGCACGGCCAATGCGAAAAAACGTACCCAGTTGCCTTCCGGCAAAAGCAGGGACTATGCGGAAAATACCTCTTCCCGGAATACCGGCAGAAAAAGCGCATCCCATAAAAAAAAGGAAAATCCTGTGGTGGAATTTTGGAACAGCCTGCATACAATGGACAAAGTAGTAGGTTTCATGGGAATTTTCGTATGCATTTTTGCCGTAGTTACATTCTCTGTACTTGCGAATGCCAAGTCTGTAGATGAACAGGTGGATGCTTTTGCCTCTGTGGGACAAAATCTTTCACAGCTCAATATAGCAGGGGAAAGTACTTTCATGGCCGTTGCGGATGCGCATAAGGCGAAACAGGAAGCGGCGGATTTCTCGGAGTCTATGGAGGAATCGGAGGAGTATAACGAAAAGGATGATAATTCCGATGTTCAGGTAGGCCTGAATATGACTTCTGTGGAAAAGGATCTTAAAATCAAGTTCGTTAACAGGAAGACCGGAAAGCTGATTCCTCATGTGGATTTCCAGGTGGAGATCAAGGGACCGGATAAAACATATAACAAAGATGATGATAATACGGATGGAATTATTTATCTGACCGGAATTAACCCTGGAAAATATACGGTTAGAATAACCGGCCCGGAGAACCAGGATGGATATGCCATGCCCTCGGATGCCCAGGAGGTTACCGTAAAGGATCATATTGAATATAAGAAAATCGATGTCAGTGATGAGGTCAAAAAAGAATCTGAGGTAAACGCCGCCAAAGAGGATACACAGGTTAAAACCCAGACGGAATCGGTAATCCAGGATACCGTGGAATGGGTGGAATCCACCAAAACACCGGTAGGCAGCACCGACGGCAAGGGGGAATATGTGGAAGTGAAGAAATCCGATATTCCGGATCCTTCTGCTTCGGCGGGCATTACATTTGATAAATTGTCCGGCATGAAGTCACAGAAGCCCTGGATAATGAGGGAAAATGATACGGCACAGCCAATAACCGAAGGCGGTGGCACAAAAACATCGGATACAAATCAGCCGTCTGTTTCTGATGAGGAACCCGGCTCCAAACCTTCGGAGTCTACGGATAATCCATCGGAGCCTTCCAAGCCTGACCCGGATCCTTCCAAACCGGATCCGGATCCCGATCCTTCTAAACCGGATCCTGAGCCGTCAGATCCGGATCCCGGCCCGGTGGAGGTAACAGGCGTATCATTAAGCCCGTCCAGCCTTTCGGGAAAGGTAGGAGAGAGTGCAACACTCAGTGCCCAGGTCAGCCCGGATAATGCTGCGGATAAGAGTGTCAGATGGTCCAGCAGCAACGAAAGCGTAGCAAAGGTAAGCGGCGGAAACGTTAACTTTGTAGGCGCAGGTAATGCTACAATCACTGTAACCACCAACAGCGGTGGTAAGACGGCAACCGCGGATGTAACAGTATCTGCCAAAGAAAATCCGGTAGACACTGTAACGGTTACCGGAGATTCTACCGTAACCGTAGGCGGCAGCATTACCCTGACGGCTAAAGTTTCGCCTGATGGCGCCGGCTATGACGGCATCAGGTGGTCGTCCTCGGATACAAGTATTGCAACCGTGGATGGCGGCAAGGTAACTGGCATAAAGGCCGGAACCGTAACCATCACAGCGGAAGCGGGAGGAAAATCAGGGAATATTTCCGTGACGGTAAAAGAGGCGGAGGCCGTATTAAAGAGCATTAAAATAACCGGTGCAGACAGCGGTAAGAAAGGAACCACGGTTCAGCTTTCCATTACTCCTGATCCGGCCAATGCAGATGCATCCGTCAACTGGAAATCCTCGGATGAAAAGATTGCCACGGTGGATGCAAACGGTAAAGTGACCTGCGTCAATACCGGTAAGGTTACCATCACCGCAACCTCCAAGAAGGACACAGGCAAAACAGCAACATTTTCCTTCCAGGTTACAGCTGATGAAGAAAATGAGTTTGACGTGAGAGAAGTAAAGGTAACGGCAGGCGAAACCAAAAACGATTATTTCACCATTAAAGGAGATGTGGAAAGCCGTTCCTTCTCCATCGCCAACACCAAGTATGCGACGGTGGATGGCAATGGCAAGATCAGGGCAATCCGCTCCGGCGAAACGGAAATAACGGTTACTGCGAAATACAGAAACGGCGATACTAGGTCCAAAAAAGTGAAATTAACCGTAGTTGCAGCCAAGGTTGAAAAAATCGTCCTTGACAAGGATAAATTGACCATGAAGGTAGGGGATACGGTAAAGCTGAATCCCACGATTACCACATCGGGATATACAGGCTGTCTCTGGTATACTTCGGATAAAAGCATTGTTTCTCTGGAAGAGCATGGAAACGGAACCATCAAAGCCCTGAGGCCCGGTAAGGTAACAATAACGGCCAAGAGCTCCGAGGATACTTCCAAGACCGCGACCTGTGAAGTGACGGTAACGGGAGACGATCCCAGGAATGATACCAAGACGCCTTTAAAGGACAGAAGCGGCAATCTCCTCTATGTTAAAACCGCTGATGGAAAATTCGTGGCGGCAGTGGTTGCAGATTATTACAAATATGATACCTTCTACAGAGTCAATGAAAACACAGAGTACAAATACACCGGCTGGCAGACCATAGACGGCAGGCGCTATTATTTCGATAAGAACGGCAACAAGGTAACCGGAGAACAGGTTATCCAGGGTGTGAAATACACCTTTGGAAGCGACGGCGCACTGAATGCAGGCTCAGGTGTCCTGGGAATTGACGTATCCAAGCATAACGGCAATATTAACTGGACGGAAGTAAGGAATTCAGGGGTATCCTATGTCATTATCCGATGCGGATACCGTGGTTCTTCCACGGGAGCGCTGATTGAAGACCCGAAATTCAGGGCCAACATTCAGGGGGCGACTGCCGCGGGGCTGAAGGTGGGAATTTATTTCTTCACTCAGGCGGTAAACCAGATTGAAGCGGTGGAGGAGGCCTCCATGACGGTAGCACTGATCAAAAATTATAAGATCTCCTATCCTGTATTTCTGGATGTGGAAGCCAGCGGCGGCCGTGCGGACGGCCTGGATACGGCAACAAGAACGCAGATAGTTAACGCTTATTGCCAGACCATTGCCAACAGCGGCTATACGGCGGGAGTTTATGCCAATAAAACATGGCTCAACTCCAAGCTGAACGTAGGCGCCCTGGGAAGCTACAAAATCTGGCTGGCCCAGTATGCTGCCGCACCTACGTATAACGGAAGATATGATATGTGGCAGTATTCCTCCAAAGGAAAAATCGGCGGAATCAGCGGTTATACGGATTTGAATATCAGCTATCTTGGCTACTGATTTATTTCCGCGGGCAACGAGCCAGGTAGCCATGCGTGCATGGATATTTGGCGACTGCCGCGAGGGTCAAAGACCCCGCTGCTTAGCAGCGTTGCAAGTTTGATATCCCGCTGCTTGCGGCGGGGGCTTTGATTGCTTTCGGCAGAAGCTGTTTTTGCCGAAAGCATAAATTTTGACAGGGAAACATAACAGTATAGGTTCTGAACTGCAGTAACAGTTCAGCCTTCGTCCGAACTGTTACTGCATCCGCCCATTAAAAATCGCCTTCGGCGAGGGGGGCGGATGTTTGCTTCTACCACGTTTTCTCACGGTTTGCGCATTCACTGCGCAAACCTGCCTGAACTATTATGAATAACTACCATTTTCAAGGTTTTATTTGGTAAAACAAGAATTTTGTGGTATACTAATTAAAATTAAGCTTAATGTCAGTTTCTCTGCCTGTTTAACAGCTTTTTAAAGCGGCTGCAGCCTGCGGTGCAAAAGAAGACCGGCCGGATTCCGGCAGAAAGAACGGCTGCAGGGCATTTAATTTTTAAGGCGGAGACAAAGGAGAAAAATATGAGAACTTATTTGGTAACAGGCGGCGCAGGATTTATTGGTTCCAATTACATCCACTATATGTTCAGGAAATATGACAACGAAATCCGGATTATCAATGTGGATGCCCTCACCTATGCCGGCAATCTGGAAAATCTGAAAGATTTGGAGGAGAGGGAGAACTATACCTTTGTTAAAGCCAACATCTGTGATAAGGAAGCGATTGAAAAGATTTTTGCGGAAAATGACATTGACAGAGTGGTGCATTTTGCGGCGGAAAGCCATGTGGACAGAAGCATCCGCAATCCCGAAATTTTTGTCCAGACCAATGTTTTGGGCACTGCAGTCATGTTGAACTGTGCCAAGGCGGCATGGGAGAATCCCGACGGCAGCTTTAAGGAAGGGAAGAAATTCCTTCATGTATCCACGGACGAGGTATACGGTTCCCTGGAAAATGAGGGTGAGTATTTTTACGAGACAACTCCTTATGCGCCTCACAGCCCCTATTCCGCAAGTAAGGCCAGCTCGGACATGCTGGTTAAATCCTATATGGATACCTATCATTTCCCGGCGAACATTACCAACTGTTCCAACAATTACGGCCCTTATCAGTTTCCGGAGAAGCTCATTCCGCTGATTATTAACAATGCGCTTCATGGAAAGAAGCTGCCCGTTTACGGAGACGGCAAGAATGTGCGTGACTGGCTGTACGTTGAGGATCATGCAAAGGCCATCGATATGGTACAGGAGAACGGCAGACTTTTTGAAACATACAATATCGGTGGACATAATGAAAAGCAGAATATACAGATCATTGAGATTATCATAGATACCCTCCAGGAAATGCTGGCTGAGGACGATCCGAGAAGGGCGCTGGTTTCCAGAGATCTGATTACCTATGTGGAGGACCGCAAGGGCCATGACCGCAGATATGCCATTGCGCCGGATAAGATCAAGGCGGAAATCGGCTGGGAACCGGAAACCATGTTTGCGGAAGGCATAAAGAAGACCATTGCATGGTACTTTGAGCATGAGGATTGGATGAAAAACGTTACCAGCGGTGATTACCAGAAATATTACAACGAGATGTACAAATAATGGTAGCGGTTCGTAACAGTTCAGCGGGCAATGTCATTTAATTAAGACAGTGCAGACACTGCAGTGTGACAGCCTTTATTTGGCGGCACCACTGCAGTGCTTTATGAGATAAGGTTTCAGGTAAGTGATGAACGGCCCGGCAGAAAAAGGGCCTCTGAAAGGAGCAGCACGACCATGAAAGGAATTATTCTTGCAGGAGGAAGCGGAACCAGACTGTATCCGCTGACCAAGGCAATATCCAAGCAGATTATGCCGGTATATGATAAACCGATGATTTATTATCCTCTATCCATATTAATGCTGGCGGATATCCGGGAAATCCTCATCATATCCACACCGAGGGATCTTCCGATATTTAAGGAACTTTTAGGGACCGGAGAGCAGCTTGGGCTGACTTTATCCTATGCCGTACAGGAAGCTCCGAGAGGACTGGCGGATGCATTTATTATCGGAGAGGAATTTATCGGAAAAGACAGCGTGGCGCTTGTACTGGGAGACAATATTTTCTATGGGCAGAGTTTTTCCAAAGTGTTGCGGACCGTTGCTTCCCGGGAGAAGGGAGCTACAATTTTCGGTTATTATGTACGCGACCCCAGGGAATACGGCGTAGTTGAGTTTGATGAGGACGGAAAGGCACTTTCCATTGAGGAAAAGCCGGAGCATCCCAAGAGCAATTATGCGGTTCCCGGGCTGTATTTTTATGATAATGATGTGGTGGAAATTGCAAAGAGCGTAAAGCCCTCCGCAAGAGGAGAGATAGAAATTACGGCTGTAAACAATGAGTACCTGCGCAGGGGGACTCTTCGTGTGGAAACTCTGGGAAGGGGCTTTGCCTGGCTGGATACGGGAAGCCACGATTCCCTGCTGGATGCGGCGGATTTCGTATCCGCATTCCAGAAAAGACAGGGCCTGTATATCTCCTGTATTGAAGAAATTGCCTTTAAGCGCGGCTTTATATCCAGGGAACAGCTTTTGAAGCTGGCAGAGCCGCTGATGAAAACGGATTATGGAAAATACATGGTAGAGGTTGCCAACGGACTGTAAAGGCTTCCTTTAGCGGGCGGCTGTGCTAAAGCAAAATATTGATTTCAGAAACGAGGAATTACAGAAATGGGAAAAATTACGGTAGAAACATGTGAAATTGAAGGGCTGAAGGTGATTACGCCCACCGTTTTCGGCGATAACCGCGGATATTTTATGGAAACCTATAATTATAATGATTATAAAGAGGCAGGAATCGATCAGATATTCGTGCAGGATAATCAGTCTGCTTCAAAAAAAGGAGTGCTCAGAGGCCTTCATTTCCAGATACATTATCCCCAGGATAAGCTGGTGCGCGTCCTGAAGGGCGAGGTGTATGATGTGGCGGTGGATTTAAGAGCTGATTCCCCCACCTTCGGAAAGTGGTTCGGCGTGCTTCTGACAGAAGAGAATAAAAAGCAGTTTTTTATTCCGAAGAATTTTGCCCATGGCTTCCTGGTGCTTTCTGACTATGCCGAATTTGCCTATAAGTGTACGGATTTCTATCATCCGAATGATGAAGGCGGCCTTGCATGGAATGATCCGGATATCGGCGTGGAATGGCCTATTCCCGAAGGTATGGAGCTGATCCAGTCTGAAAAGGATACTAAATGGGGCGGAATCAAAGAGTATAAAGCGGAGTGAACCGGAAAACAGGAATGAATAACAAGAAGAGAAAAGAGAAGCCCGCGCTCAGACAGGGCGTCAGCAAAAAGACAGGACTAACTATATTCACCCTCGTAATGTTAATCATGGGGGTGATTATTGCGTGTTACCATAATCCGCTGGCAAACCAGATGGACGAGCTGATAAAGAAGATCATCGCCTGCACGTTAATTGTGGTGGCGGTAGTAGCTGTACTGAAATTTTATGATAAGATAATCCTCCTCCCGTTTGAGCTTTACCAGAACCGGCGTCTGATATGGCGTCTGGCGAAGAACGATTTTAAGCGCCGGTATGCAGGTTCCTATATGGGAGCCATTTGGGCCATGGTGCAGCCGGTAGTCACTGTGGCGATGTATTATGTGGTATTTCAGGTAATTATGCCGCAGAAGGCGCAGCTTCTGGGAGATGGGATTGAAGTCCCTTACCTGGTATTTCTGACAGCGGGGCTGGTACCCTGGTTTTATTTTTCCGAAGCGCTCACTAATGGGATGATGGCGCTGCTGGAATATGAATATCTGGTAAAAAAAGTAGTATTTAAAATAAGTATTCTGCCTATTATTAAAATTATTGCAGCCACGTTTATCCATGGCTTTTTTGTGCTGGTGCTTTTAGCCATAGCCTTTCTTTATGGTTTTACCCCCAGCCTGTATACGCTCCAGATTTTTTATTACAGCTTCTGTATGTTTGCCCTGGTGCTGGCCATCAGCTATACCACCTGCTCCGTGGTCATTTATTTCCGCGATCTTCAGCAGATAGTGGGCATTGGCCTGCAGATAGGCATGTGGGCGACTCCGGTTCTCTGGCAGCTGGGGACTTTGAGCAAAAAGGCACAGATGCTGGTGAAAATCAATCCGCTTGTCTATATTGTGGAAGGCTACCGCAGCTCCATTTATGAGAAACAGTGGTTCTGGGAGGATTTTTATTCCACGATGTATTTCTGGATTATCACGGTGGTGCTGTTCTGTATCGGCGCGCTTGTTTATAAACGCCTGAAGGTGCATTTCGCGGATATCATGTAAGCGCCGTATCGTCAAAAACGCGCAGTTGGGAGCAAAAATGGAAGAAAGACAGCTTGCCATCCATGTGGAGGGCTTAAATAAAGTATATAAACTCTATGATCATAACAGGGACCGTCTGGTGGATTCCCTGGGCCTGGCCCGCAAGAAAAGGTACAGGGAGCATTATGCCCTGCGTAATGTGGATTTGGATATTTATCAGGGGGAATGCGTGGGGATAATCGGTACCAACGGCTCCGGTAAATCCACAATTCTTAAAATCATTACGGGCGTACTCAATGAGACGGACGGCGTGGTGGCAGTCAACGGGCGGATTTCCGCGCTGCTGGAGCTGGGCGCCGGCTTTAACATGGAGTACAACGGGATTGAGAACGTATATCTGAATGGAACCATGATCGGGTTTTCAGAAAAGGAAATAGATGAAAAGCTTCAGGATATCCTGGATTTTGCGGATATCGGAGAATATGTATACCAGCCCGTCAAAACGTATTCCAGCGGTATGTTTGTAAGGCTGGCTTTTGCTGTGGCCATCAATATCGATCCGGAAATCCTGATTGTGGATGAAGCGCTTTCCGTTGGCGATGTTTTTTTCCAGGCAAAGTGCTATCATAAGTTCGAAGAATTCAAGAAGCAGGGAAAGACCATTCTTTTTGTCAGCCATGATTTGAGCGCCATCAGCAAATACTGCGATCGGGCCGTACTGCTCAATCAGGGCGTAAAGCTGGGTGAGGGCAGCCCCAAGGAAATGATTGACGCCTACAAGCGTGTGCTGGTGGGACAGTATGAAATGCCCGAAACAGGCGGCAAAGGCGGACTGCTTCAGGATAAGGACATACGGGCCGCTGCAGCAAAGGCGGACGGCGGTACGGTCAATGAGAATGTTTTCGGAAACGGCAGCGCTCAGGAAAACAACAGTAAAGAAAACAACGGTAAAGGAAACAACAGCGCGGAAAACGAAGCCTCCGCCAGTGAAAAGTCAGGTCGGACTGCGTTGAAAAAGCATCCCCGCACGCAGGCGCAGGGAGTAAATCCTCAGGCGCTGGAATACGGAACGAAGGAAGCGGAGATTATAGATTATTATGTAACGGACGGAAATGGTGTGGAGACAACAACCATATTGAAGGGTGATCCCTTTACCATGCATATGAGGGTGCATATCCACGAGGATGTGCCCGCGCCGATTTTTGCGCTTTCCATTAAAAATATCAAGGGCGTGGAAATTACCGGGACGAATACCATGGTGGAGCGGGCGTTCCTGGAAGGGGTAAAGGCCGGGGAAGAGCTGGAAATTACTTTTTCACAGAAGGTGAGGCTGCAGGGCGGCGATTACCTTTTGTCCCTGGGAGTGACCGGATATAAGGGAGATTCCTTTACGGTGTACCACCGTTTGTATGATATTATGAACCTGACCGTGATTTCCGACAGGGATACGGTGGGATACTTCGATATGGAATCTGATGTGAAGGTTGCCAGATTATAGAGTGCGAAAGGCAGGGGCCAAAGATGACTGAGCAGATAGGGAAAGTGAAACTGGACTTATCCTTTTACCCCGGAGAAGACTTCTACTGTGACGGAACGGTAGAGGATGAAATATTGGATATTGTAAAAAATTATCCGCCGGAGGAATACCAGAAAAAAATAGAGGTAAAGCGCAGCTGGCCTGTGTTTTATCATCTTTCGCCGCAGCGGGAAAATATTGCGGCCTGGCTTCCCATGGATAAAAATACGAAGGTGCTGGAGGTAGGCAGCGGTATGGGAGCGGTCACAGGAGTGCTGGCCCGTAAGGCCGGCAGTGTCACCTGTGTGGATTTATCCAAAAAGAGGAGTCTCATCAATGCCTATCGCAACCAGGAATATGACAATGTAACGATTTATGTGGGGAATTTCAATGATATAGAACCGATTCTGCCCTGCGATTACGATTATGTCCTGCTGATAGGCGTTTTCGAATACGGGCAGAGCTACATTCCCACGGAAACGCCCTTTGAGGATTTCCTGAACATTAACCAGAAGCATGTAAAAAAGGACGGCAACCTGGTCATCGCCATTGAAAACAAGATGGGGATGAAGTACTGGGCCGGCTGCGCGGAGGATCATTTATCCCGGTTTTTCGCGGGGATTGAGGATTATCCTGACGGCGGCGTGGTGCGCACCTTTACCAGGAACGGGCTGGAGAAGCTGATGCGTAAATGCGGTGTTGCGGACTATCATTTTTACTACCCTTACCCGGATTATAAATTTGCCGACACCATTTATTCCGACAGACGCCTTCCCAAGGTGGGCGAGCTGAGCAAGAACCTGCGGAATTTCGATGCGGACAGAATGCTTCTTTTCGATGAGAAAAATGCCTTTGATATGGTGATCCGGGAAGGCATATTCCCCATGTACAGCAACTCCTACCTGGTGATGACAGGGCCTGCGCCGGACACCGTTTATACGAAATTCTCCAATGACCGGGCGGATATTTATGCTATCCGTACGGATATTGTGGAGCAGGAAAAAAGGCGTGTCGTCCGCAAAATACCGGATTCCCCGGCAGCGGCCGAGCATGTGGAAAATATAGCGAAATTTTATAAGGAACTGAAAAAAAGATACGAAGGAAGCGGACTTTTTATAAATGAATGTCATCTGATAAAGGACGGGAAGGGCCTGCCGGAAGTACAGCTTGAATACCTGGAGGGCTGTACGCTGGAGGAAATGATGGATGACTGTCTGGATCGGGAGGACATGAATTGCTTCCGCAGCCTTTTCGGGGTATATCTGGATAAAATCCGTTACAGGGCGCAGGTGCCGGTATCGGATTATGATCTGGTATTCGGAAACATTATTGTAGATAAAGAGGGCCGCTGGAACCTGATTGATTATGAGTGGACCTTTGAGGAATGTGTGGATTCCAATGCGCTGGCTTTCCGTGCGTTGTACTGCTATCAGATGGGAGACGGCAAGCGTAAGGGACTTCCTGTGGAGGAATTCCTGAAGGAACTGGGAATCAGCGAGGAGGCGGCGCAGGAATACCGGGCCAGGGAACGGCGTTTCCAAAAGGCCGTTACGGGCAACCGTGTGTCAGTTTCCGATATGCGGGTGCTGCTTGGCAGGAGGGCGATCCCCTGGCAGGAGTTTTTTTCAAGGCTTGATCGCAAAAAGGTGGAGATATTCGAAGATTACGGCGCGGGCTACAGCCCGGAGCATTCCTATCATCATTTTCCAAGCTATCTTGTGGATGATCACATGCGTATCAGTGTGCCTGTGAAGGAGGGCGTCAGGGGAATCCGTATCGATCCTGCGGAAAGCTCCTGTATTGTACGCATGGAGAGCGCCGTGCTGAACGGCATGGAGCTGCCGTTGTCGGATCCGGCTTATCTGGCGATGAACGGATGGGAGCTGACGCCGAAAAAGGATCCCCATCCCGTATTCTTTTTCCACAGCAATGATCCCAACATCAATATCCGGCTGGATAAAGTGCCGGAGGGCGGCGACGGGATTTTAGAGGTGGAGTTCGAGATAGAATGGCTGTCGGAGGAAACGGCGTCCGCGGTGGATGCCAATCTCAAAAGGAGGCACTGGTTTTGAACCTGAAGAAAATATTGCAGGCTCCCATGCGGAGACGACAGACTTTAAAATATGAAAACAGAATCGTAAGTCAGACGGTTGCCTATCATGACTGGATTCTGAAAAAGGAACAGCAGGAAAGGGAAGGCTCTGTCCTGCTCGGGCAGGATCTTTCCATGGAATATATCGCCTATAGCGGCTGCGGGGAAAAGTTTTCCTTAAAGGAGGTTGAGGCGGACATTGCGGTGTTCTATGGGGACGGCGGAAAACCGGAGAAGGAAGAAATGGCCCTTCTTGCAGATTATTTTGCCAGACATCCAAAGGCGCTGCTGGTTTATGCGGACGAGGATGAAATCGACAGCGCTTCAGGAGAACCCAGGCGCCGGAATCCATGGTTGAAGCCGGACTGGTCCCCGGATACGCTGATTTCCTATTTTTATTTCGGGAACCTCTTTGCGGTGAGGACTAAAAGCCTCCAGGATATCCCGTGGCTGGGCTCCGGGGATTTCAGAAGCAATCTGTATGATTTCTGTTTGAAGGCGGTGGAAAAGGCGGGGGAGGCCTGCCATTTTGACAGCGTGCTTTTCCATAATACAAGCCCCATCCGTCCTTTCGGTATGGAAGAAAAATATGAAGAGCTCAAAAGCGCGGCATACATAAGACGGGGATGGCCCCTGAAGGCGGAAGGCATGGTTTCCATTGTGATTCCCTCCAAGGACAATCCGGGCGTCCTGTCCACATGTATCCATTCCGTGATGGAAGCCAGCACCTACCGTAATTTTGAAATCATCGTCGTAGATAACGGCAGCAGTGAAAAGAACCGGAGGCGCATTGAACTCATGCTGTCCTTGATGACGCCGGAGTGCCGGTTCCGTTATGTGTATGAGCCCATGGAATTTAATTTTTCCGCCATGTGCAACAAAGGCGTGGGGCTGGCGCGCGGCGAATATGTAATGCTTTTGAATGATGATATAGAAATTATCCAGGAAGACTGGCTGGAAAAAATGATGCGTAAGGCCGTGCTTCCCCATGTGGGGGCGGTGGGTGTGAAGCTTTTCTATCCGGGCAGCCATACCATCCAGCATGCCGGCATCACCAATATCCGTCTTGGCCCGGCCCATAAGCTGCAGTTTCGGGATGACAGGACGGATTATTATTTCCTCAGGAACCGTCTGGCCTTTGATGTGCTGGGCGTGACCGGGGCCTGCCTGCTTGTGAAAAAAAGTATATACGAGGAGGCCGGAGGTCTGTCCGAGGCGCTGCGCGTGGCCTTTAATGATGTGGAATTCTGCTATCATGTCTATGAGATGGGCTATTATAATGTGATCTGTAATGATGTGGCGCTTTATCATCATGAGTCCTTAAGCCGGGGCATGGACGACAGCGTGGAGAAGCTGAAACGCCTCCATCAGGAGCTGAACATGCTTTATGAGCTGCATCCGGATATTTACGGACGGGATCCTTTTTACCACAGATATCTGGTGAAGGATGTGCTGGATCAGGAATTTTACGCCGGAAACAGATATGAGTATACGGATCGGCTGGATACCGTGGAGCCGGAAAGCCTGCGGGATGGTTTACGTCCGGAGTGGTGCAATGAGGTGCTGCGCATGGGGATTGAATTTGCCGGTGATCTGTGTAAATGGGAAACCGGCCGCAGCGGCGGCGGAAATTATTTTATCCAGGGCTGGTGCTATGCGCTTCAGGTGGACAACAGCCAGTATCGTTTTAACCTTCTGTTAAAGCCGGTGGATCGGGGCGACGGCCCGTCGGCGGAGAATGGTGGGGAGGAAGGCGCTGTGTGGAAGCTGCCCGTCAACAGGCAGTACAGGCCGGATATCCAGGAAAATCTGGGCCATCTGCAGATGGTGGCGCTTACAGGCGTATGCCTGCAGTTTGGAAGAGAGGCGCTGCCTGAAGGGGAATACCGCATCGGCTTCCTCTGGGAGGACTGCTGTTCCAGGCAGAAGCTGTATCAGTGGACGGCGGAAACCATGGAAATCGTACACTGAGCGGCAGCTGTGAGGATGTCGGCCGTCGGCCGTCCGGCTGTATGAAAAGGAAGGCGGCCGGATGCACCGTACTTTGAGAGGAGCAGGACAATTCGTATGGATCAGAAGAAAGAAAAGAACGGCGGACAGGAATCGGTCGTGCCGGAAAAGGATTATAAAGAGGCTTACGAGCAGGAGCATTATAAAAGCACCTATCTTGCGGGCCGTGTGGCGGAGCTGGAGGATCAGGTGGATGACCTGCAGTTCAAGCTGGACAGAATTAAAAACAACCCTGTCTGGAAAGCGAGCACGCCGCTGCGCAAATGCATGCATTTTGCCATCCGCCAGGTGGACCGTGTGAAAAACTGCGGCAGCATCGGCGGTGTTGTGACGAAGATGAAGTATAAAGCCAATGAACGCAAGGCCATGAAGCATTACGGTACGGAGAGCTTCCCCTCGGAAGAGGAAAGGAAGCGGCAGGAGGAAACCGTTTTTCCCAATATGGTGAAAATCAGTATCCTGACCCCTCTCTGGAATACGCCGGAAAATTTCCTGCGGGACATGATCGGCTCCGTGCAGAAGCAGACCTATGGGAACTGGGAGCTGTGCCTCGCGGATGGTTCGGATGATGCCCATGCTTATGTGGGAGAAATCTGCAGGGAGCTGGCGGGGAAGGATGAACGAATCCGTTACAGGAAGCTGGAAAAGAACGAAGGCATTGCAGGAAATACCAACCAATGCCTGACAATGGCCACGGGAGAATATATCGGCCTGTTTGATCATGACGATATGCTGCATCCCTGTGTGCTTTTTGAATATGTCAAGGCAATCAATGAGAAAAATGCGGATTACGTTTACTGTGATGAAGCCACCTTTAAAAACGGCGACATCAACCAGATGATTACCATGCATTTTAAACCGGACTACGCTATCGACAACCTGCGGGCCAATAATTATATCTGCCATTTCAGCGTTTTTTCCAGAAAGCTTCTGGATGGGACCGAGCTGTTCCGCACGAAATTCGACGGCAGCCAGGATCATGATATGATTCTGCGGCTTACGGATAAGGCGGAGCATGTGGTGCATGTGCCAAAGCTTTTGTATTACTGGAGACTGCACGCAGGTAGCGTCGCCTCGGGAATCGAAGCCAAGCCCTACGCCATTGAATCGGCAAGGGGTGCGGTGGCGGATCATCTGAGAAAGCATGGTTTTGAGCATTTTACCATCACAAGCACCAGGGCCTTTGAGACCATTTTCAAGATCACCTATGAAATCATCGGGGATCCGAAGATATCCATTATCATCCCCAATAAGGATCATGTGGAGGATCTGCGCAGATGTGTTACTTCTATTATAGAGAAGTCCACCTATGACAATTACGAAATCGTCATTGTGGAAAATAACAGTGAAACAAAGGAGATTTTCTCCTATTACGAGGAGCTTAAGAACAATCCTTCCATAAAAATTGTAACCTTCAAGGGGGCCTTTAATTACTCTGCCGTGAATAATTTTGGAGTGGGCGCGGCCACGGGAGATTACGTCCTGCTTCTGAATAACGATACGCAGGTCATAACCGTAAACTGGCTGGAGGAACTGCTTATGTACGCACAGCGTGAGGATGTGGGTGCTGTGGGCGGAAAGCTGTATTACGCGGATAAGACCATCCAGCATGCCGGCGTGGTAATCGGCCTTGGCGCCCACCGGACGGCGGGGCATACACATTACCGTCAGAAACGGGAAAACCTGGGGTATATGGGAAGGCTTTGCTATGCGCAGGACGTTTCCGCGGTAACCGGGGCCTGCCTTATGGTGAAAAAAAAGCTGTATGAAGAAGCCGGCGGCCTGGACGAAGGCTTTGCCGTTTCCCTCAACGACGTGGATTTCTGCCTGAAGCTGCGGCAGCTGGGCTATCTGAACGTATTCACCCCTTTTGCGGAGCTGTATCATTATGAATCCGTGTCCAGGGGACTTGATACGGATGGGGAAAAGGCGGCGCGCTATAATGAGGAATCCGCCCGTTTCCGGGAAAAGTGGAAGGTGCAGCTGGAGGCGGGGGATCCCTATTACAACCCGAATTTTACGATGGATAAAAGTGACTTTTCTTTACGGGTATAAAAAAATGTAGTATACTGAACAAGGACAGTATGACTTCTTCAACGATTGAGATCAGAGATAACCGCCCGGCGGGGCGGCACATTTGCTGCACAGGCCCGCGGAAGCGGAAGAAAAGGAGGAGAAACACATGGGATATATGGAGGAATACAAATTCTGGCTGGAAGCTCCCTATTTTGACCCGAAGACAAAAGAGGAACTGAAGGGAATCGAAGGAAACGAAGCGGAGATCGAGGACCGGTTTTATAAGGAACTGGAATTCGGCACCGGCGGCCTGCGCGGCGTAATCGGCGCGGGAACCAACCGCATGAACATTTATACGGTAAGAAAGGCCACACAGGGCCTGGCAAACTATATTTTAAAGCAGGGCGGAGAGAAAAAGGGCGTGGCAATTGCCTATGACTCCCGTTTCATGTCCCCTGAATTTGCGGACGAGGCGGCTCTGTGCCTGGCGGCCAACGGCATTAAGGCCTATGTTTTTGATGAATTACGGCCCACACCAGAGCTTTCCTTTGCGCTGCGCACCCTGGGTTGCATCTCCGGAATCGTGGTAACGGCAAGCCATAACCCGCCGGAATATAACGGCTATAAGGTATACTGGGAGGACGGCGCCCAGGTGACCGCGCCCAAGGATAAGGAAATCATCGATGAGGTGAAGGCGGTTACCGATTATGCCGATGTGAAGACCATGGATAAGGATGCCGCCGCGGCAGCAGGGCTTTACCAGGTAATCGGCTCCGAAATCGACGATGCTTATATGGTAGAGCTGAAAAAACAGATCATCCATCCCGAAGTGATTCAGGAAATGGCTGATGATATCAAGATTGTATACACCCCCTTCCACGGCACGGGCAACAAGCCGGTCAGAAGAGTGCTTTCCGAGCTGGGCTTCAAGCATGTATATGTGGTTCCGGAGCAGGAGCTTCCTGATCCCGAATTTACCACGCTGGATTATCCCAATCCGGAAGATCCCAAGGCATTTACGCTGGCGCTGAAGCTTGCTAAGGAAAAAAATGCGGATATCGTGATGGCAACCGATCCGGATGCCGACCGTCTGGGCATTTATGCGCTGGATACAAAGAGCGGTGAATATGTGCCGTTTACAGGAAACATGTCCGGCATGCTCATTGCGGAATACATCCTGAGGGAACGCACCGCCACAGGGACCATGCCCGCCAACCCGGCTATGGTGAAAACCATCGTTACCACTAATATGGCAGACCCCATTGCGGCGGATTACAACGTAAAATTGATTGAAGTTCTCACAGGCTTTAAATTTATCGGGGAACAGATCAAGCTGTTCGAGCAGACCGGCTCCAACAACTACGTATTCGGCCTGGAGGAAAGCTACGGCTGCCTGGCAGGAACCCACGCGAGAGACAAGGATGCCGTTGTGGCGGTTATGTGTCTGTGTGAAGTAGCTGCATGGTGCAAGAAGCACGGCCTGACACTGTGGGATCAGATGCTTGCCCTCTATGAAAAATACGGATATTTTAAAGAGGATCTGTACACCATTACCTTAAAGGGCATCGACGGCTCCAGGCAGATCGGGGAAATGATGGATAAGCTGAGAAAGAATCCTCCCGCCCGTTTTGGAGAGCTGGAGGTGGTAAATGTCCGCGATTACGAGACAGGAATTACCAGGGAGCTGGCAACCGGGAAAGAAACCCCTACGGGACTGCCCAAGTCCAATGTCCTGTATTTTGACCTGACCAACGATTCCTGGTGCTGTGCAAGACCTTCCGGAACCGAACCCAAGATCAAATTCTACATGGGCGTTAAGGGAACCAGCCTGGAGGATGCGAAGGCTAAGAACGAAAAGCTGACGGAAGAACTGAAGGCAGTGATCGAAGCATAAAGCAAGGGAAGCTGCAGGGACGTTATTATTCTACGTGTACGGACTGCGCAGTGTATGCGCAGTACCCTGACGGAAGCTTATTTTTACAGTAATGAATATCACGGCGCAGAAAGCCGGCAGGTATCGGTGCCCATCCGTTCTTTTTCGGGTGGACACCGCTTCTTGCACTTTAGAGTTTAAAAACAGGAGAGTTGCATGGGACATATTCTGAACCTGTCCAATTTCACAAAGGCATTCCGTTATCTGAAAAAAAACGGCTTGGGCGCGGCATTTTCTGCCGTGGAAGAACGTATTTTACAGGAGCGTTCCCAGGCGGAGGAGGCCGGAGGCAATGGTACGGGCAGCCGGTACCAGCCGCCCACTGAGACAGAACTGGATGCCCAGCGCAGACGCAGCTGGCCTGATCCGGTGCTCTTCAGCATTGCGGTGCCGGCTTATGAAACAGATCCTGTTTACCTGAAGGAGCTTTTGGATTCCCTTCAGGAACAGACCTACCCCTGCTGGGAGCTTATCCTGGCGGATGCGGGCACGGGAGACAGTGTCAGAAAAGCGGCCGAAGCCAGGGCTGATGAGAGAATCCGCTACATCAGGCTGGCCTCGAATGATGGAATTGCCGGAAATACCAATGCGGCGATAGAACTGGCACAGGGAGCCTATATCGGCCTTCTTGACCATGACGATATTCTCACCCGGGACGCTCTTTACGAAATGGCCTGCGCCTTGGAAAAACAGGAACAAAACGGAATACATCCCGTATTTTTGTATTCCGATGAAGATAAATGTGACGGCGAAGCGCAGAATACCTACGAGCCCCACAGAAAAAAGGACTTTAACCTGGATCTGCTGCTGTCTAATAATTATATCTGTCATTTCCTGGTGATGGACGCTGCGGTTATGAAACGTCTGCGTCTGCGCACCGGATTTGACGGCGCACAGGATTATGATCTGGTGCTTCGCGCGGCGGGACAGGTTCTTGAAGGGACGCCCGAGGAAGCCTATGTCCATATCCCAAAGATCCTCTACCACTGGCGCTGCCACCGTAATTCCACGGCCTCCAATCCTGCCAGCAAGACCTATGCCTATGAAGCGGGGAGGAGAGCCCTTGAGGATTTTGGCAGGGAACACGGCTGGAAAGTGCAGGCGGAAGATACCAGGCACCTGGGCTTTTACCGCCTGGAGTTTATGCCGGACGCGCTCAGCCAGCGCAGTGATCTGGGCGCTGTAGCCGGCCCCCTCCCTTCCAGAAATGGCCGTCTGGTGAGCGGAATTTACGACGAAGCGCCCGATTCCACCGTTACCATGCGCTATGACGGCCTTAAACGCCGCTTCAGCGGGTACATGCACCGGGCGGTCCTCACCCAGGATGTGGAGGCCGCAGACATCCGCACCATGCAGGTCCGGCCTGAATTCAGGAAGGATTTGGATCTGGCCCTGCAGGAAATACGCGCCGGCGCCGATCCGGTCAGGACAAGCATTGCCTTCTGCCTGACCTTAAGAAAACGAGGCTTCCGCATTCTGTGGGATCCGGACAGGAAAGAGGGAATCCATTGAAAACAACCGTAGTTATCCCCAATTATAACGGCATACAATATCTGGAAAACTGCCTCCGCTCCCTGGAACACTGCTTCCCGGAGCACGGCGGACCCACATTTGCAGTCATTATCGTTGATAACGGTTCCGACGACGGCAGCGCGGAAATGGCGGAACGTCTTTTTCCCTGGGTACGTCTTATCCGTTTTCCGGAAAACAAAGGCTTTGTGGAGGCTGTAAACGAGGGAATCCGACAGTCGGCAACTCCTTATGTCTTCCTGCTGAACAATGACACCACCGTGGATCCCGGCTGCATCCGCAGGCTGGAACGCCGCATGGACAGCGATCCCGCCCTTTTTTCCGTCGCAACCAAAATGCTTTCCATGACACAGCCGGACGTCATGGACGGCGCCGGAGATCTTTACAGCGCCCTTGGCTGGGCCTATGCAATAGGAAAGGGACGGCCATCCGCCGACTACAATGCTCCCGTGCCCGTATTCTCCGCATGTGCAGGCGCCGCCCTCTACCGCAGGGAATACCTGGAAAAAACCGGGCTACTGGACGAAATCCACTTTGCCTACCTGGAGGATGTGGATCTTGGCTACCGCGCCCGAATCCTGGGCTATAAAAACTGTTACGAACCCACTGCCAGGGTGTACCATGCCGGCAGCGCCACCACTGGTTCCCGCTACAACCCTTTTAAAATTGCCCACTCCTCCAGGAATAACATATACCTCATTTACAAAAACATGCCATTCTTCCAGTTATTGCTGAACCTCCCCTTCCTGGCCGCAGGATTTTTCCTGAAAATCCTCTTCTTCTGCGCCAAAGGCTATGGAGGCGTATACCTCAAGGGCATGGGCCAGGGCTTCAGACTCTGCGCAACGCCCGAAGCCCGCGCCCGAAAAGTCCGTTTCAAACCCGCCAATTTCGGGCACTATATAACCATACAGCTGGAACTCTGGCTCAACATGTTCCGCCGTATATAAGCCGCCGGCTTAAAAAGCACACAAACCGCCGGAAAAATATTTTGATTTTTAAAACTTTCAGACAACCAATTACATCTTAATATAAGACACACCTTAGCCTCCCTCAATCTGCTCCGGCAACTCATAACCGGCTTTTGAAAACTCTCCGGCGTTATGTCTGTGGTACATCAGCTATCGCCGCCCGGTATGGGTCCGCTTCGGATGGGATGGGGCATGGGAGAGGGGGATTTTCAAATGCCTGGGAAGCCTTGGAGCTGATTCTTAAAGCCTGAAACGGCAGCTTAACCTGCCAATACGGCAGCTGTCTGAGGAGCGCCAGCGACGAGTTCCTGCCGTATCAAGGTCGCCCAAGCTGCCGTTTCAGGCTTTTAGAAACAGCCCAAGGCTGATATGGCAATTGAAAATCCCCCTCTCCCATGCCCCATCCCATCCGAAGCGGACCCATACCGGGCAACAATACCTAACGCACCACAGATACAACATCACACTGTCGTAAAATGGCGATTAAGGAAAATTTAAGTTGTGCTTTTAAGATTATTATTGTACAATACAATTTGTATATGGGGAAACAGGTGAAGCCATGATTAAGGACAACCAGCAATACTTTAACCGATTGCATGTCATAGTAGATGCATTTGTTATTGCAGGCTCCTATATACTTGCGTGGTATTTGAAAATAGGGAGCAATTTAAAAGATACGGGTCCTGAGGTGGGCGTGTTGGATATGAAGATATATTTCAGCGCCCTGTATTTTGTTGTGCCGGGATATCTGATTTTGTATTACTGGTTCAAGCTTTACTCACCCAAACGGGTTCAGCGCAGTGAATCGGAAATCGTTAATGTCTGCAAGGCGAACATCGTTGGCGTGACAGTTTTTCTGGCGGTGCTGTTTACGGTAAATAATACCTTCAGTTCCTTCCAGGTGCACGATTTTTCCCGTGGCATGGTTGGTATTTTCTGTGCCGTTAATACGGTAAATACCCTGCTCATGCGCGCCCTTATCCGCTATATACTGTATTATGTAAGGAAAAAAGGTTACAATCTCAAATACATTCTTCTGGTAGGATATTCCAGAGCGGCGGAAGAATATATCAACAGAATCAATTCCAACCCTCAATGGGGATATGTGGTAAGAGGAATTCTGGATGATAAAGTGCCCAGAGGAGCAACCTATAAGGGAGTGAAGGTATTAGGATCAATTGACAACCTTCTCTATATTTTACCGGAAAACAAGCTGGATGAAATCGCCATCACGCTCTCCCTGGAAAGCTATGACAGACTGGAGGAGCTGGTGGATTTATGTGAAAAATCGGGTGTCCATACCAAATTTATACCGGATTATAATTCTCTGATCCCAGGAAAGCCTTACATGGAGGATCTGATGGGGCTTCCGGTAATCAATATCAGGTATGTGCCGCTTTCCAATACGCTCAGCGCACTGGCGAAGCGCTGTGTGGATATTGCAGGATCTTTTTTCGGACTGATCCTGATATCGCCGCTTTTGCTTGTTGTGGCGCTTCTGGTGAAAGCTACCAGCAAGGGGCCAGTTATATTCAAGCAGGAAAGAGTAGGGCTTCATAATAAAACCTTTATGATGTATAAATTCCGGACGATGCGGCAGCAGCAGCCCGGCGAAGAGAAGAAGGGCTGGACAGTGAAGGGCGATCCAAGGATTACCAGAGTTGGGGCATTCCTGCGCAGAACAAGCCTGGATGAACTGCCTCAGCTGTTTAATGTCCTGCTGGGGGATATGAGCCTGGTGGGGCCAAGACCGGAACGGCCTCAGTTTGTGGAGAAGTTCAGGGAAGAAATACCCCGCTATATGATAAAGCATCAGGTGCGCCCCGGAATGACCGGCTGGGCACAGATTAACGGCTACCGGGGGGACACGTCCATCCGCAAGCGGATTGAATATGATATATACTACATTGAGAACTGGAGCATGGCCTTTGATATCAAAATCCTTTTTCTTACTTTTTTCAAAGGATTTATCAATGAGAATGCTTATTAGAAATACAGGAAACAGGAGAAAAAAGTATGGCATCATCATCGCAGAGAGGTAATGGAGGGAACCGGAACAGCGGCTCAAGAAACAACGGTTCCCGTAACAGTGCGTCACGCAGCGGCAGCTCACGCGGACGTGATGAATACAGAGAGCCCCGCAGAGGCGGTTATCGTGACGAGTATGATGAACCCCGCAGAGGCGGTTCCCGTGACGAGTATGACGTACCCCGCAGTTCCCGTGGCAGTTATAACGATGGAAGGAATACCGGCGTAAAAAATGGTGGTTCCAAAGGGAAAAAGAACATGTCCAAAAAGAGAAAGGCCAGAAAGACAAGAAGAATTGTAATGTTTACGGTGGAAATGGTCGCTCTTGTTGTGCTGGCAGTTGTTCTCTGGGCGGTGCTGAAACAGACCTCCATTCAGAAAATCAATGTTAACGAAGAGGACATTGTAATCAACGATACAGTAGAGAATAATACAGCTATGAAGGGATACCGTAATATCGCTTTGTTCGGTATTGATGCCAGAAATGATAATCTGGATAAAGGAAACCGTTCCGATACAATAATGATCGCTTCTATCAATCAGGATACGGGAGAAGTGAAGCTTTGTTCCGTATACCGTGATACGTATATGAATCTGGGTAATGATAAATACAGCAAATGCAATGCTGCCTATGCGGCTGGCGGGCCGAAACAGGCGATAGATATGCTGAACATGAACCTGGACATGAATATTACCAATTATATCAGCATTGGCTTTGAGGGTTTGATAGAGACCATTGACAGCCTGGGCGGAATACAGATTGATGTTAAGGAAGATGAAATCAAGCATTTGAACAATTACCAGGCCAGTATGTTCAGTACGGAAACCAAGGAAAAATTAACGGATAATTATGTCAAGGTAACGCAGCCCGGCCTACAGACACTGAACGGACTGCAGGCTACGGCGTACTGCCGTATCCGTTATACGGCAGGGGATGATTTCAAGCGGGCGGAGAGACAGCGTACCGTACTGCTTGCCTGCTTTGAAAAGGCGAAGACCGCTTCCGTATCCACTTTGAACTCGATACTGGATTCGGTTATGCCGCATGTGGCCACCAATTTAAATACGGCGGAGATGCTGGAGGTATTGGGAGAACTGACCAAGTATAAGGTAGTGGCAACCGACGGCTTCCCGTTTGAAACCAACAGGGTTACCGGAAAGGTCGGTAAGGCCGGAAGCTGTGTTATCCCCACCTCGCTGGAGGATAATGTAGTGCTTCTCCACAAGTTCTTCTTTGAGCAGGAGGAATATACACCTTCTCCGTCTGTGAAGAGCTACAGCGCTATTGTGTCAAGGGATACCGGAAGGTAACCGGAAATCAGGACAAAAAAGAAGATATTACCTGAAATGAGCTAAAAGGGGCCAATCCAAGGCCCCTTTTTCTAAAATTTAGGATAACTGTTTATAGTTATTCTTATGTGCTTTAATCCGGCAATGAATGATGCTGGCCGGAAGGAAAGGGAAGTTACGAATGAAGATTGATGTTATTATCCCTGTATACAAGCCGGAGAAAAGGTTTTTGGAGCTGATCAGCAGGCTGGAAAAACAGACTCTGAAGCCGAACCGGATCATAATAATGAATACGGAAGAAAAATATTTTGAAGCTCTTCTGTATGGTACAGATTTTGCCAGGGAGCATCCGAACGCCGAGGTGCACCATCTTTCCAAGTGGGAATTCAATCATGGTGGAACCAGAAATGATGGAGCGGCCCGCAGCACAGGGGATATTTTCGTATGCATGACTCAGGATGCGCTGCCGGCCGACAACAGGCTTCTTGAGGAGCTGACGGCGGCGCTGAGCGCGGAAGAGGACATTGCTGTTTCCTATGCAAGGCAGCTGCCTGAAAAGGACAGCGGAGAGATAGAAAAATACACCAGGCAGTTTAACTATCCGGAGGAGAGCTGTGTAAAGGGGAAAGGGCAGCTGCCTGAAATGGGAATTAAGACCTATTTCTGTTCCAATGTGTGCGCTGCTTATAAAAAAGAGGTTTTCCGTAAGCTGGGAGGCTTTGAACGGCATGTGAATTTCAATGAAGATATGCTGTTTGCGGCCAAAGCGGTGCAGGCGGGATGGAAAATTGCTTATTGTGCCGGGGCGAAGGTGTACCACTGCCATAATTATACCTGCGCAGAGCAGTTTCACCGTAATTTTGACAACGGAGTGTCCCAGGCGCAGCATCCGGAGGTTTTTAAGGGGCTTCCTTCCGAGTCGGAGGGGGTTAAGCTGGTAAAACAGACGGCGGCCCATTTGTGCAGTATCCATAAGCCCTGGCTTGTACTGCGGCTGTTTGCGGAAAGCGCGGCCAAATATGCGGGATTTTTCCTGGGGAGGCGTTATAAAAGCCTGCCCGCAGGCGTTGTAAGGGCCTGCGCAATGAATAAAGATTATTGGAAACAAGTGTAATGTGATTGAATGGAGGCAAGTATGTGTGGAATTGTAGGCTACATCGGTAAAAATCAGGCAGCACCCATCGTCCTTGATGGACTCTCCAAACTGGAATACCGCGGATATGATTCGGCGGGGATGGCCATTTTTGACGGCAGCAAAATCAACATCACCAAATCTGTGGGAAGACTGAAGGTATTGCAGGAGCTTACCCATGACGGGGCGACGATGCCGGGAAATCTTGGAATCGGCCATACCAGATGGGCGACCCACGGGGCGCCCAGTGATGTGAATTCCCATCCGCATTTTAACGAAAAGGGCACAATTGCCGTCGTACATAACGGAATTATTGAAAATTATCTTCCGCTGAAGAAAAAACTGGAAAGCAAGGGCTATCATTTTATTTCGGAGACGGATACGGAGGTCCTGGCCCATATGCTGGACTATTATTACAAGGGAGATCCCATGGGGGCTATCGTAAAGGTGCTTCATCGTGTGGAAGGCTCCTATGCGCTGGGAATTTTGTTCTCGGATTTTCCCGGGGAAATGTTTGCGGTAAGGAAGGACAGCCCGCTTATTGTAGGGCAGAGTGGGGAGGGCTGCTTTATCGCCTCCGATGTGCCTGCCATACTGAAGTATACCAGAACGGTCACCTATATTGACAATCAGGAAATCGTCCGTCTGACTCCGGAAGGACTGCACATCTATAATGTGGATGAGGAAGAGCTGGAAAAAGAAAGCGTTACCATCGACTGGGATGCGGAAGCGGCGGAAAAGGCCGGCTATGAGCATTTTATGCTGAAGGAAATGTATGAGCAGCCAAAGACGGTAACCGATACCATAAGCCCCAGGATCAGGAAGAATGATATCGTCATTGAAGAGCTGGGAATGAGTGATGAGGATCTTCTGTCCGTAAGGAAAATCCATATCGTTGCCTGCGGCTCCGCTTATCATGCCGGAGTTACCGGGAAATATGTGCTGGAAGGGCTGGCACGTATACCGGTGGAGGTGGATCTGGCCTCCGAGTTCCGTTACCGCAACCCGATCCTGGAGGATGGGGGCATGGTGGTGGTGATCAGCCAGTCCGGGGAAACTGCGGATACACTGGCCGCGCTGCGGGAATCGAAGAAACGTGGCTTTAAGGTTCTGGGCATCGTCAATGTGGTGGGAAGCTCCATCGCCAGGGAGGCGGATAATGTTATGTATACCTGGGCAGGACCGGAAATTGCGGTAGCTACGACAAAGGCCTATAGCGCCCAGCTGATTGCGCTCTATCTGCTTGCTTTAAAGCTGGCTCGGGTGAGACACACGGTAACGGAAAGAGAATTTGAGGGTATGCTGGAAGATCTGGGCCGTCTGCCCGATCAGATAGAACTTCTTCTGAATAATAAAAACAGGATTCAGAGATTTGCCAACAGGTATATTGCAGCAAAGGATGTTTTCTTTATCGGCAGGGGAATTGACTATGCCATTTCCATGGAAGGCTCTCTGAAGCTGAAGGAAATTTCCTATATCCACTCGGAGGCCTATGCGGCGGGAGAACTGAAGCATGGCACAATATCCCTGATAGAGGAAGGAACGCTTGTGGCGGCGGTATCCACGCAGCCCTCGCTGTACCAGAAAACCATCAGCAATATGGTGGAGGTAAAATCGAGAGGCGCATTTGTGCTTGCCGTGACCTGTGAGGGAAACAGGGAAATCGAAAAAGCAGCGGATTATGTAATCTATATCCCGCAGACCAATCCTTTCTTCGCCAATTCGCTGGCGATTATCCCGCTACAGCTTTTCAGTTATTATGTGGCGGTTGGAAAGGGCTGTGATGTGGATAAGCCGAGGAATCTGGCAAAATCTGTTACTGTGGAATAGTATTTCTGGCGCTAAAGTTTAATGCTATTTTTAGTAGATATATTTAGTTTATTAAAAAAACTGTAACGTATTAAATCGTTGCAGTTTTTTATTATTGTGTATAAAATTTTAGTGTTCTAAGGTCAGAATAATAGGTTGATCATAATCACCCGCTTTTTCACCGAAGAGATTAATGCCGCCGCAATATTTACTTGATTCTCGACATTCAATACGAAATTTAATATAGCTTTTTAATTCAACCATTAATTCCTGAATTTTTAGACTGCTTACATATTCTCCATTGATGAAAGTGCCATCCTGGTTTATCTGCCAGGTGACTAATTTACCATATTGTGTTAATCCACTTTGCCAGAATTGAGGGGTATAAATACCGCGTCTTGCCCCAAAGTCACCAGCTGAATGGTAATGGCCACAGCTTCTATCATTAATGGAAAGATAAATATCCGAAGGATAATTTTCATTATATCCAGGTGCTTCTGAGCATAGCTCCATCGATAAAGAAAGTTGTTTGCATTGTTTATGTTTAGGAAGGATATTGGGGACTTTGTATTCAAGAAATCCCTTGGCCATCCATATGAGTTGTGCATTTATTTTATCAAAAAGATAGAAAGAACGAAGCTCGTCTTCTGTACCAATAAAACTATCTTCGGATATAAGGCCGCATGGCATTTCAGCATAACAGTCAGTATAACTTCCTATTGGAATTTCTAAAGAAGATATATGATTGATGCTTGGTGAGGAAGAGCGCAATATTATATTTACCAAAAATTTTTCAACATAACATATTTTAAATACAGAGCCATTTCTGATTATTCTTTCTGAGCGTATTATTCCGGCATCTTCCAAAATTTGAATATGCACACCAGCAGAGGATTGAGGAAGGTGCAGTTGTTCAGCAACTTCCTGAACTGAAAGGGGATTTTGGTACAATAATCCTATGATATCAATCCGTGTAGGGACAGAAAGAGCTTTAGCCACCTGGCACAGAAGTTCTTTATTCTCCGAATTTAATTCAAATAAACCTGAAGATGACATGTTCATTCCCCCTGTATTTTTAATATAAAATATTATACCAACAGTATAATGGGTTGTCGATTTCAAATATAATTTATTAATTGCTCCATAAAAACTGTTGTGATAATAGTTTTTTATAATAATATTTTTACAAAACAGAAAATATGGTTTGATATAGAAAAATGCCATATATTTTAAATAAAATGAGATATAATTGATTGACATATACAAAAGTTAACAATATATTAGTTGTATAATTTAACAAATTTATTATGGAGGGTCGCACATGAGAAAAATGATTGGGGTAACTTTATTGGTAACTTTGACGATGTTGTTTGGGGGATGCAGTTCCGGTGGAGAAGCTGCACCGCAAAATGTTGCGGATAATACTGGAGATTCAGGTGTTGTGGAAACTACAGCTGCTCCCGGTGATGCCGTTGTTCCAGAAGGAAAGAAGGGGACTCTGGAAATATGGACTATGTTCACAGGTGCAGATGGGGCTGCGTTTCCTGATATTGTGGATAAGTACAACGCCACTAATCCAGATTATACCGTATTACACCGTCCTATGACTGCAGAAGATTTATATTTAAAATTACAGATGGCCGAAGCTTCAGGTGAAGGAATTCCCGATATGGCAATGAACCATATAGAGAGGGTTCCCTTATATCAGGAAGAGGGAAGAATTTTGGATTTAACCCCCTATTTAGAAGCATCTGATATTAAAAAGGATAATTATAATTCGAAAGCATGGGAAATGACTGATCTCAATGGCGGGCATTATGGAGTTCCTTTGGATGTACATTCTTATGTATTGTGGGTAAATATGGACTTATATGAAAAGTACGGATTAAAGGATTTGGACGATGGAGTTCTTACATGGGATGAATTAGCAGCTACTGCAGAAGTGGTTAAACAGGATAATATTATACCTATTGGTTTAAGCTGGTTCCGTCCTATATTCTTAGGATCCTATGCACAGTTAGGTGGAACCCTCAGTGAAGATGGAACAAATCCTTCTTTTAATAATGAACTTGCTGTTCAGACTCTGGAACAATATTGCAGTTTGGTGCAGGATGGAAATACTCAGAAGGACGGAGACGATTCTTGGAAAGCATTTTTAGGCGGAAATGTTCTTTATGAACCTGAGGGAGTATGGATGTATAATGCTGTACGGGATTCCGGATTAAATATAAAGGCCTATGACTTTCCTGTATTTACGCCAGAAGAAAAGGGGAACTGGACTTCATCACATCAGTTTACCATACCGGTACAGCCAAAACAGGATGAGGAACGAGTAAAGGCTTGCCTTGATTTCATTAAATTTGTAGAAGAAAATGCAGCAGATTGGTCAATTGCAGGTTTGGTTCCAGCTGCCAAGAAAGCGTTGGAGAGTGAAGAGTTTACGAAAATGCCTCAATATTTTCTGGCATCTGAAAGCGAGGAATTAAAAATTTATAACTATAAATATTATGGATATGCGGTGGACGCATTGGATAAAGTTCTGGGTGATATTATGTTTGGAAAAATTAGTATTGAGGATGGACTTAAGCAGGCTGAGATGGAAACAAAAGATAAAATTTCAATGGAATAAATTCTAAAAATATTAACGGGCGGCACTGATACATATCAGTGCCGCAACAAGAAAGGAGGGTATAATGGAAAAAGGTAAAAGCAGAAAAAAAGGATCTAAGGCACATTATTTTTTTCTCGCACCACATATGCTTATATTCATTATCTTTTTCTTCATTCCTTTTATTTATGGAATATATATATCTTTTACAAAATGGGATATGTTTTCAAAACCGCAATGGATTGGTTTTGAAAATTACTTGACACTATTTACTAATAAAGATTCTTCGTTTTACAGGCAATTTTGGAATGGTTTTGGCAATACATTAAGATTTGTAATTATGATTGTGCCATTTCAAATTGCTGTCCCTTTGATTATTGCTTTGGCTCTTTATGCAAAGCCCAAAGGAGCCAGAATATTTCAGGGTATTATATATATACCCACATTGTTCTCAATTTCAGCAGTTATTTTAACTTGGTTTTTTATTTTGCATCCAAGTTATGGACTGATAAATAAATTGTTTGGACTGGAAATAAATTGGTTTGGAGAACAGCCGTATGCCTGGACTTCCATAATTATAGTAACTATTTGGTGGATTATCGGTTTAAATATGGTTATTTATGTAGCAGCTCTTGGAGGAATCGATTCAAGCATTATAGAATCGGCTCAAATTGACGGGGCGGGGTGGGGGAGAAGGATTATTCATATTTATATTCCTTTAATTAAATTCCCTTTATTATTTACTATTTTATCCGCAACTACTTCTCAATTTAATATTTATGGTCAACCTTTAATGTTAACAAAGGGAGGACCAACTGAAAGTACGTTTGTACTCATTATGTATATTCGAAACTTAGCTTTTGGTTCAGGTAAGCCTATTGCAGGCATTGCCTCAGCAATGGCTGTTATATTAGGGTTTGTAATAGGAATCTTTTCGGTTGCACAAATGATAGTTCTTATTAAATTGCAAGACGAATAAAGGAGAATCAATGAAAAATAAAAAGTTTAATTTTGAAAAAGCAATATCCTTTATTATTTTGCTTATTTTTTCGATTTTATTTTTAGTACCTATTATATGGGTATTTCTTTCGGCATTTAAAGTAGATGCAGAACTTAATCGGGCAGGAGGATTTTTGTTTTTGCCTAAAACTTGGACGTTGCAAAATTTTATTGAAGTATTAGATCCTAAAAATGTGAAAGTCCCAATTTATAAATGGTTTGGAAATTCGGTTTTAGTGTCCGCAATATATACCTTGCTTTCAATACTTATTGTTTCTATGTCGGCTTATGCTTTTGGTAAACTTAAATTTAAAGGAAGAAATTTTCTTTTTTTAACAATATTATTTATTTCGTCTTTTCCAAGCATAGTAAATATTGTGCCTCTTTATCATACCATGAAACTATTAAAATGGGTAAATACTCCCATGGCGTTAATTTTTCCGGGTCTGGCAGGTACATTTAATATTTTTTTGGTAAAACAGTTTATGATAGGAGTGCCGGATAGTATAATCGAGGCCGGAAAAATTGATGGCGCTGGTGATATACACATCTTTTTTTCTCTCATTTTTCCGATACTAAAACCTATTCTGGTTGTAGTTGGCATATTTAGTTTTACCGGGATTTGGAATGATTTTTTATGGCCTTCTATTGCGATTAATGATATTGAAAAGCTTACATTAACGGCAGGGTTGCAGTTAGCCAGGGGAACTTATGAAACTTTTGTATCAAAGCTAAGTGCTGTATCGGTGGTTTCAATTGTTCCTATGATTGTTTTATATTGCTTTGCTGAAAAATGGATGATAAAAGGAGTTCAAATATCGGCAGGCGTGAAGGGATAATGATTAGCAGAGGAGAAAGGTTTTATGTGGTCAAAAAACGAAATAATGGAGTGGTATGAAAGACAGCCGTGGATTGTAGGATTCAATTATGTAACATCTAATGCAGTCAATAGTACAGAAATGTGGCAGGAAGAGAGTTTCTCTCCAAACTTGATTAGAAAAGAGTTAATGGCAGCAGCAGAATTGGGTTATAATTCATGTCGGATATTTCTTCAGTACATTTTGTGGAAAAGTGAAAAAAGGACATTTCTAAAAAATTTTGAAATTTTTCTGCATATAGCAAATGAATGCGGATTAACCGTGATGCCGGTATTATTTGATGATTGTGCATTCTCTCATAAGGAACCTTATCTTGGAAAACAAGATTATCCAACTAAAGGAGTCCATAACAGTGGTTGGACACCAAGTCCTGGATTCAGAATTGCTGACGATAAAAACGAGCGCCCTTTTTTAAAGGAATATGTATCAGAAATAATTGAAAGTTACAAAAAAGATAGAAGAATTCTTTTATGGGATCTGTATAATGAGCCAGGTAATAGTAACAGAAATGAAAAGTGTCTTTCTTTATTAGAAGATTCTTTTAACTGGGCACGTCTTTGCGAAGCTGATCAGCCATTGACAGCAGGCATATGGGCGTTTCGGGATTTCGATATGGAATGTGTCGGCTTATCTGATATAATAACATTTCACGATTATACCGCTTTGCCAAATACAAAAAAACGTGTTGAAGAATTGCTTATTTATGGTAAACCTATGATCTGTACTGAGTGGATGAATAGGATTGCTGATAACAGAATTGATACTCATTTGTCTTATTACAAAGACAAAAGGATTGGAGTTTTTAATTGGGGACTGGTAAAGGGAAAAACGCAGACTTATTTAAGTTGGGATGCTGAAGAAAATTGTATAGATGGTGAACCAAAGATCTGGCAGCATGATATCTTTTTTGACAACCTTGAACCATACAGCAAATTAGAAGCAGGAATAATCAAAGAACTAACTCAAAATGAAAATATTAAAATTAGAATTCCGATAAGGGAAATGACACATGAATTAATGGATGAATTAGAGAATAAAGGATTAATTTTACGGTTGTATCCTTCGCATCATCGTAATATAGTGGATTTGGATAAAAGTGTAGGCAAAGACATCTATATTAGCAGTAAAAAAGCAGGAGCGCATAAATTACTTTCGGTAACTATTAACAGAACAGATTTCAGCGCTTTTGGTATGCATGACGAAAATGAGGAAGTGCTTCTGATAGGAGGAGAGGGAGAAAAGGAGCTATTCATCTTGTTTGGTCTTGGCACGTGGGATAGTTTCATGAAAAAAAAGAAAGAAAAAACACTATGTGAAGATGATTTTATTTGTGTTCATTGTAAATATAATGATCCTTTTGTCAGTTTTTTTACAATATGCAAAGGAGTTCTTCATGGGGAGGCAGTAGCGGGGGAAATGGGGATGCCTGCGACATTTTATGTGACTGAACCATCTGATATTAAATTAATGATATTTCCATTTAATAATTATAAAATTACATTTTAAAAAAATGCCAATGGGTTTAGGTGTAACCCATTGGCATTTTTTTTAAATGTAAGTATTGGATGTGATAAGATTTTGAGGTTAATATTAGGAATTTAACATATTTTCTATAGATTTATCACAGAAAGAACACAATTCCTGTATATACTGTAAATAAAGCTTGGGATAAACCTGAAATGATAAAGGAGAAAAGAGGTAAGCGATATGTTTGAAAACAATAATTATTCAAATGAAAACGTGAATGAACAAAATAATTCGCAGACTGTCCAGAGCGGCAGTGATGCTGCTCATACAGAACATAATAACGGACAGACGGCCGGCGGCGCTGCTGGCAATGCGGACAGTACCGGCAATACCGGAAGCTATACAGGAAGCGGCTATACAGGAGGTTATTCGGGAAGCGGCTATACGGGCGGCTATTCCGGGATGAATGCGGGCGGCTACCAGAACGGCGGACAGGGCGGTTACCAGAACAACGCAGGTTACCGGAGCGGCGCGGGAGCGCAGGGCGGATATCAGGGCAGCCCTTATCAGAATGCGGGACAGAACGGAACAGGACAAAACGGCGCCGGACAGGGAGGCATGGGGCAGAACGGACAGCCTCACGGCAGCTACAGCGGTTATGGCAGCTATCAGTCCCAGCAGGGAAATTACCAGTACGGCAGTACTTTTTCCAATAACGATTATGGCGCTGCACCCGGAGGCGGGCGTCAGGGAAAGAAGCATAAGGAGAAAAAGCCCAGGAAGCCGATGAACCCGCTGATGAAAAAAGTGATAGCTGTGGTGGTATGCGGCGTATTTTTCGGTGTATGCGCAGGAGTCAGCTTCCTTGCGGTGAATTCTCTTGGAAATGATAAGCAGCCCAAGGAAATCACCCAGGCCACTGCAGATGGAGCGGAGAATGCGCAGGATACACAGGAGTCTGGCGCAGCGAATGATTCGGGAATCAAATCCACAGTAACGCAGGGAACCTCCAGCGCGGTGGTAACGGATGTGACAAAGGTGGTGGAAGCTACCATGCCTTCCATCGTTTCCATAACAAATCAGATGATTATTTCCGGCACGGATTTCTGGGGACAGAATATGGAACAGGAGCAGGAAGCGGCGGGCAGCGGTATTATTATCGGTGAAAATGATAAGGAGCTGCTGGTGGTGACCAATTACCACGTGGTTGCGGATTCCACTAAGCTTTCTGTGAAATTTATTGACGATGAAGTGGTTGAAGCGCAGATTAAGGGAACCAGCCCTTCCATGGATCTGGCGGTGATTGCCGTTAAGCTTGAGGATATCAACAGCTCCACCAAGGGCAGCATTGCCATTGCGACTATGGGCGATTCCGATACACTGAAGGTAGGCGAGCCTGTTATAGCCATCGGCAACGCGCTGGGCTATGGGCAGTCCGTAACCACAGGCGTGGTCAGCGCCCTGAACCGTACGCTTGAGGTAAGCGAAACGGGTACCAGCAATGCATTGATTCAGACCGATGCGGCGATCAATCCCGGTAACTCGGGCGGCGCTCTGCTGGATATCAAGGGCCAGGTTATCGGTATTAATTCCAACAAGATCGGCGGAAGCACCATTGAAGGTATGGGTTATGCCATCCCGATTTCTTCTGCAAAACCGATTATAGAAGAGCTGATGAACCGGGAGACCAAGGAAAAGGTAGATGAAAGTAACAGAGGATTCCTGGGAATTTCCTGTATCAACGTAACAAAGGCCATGGGTGAGGCATATGGTATGCCGGAGGGCATTTACGTTGCACAGGTATATCCTGCCACAGGCGCGGATAATGCAGGTCTGGTAAAGGGAGATATCATTACCGGTTTTGCGGGCGCTACGGTAACAACGCAGGATGATTTGACCAATTCCATGCAGTATTATGCTGTAGGAGACACTGTTGAGTTAACCATTATGCGCGGTAACCCGACGGAAGGCTATCAGGAGCAGAAGGTGAATGTAACCCTTACTTCCCAGGAAGCCATGAATACATCCGGCAGAAATTAAAGCCGGCGGGAAATTATGGATATAGAGCCCATTCGGCGGATCTCAGGCGGATTTTGGGTCTGCTGAACGGGTACAATAAATGAAGCGGCTGCAATAAATGAAGCGGTTACAATAAATCGAGCAGCAATAAAGGAAGCAGCTGCAATTAATTACAGTAAGAAACGGCCTTGTTTTTAAAATACAGCCGTCAGATGAGGACAGATGCCCGGCAGTAAGGGCGCCTGTCCTTGTTTTTGCCTGTTTTATTTAGTTTGTTTATAGAAACTTAACTTGTATGGATATACACGATGATTTATAATGAAAACAGTTGCAGCTGCCCAGCTGATTGGGCTGGCTGCGACAGCTGCTGATACAATGTCTGTTGGCCAGAAACGGGAGCTTATGCTGTTGCGGCGGTGTCGCGGTGTGTATTAGCACAGGACTGCCGGAAGGGCACAAATTAAATCAAACGGAGGATTGCCAGATGAGCGATTTTGATAATAGAGACGAAGAAGAAAAGAAGGAAACAGGCCTGGAAGAAAATAAGGGCAAGGAGCCTTCGGATAAAAAGGAAGAAAAGACGGATAAGCCGGAAAAGGAATATGAGGATGTTTGTTTTATCTGCAGGCGCCCTGAAAGCAAGGCAGGCAAGATGTACCATCTGCCCAATAATATCTGTGTCTGCGACGACTGCATGCACAGGACTATGGATGCAGTGAGCCAGTATGATTATCAGGGTATGCTGAACAATCCCGAAATGATGAACATGCTGAACAACATGAACAAGGACGGGAAATATCCCAATATCAGCTTTGTCAATCTGGCTGATCTTCAGGGAAACGACGGGATTCCCAACAAGCAGAAGATTAAAAAGAAAAAAGCGAAGGAAAAAGAGACTGAGCCTGTATTCAACATCCATGATATTCCGGCCCCTCATAAGATCAAGGCCAGCCTGGATGAATATGTTATCGGCCAGGAGCAGGCCAAAAAGATAATTTCTGTGGCGGTTTATAATCATTACAAGCGTGTTGTGACGAATACAATGGATGATATTGAGATAGAGAAATCCAATATCCTGATGATCGGGCCCACCGGTTCCGGAAAGACCTATCTTGTGAAAACCCTTGCCAGGCTTCTGGATGTGCCGCTTGCTATTGCGGACGCCACCTCTCTGACGGAGGCCGGGTATATCGGCGATGATATTGAGAGCGTGGTATCCAAGCTTCTTGCCGCGGCGGACAACGATGTGGAGAAGGCGGAACGGGGTATTATTTTTATAGATGAAATTGATAAAATTGCCAAAAAGAAAAATACAACCTCAAGGGATGTGAGCGGTGAGTCCGTCCAGCAGGGGATGCTGAAGCTGCTGGAGGGTTCCGAGGTGGAGGTGCCTGTTGGTGCGAGCAGCAAGAACGCCATGGTTCCCCTTGCCACCGTGAATACGAGGAATATCCTGTTTATCTGCGGAGGGGCATTCCCCGATCTGGAGGGTATCATCAAGCAGAGACTGACAAAGCAGACCTCCATGGGCTTTAACGGGGAACTGAAGGATAAATATGATAAGGATCCGGATATCCTTTCCAAGGTAACTGTGGAGGATTTAAGGAACTTTGGTATGATTCCAGAGTTTCTGGGAAGGCTTCCCATCATCTGCACTCTGCAGGGCCTGACAAAGGAGATGCTGGTCAGAATTCTGAAGGAACCCAGAAATGCCATCCTGAAGCAGTATCAGAAGCTTCTTGCGCTGGATGAAGTGGATCTGCAGTTTGAGGAAGAGGCGCTGGCGGCCATTGCGGATAAGGCCACGAAGAAGGATACGGGAGCCAGGGCGCTGCGCGCCATTATTGAGGATTTTATGCTGGATATCATGTATGAGATTCCCAAGGATGATAACATCGGCAGAGTAACGATAACGAAGAATTATATTGAAGGGACCGGAGGGCCGGCTATCCAGATCAGAGGGGCGGGCTACGCCATCCCGGATAAGCAGGCTGAGGCGGCAGAATAACAGGCGACAGCATCGGAATAGCAACGGCGGCGAAATAATAAGCGGCGGAATAACAGACTGCGGAAAAAGCATGTATGCCGGAAGGGCAAGCGACATACATTGATAAAAATGGTGTAGGGAAGCTTGACGTCTATGGCATCTATGACATGTAAGGAAAAAATATTGTCAGAGGACTACATGGATCTGATTAACTATTTTATTCTTCCGGAAGGCAGCGTGCAGGGAAATGATGATGTTTTCTGCTATATCCCGATTAATGAAAGGTTTCTGTCCATTTATTACAGCAGGGCGGTGCTGCCGCCTTTGGAGGTTTCCAGTTATTTTTACAGATATATCCCCAGGCTGTATGGACTGATGGATTTGTTTGTGCCGGAAGCGCTGGACAGGAATTTCGATCCACAGCCGCTGATACGCAGCGGGATTTCCTTCGTACAGAAGGAGCCGCTGAATCTGACGGGCAGGAATGTTGTCCTTGGATTTGCGGATACGGGAATAGATTACCGGAATCCTGTTTTCAGACGGGAGGACGGAAGCACAAGAATATTGGCCATCTGGGACCAAAGTGTGCAGACCGGCACACCTCCGGATGGCCTTATTTATGGAAGTGAATATACAAGGGAGCAGATCAATGAAGCGCTTCAGCTGGATAATCCGCTGGAGCTGGTGCCTGTTACCGATGATATCGGACATGGTACAGCCATGGCATCCGCTGCGGCGGGAAGTGCGTTGAACGGCGGCATTGATTTCCTGGGAGCAGCGCCGGATGCGGATATTGTGGTGGTTAAGCTGAAGCAGGCGAAGCAGTTTCTGCGTGATTATTATATGACGCCTCCCGGAGTCCCGGCTTATGGGACCAACGATATCATGCTTGCGGTAAAATACCTGAGTTCCTTCTGCATCCCCTTTCATCGTCCGGCGGTTATCTGCCTGGGGGTGGGAAGCAGCTTCGGGGATCATACCGGAAACTCCGCGCTGTCCCAGTACATTTCCACCGTTGGGACACAGATTAACCAGGTGGTGGTGGTGGCAGGAGGCAATGAAGGTAATTCTGCCCATCATTTCAGCGGACATATTGATGGTACCGGTTCTGTCAATGTGGAGATACGGGTGAGTGAAGGGACAAAAGGCTTCCTTCTGGAAGCCTGGGGAAGCGTGCCGGACTTCTTTTCCATTTCCGTCCGTTCGCCGGGCGGGGAGGTGATCCCACCGGTAAGCGGACGGCTGGGACAGAGCCTGGAGTATACCTTTGTGTACGAAAAAACGAGAATCCGCCTGGATTACCAGCCTGTAGAAGCGGAAACGGGAAAGGAAGTGGCAGTACTGCGTTTTGAAAATCCCACCCAGGGGATTTGGACAGTTATTGTCATCCGCGAGGGCGGAAACGGGAGCGGGAATTTTAACATGTGGCTTCCGATAAGGCAGTTTATTAATGGGACTGCAGAGTTCCTCCAACCCAACCCGGAGACTACGCTGACCTCTCCGTCGTTTGCGCAGCCGCCTATGGCGGTCACTGCCTATAACAGCAGAAACAACAGCTTTTATTATAATTCGGGCCAGGGGTTTGGTGCAAACGGTGAAATCAAACCGGATTTGTCGGCCCCGGGGGTGGATATCTCGGTGGCTACAGGCACCATACAGGGTAGAACTGTTGTGGGAACCGGAACGGGAACCTCCCTTGCCGCCGCGCTGACGGCAGGCGCTGCCGCTCAGTTTATGCAGTGGGCGGTTGTGGAATATAATTCGCCATATGCCGGAGGAGTTTCCACAAGGAATTATTTCCTGAGAGGGGCCGCAAGGGACGCGGCTTATACCTATCCCAGCCGCCAGTGGGGGATGGGGAGGCTTGATATGGAAGGCGTATTCAACTGGATTGCCGGAATACCGCCATAAGAGGGACAGATGAAAGATAAGGACAGATTTGGGCGGCGGTGCTGCGGCTTAAATCGGAAAGGTACGGGTGGCCGTATGGTATATGCAGGCATTATCGCGCTGATATTTATCGGGGAACTGTTTATTAAGAACCATGTGGAAAAAAACAGGAAGGACGGGGAAGAGAAGGAGATACTGCAGGGCAGGATATTGTTGAGAAAATATCACAATAAGGGAGCCTGCATGAACCTGGGAGAAAAGAAGAGGAGCGTGGTGGCGGCAGTTTCACTGATTCTGACGGCTGTTCTTACTGTTGTGTTTCTCGTTACCCTTACGGCGAAGGGAAATGCATGGCTGAAGGCGGGGCTGTCTCTTCTGCTGGGCGGGGCGTTCAGCAATACCTATGACCGGCTTAAGCGGAAATATGTGGTGGATTATTTCAGCCTGGGCGTAAAATGGGCGCCTTTGAGAGCTGTGGTATTTAATATATCGGATTTCTGTATTCTTGCAGGTTCGCTGATCGTGGCGCTGACCGGCGGGAATGGAGTGGAATAAGGGGCCCGGACGATAGAAGCAGGGCCTTTGAAAAAAGCGGCGGAGCGGAACTTCGGCCGCTTTTTTTAGTGCGCCGCAGCATGGCGGGGCAATGAAAGAACAGTATAATACGTATGAAATAATGCACAAATTTTCATACATTTTTCTGGGAATTACTACAAAAACGTACAATATGTTAAATGGTTAACCAAAAATAGATTGACGTATTGCAAATTCTTTTTCGGAATGGTAAGATAATTGATGTATTACAAACAGTATAGGAATGTTTAAAAATATGATAATCCACCCGGGAATGATTGTCGGCTTTTTCGCATTCTGCAAAATCAGAGGAGGCAGACATGAGTATGACGAGAAGTGTCAAAACAGCCAGAAACGCGCAGCTTATGAAGCAGGTGAAGAAGCATGTCCCTTTTTACTTCTTCCTTTTGCCGGCGCTCGTTCTGGTTGTTGTATTCTGTTATTTTCCTATGTGGGGTATAGTCATTGCATTCAAGGATTATAAGATGGCGAGGGGGATCCTGGGCAGTGAATGGGTGGGTCTTTATCATTTTAAAAAGGTATTTTCCGATCCGAATTTTTACAGGGTACTGGGGAATACGATTAAAATCAGCATACTGACCCTGGTTACGTCTTTTCCGGTTACAATCTGCTTTGCCCTGCTTGTAAATGAGATCCTGAATATGAAATTCAAGCGGGTGGTGCAGACGATTACCTATATGCCCCACTTTCTTTCCTGGGTTGTTGTCGGGGCGTTTGTATATCAGATGCTTTCTCCCTCCAGCGGTATTATAAATGCGGTGCTGGTTAAGCTGGGAGTCCTGGAGAAGCCCATATTTTTCATGGTACAGCAGAACATGTTTGTTCCCATATATCTGCTGACAAACCTGTGGAAGTCTACCGGCTACAGTATCGTAATTTATCTTGCGACCATTTCGGGAATCGATCCTCAGCTGTATGATTCGGCGGCCATTGACGGCGCTAACCGTCTGCATAAGGTTCTGTACATCACTCTGCCGGCGCTTTTTCCCACGATGTGCACGCTGCTGATTCTGAATGTGGGTTCTCTTATCAGCGTTGGCTTTGATCCGATTTTCAACCTGTATAATGATGCGACCTATCCGGTGGCGGATGTTATTTCCACCTATGTTTACCGGAAAGGTATGGTGGACAGCCAGTATGATCTTTCCACGGCGGTGGGGCTGTTCCAGAATGTGGTCAGCCTTGTGCTGGTGCTGGGTGCGAACTGGCTTGCCAGAAAGGCAAATCCGGATTACAAGATTATTTAGGCCTCAGGAGCCGTCCGGGACAGGAGCTGCGGGCTGCGCAGATCCGGCTGCCCGGAGGCAGGCCGTTGCTATGGGAGGGAGGATGCCATGAATAAGCATGCTTATACTAAGAAAAATAAAATAAAAAAGTCAAAGGCAAGCAGGATATTCGATACCTGTAATGTTATCTTTATGATACTGTTCTGTATTACCATTTTGATTCCTTTCTGGGATATGATAGTCCGGTCCTTTTCCAGGGCGCAGGATATTTCCTACATGCATATTAATTTTTTCCCGAAAGTATGGACGCTGAGCGCCTATCAGTACTGTCTTCAGAATAATGAAATACTTGGCGCGGCCTTTGTATCGGTTGCGAGGACCGTATGCGGCACTGTTTTCCATCTGCTGGTGTGCTGCCTGGCGGCGTATTCGCTCACAAGGACACAGATGCCGTTCCGGAAAATTATCACGGCAGTGCTGCTGATTCCCATGTTTTTTTCAGGCGGCATGATTCCTGCGTATTTAAATATGAAGAATCTTCATCTTCTGAATAACTTTATGGTTTATATCCTGCCCAGCGGGTTCAGCATTTTTAACTGCATTATCATCCGGAATTACTTTTTTTCGGTGGATAAGGGAATGGAGGAGGCTGCAAGCATTGACGGCGCATCCCAGACGAGGATTTTCTTTTCCATTATGATGCCTCTGTCTAAGCCGGTTATCGCTACGGTGGCGCTGTGGCAGATGGTCGGCCAGTGGAATTCCTGGTTTGACAACATGATTTACTGCCGCAGGAGCGCCAGCCTGACAACTCTACAGTACCTTCTGCGCAGAATGCTGGACAGCCTCAACCGGACGCCCGATACCCCTTATGAAATCGAGGCCATGGGAGAAATGGTGGATATGAACCCTGATACGGTAAAGGCGGCCACAACGGTCCTTGTCGTGCTTCCTATCATTCTTGTTTATCCGTTTTTGCAGAAGTATTTTGTGAAAGGAATCATGATTGGGGCCGTGAAGGGCTGACCGGAATTGGGACGCAGTTGCAGCAGAATGCGCGTCGGAACGCGCAGCCGGGAGGCTGTTGGACAGCTTCTTTCAAACTGCTGATTGATGCGGTATTGCAGGAAAATGCGATATCGAGGGAGGATGAGTATGAAAAGAATGGAATTGGGGAGTGTAAGTCTGGATCTGGTCCCCGGGCCGGACAATCCCAGAAACAGTGAGGGAGCGTTCCTGACGCTGCCGGATGGGGAAATTCTGTATGCGTACAGCCGCTATAAGGGAAAGAGCTGTTCGGATGAGGCTACAACGGATTTATGTCTTTTGCGGTCACGGGATGACGGAAGAACCTTCGGCGAGGAGAGCACCATTCTGACCTGCGAGGGTGAGGACGGCGTCAACGCCATGTCTCTGTCCATGATGCATATGGAAAACGGGGATATCGGACTTTTTTACCTGGTCAGGACCACGTATACGCTGCTGCGGATGTTCCTCCGGCGATCCCGGGACGGGGGAAGAACCTGGGGGGAACGGGTGCTGTGCACACCGCAGGAAGGTTTCTTTGTTGTAAATAATGACAGGGTGATACGGCTTTCCAACGGAAGGATACTGATCCCGGCAGCATCCCACAGGTCTGGGCTGCGTGGTGATATGGAGGAAGGAAGCAGATTTTTTGACAGCCGGGCGGAGGATATGTTTTTTTATTCCGAGGATGACGGCGCCACCTGGAAGCCTGCTTCCGGGAAATGCAGCATGCCTTACTCTAACTGCTGTTATTCGGGACTGCAGGAACCGGGAGTTGTGGAACTTACGCCCGGACATCTGTGGGGCTGGGCAAGGACCGATTTGGGGCGGCAGTATGAAATGTTTTCCATGGATTACGGCAATACCTGGACCGCGTGCCAGCCATCCCGGTTTACTTCGCCCAACGGTCCCCTGAGCATGAAAAGGGATGAAAATGGGGTGCTGTATGCCATTTGGAATCCTATCCCACAGTATAACGGGAGAGAAGAGCCGGGGAAGGTTTTCATGGGAGGCAGGACGCCTTATGTGATTGCAGTCAGCAGGGACAATGGACAGACCTTTACGGAGCCGGTGAGCTTTGAAGAGGAAGAGGATCACGGTTATTGCTACTGTGCCATTCATTTTACAAAAGATGCCATGCTGCTGGCTTACTGCGCAGGCGGGCCGGAGGACGGAAGCTGTCTGGCCAAAACGAGAATCCGGAGGATACCGCGTTCCCAGCTGGAGGAAATACGCTGAGCCGCAGGGAGTTTTCATGATTAAGTAACTGAAAATGATTGGGAGGAGGAGAACAAATGAAGTTAAGAGCATTGAAAAAGGGGATTGCATTGGGGGTGGCCTGTATTCTTACGGCATCGCTTGCAGGATGCGGAGGAAATACCGCGGGCGGAAATTCAGGTACGGCGGATGCCCTGGCAACACAGGAACAGGGAAGCGCGGCGGTGGAGTCTGCCGGAGGCGGGGAAACAAAGGACGCGCCTGCGGATATTCCCCAGCCTGACCCGGATGAAAGGTACAGCATCAGCTATACCGGCATGTGGTCGGGAGCGGATTATGAAGACGGATCCTACATAGAAACCATGATTGAGGATGCGCTGAACGTTGACATCACGGTGGAAAAGGCGGAAACCAACGATACCATTGACCTGCTGCTGGCCTCCGGGGAGATGCCGGACTGCGGATGGTTCAACAAGACGGTGAACTGGATGTATGAGCAGGAACTGGCAAGGACGATACCCAGGGCAATGGTGGAATATTACTGCCCGAAGCTGATTGAATATTATGAAGAATTCCCGCTGATGTATGAAATGACGCTGGATCCGGAAAATGAGGATCAGTTCCGGTATCTGACGGGGATCACCTTCCAGTTCGTGGATTATTATCTGCCCAATGATTATTACCGTTATGACTGGATTCTTGACCTGGGCATTGATTTGGGCGTGAATGTGGAGCAGATATCAGATAATATTTATGTGGCTGACGATGGGATTGAACTGAGCAAATTCCTGGAAATTATGGATGCCTTTGTAAATAAGGATCCCAACCATACCGGGGCCAGGGATACGGTGGGCGTTACGGCTCCCAGCCTTACCCAGGGAGTATTTTTCTCCGGCTATGATTTTTACACCGGCGTGAATGATGTAAACGGCAGGGCGGAGCAGTATTATGTGATGGATGAATATAAGGAATTTCTGAAGGGCTTTGCGGATATGTATAAGCGCGGTCTGATTGATCCGGAAATCATCACGGGCGACAGAACCCTGTCCTGGGAAAAAGTGAACAATCAGACGGCAGGCTACTGGATTACCTCCACCAACTCCCTGAATTCCTGGGCAGTGGAACGTCCTCCGCTGACGCTGATTGAAAAATACCCCGATGTGAAAATCCTTGCAACGCCCGGAGTGAAGCCGGACGGCGGTGAAGTGAAGGCCAGAACCAATGAATCCCCCGCTTACGGCAGTTTTTTTGTGAATGCCAATGTGGATGATCAGAAGCTGGCAAAAATACTTCAGTTCCTGAACTACACACTGTTCGGAGATGGTGATCTTGATATCCATGCGTCCCTGTTCTACGGTGAAAAGGGAGTTGACTGGGAATGGGATGAAACCGGGGAAATGCCTGTGAAGCTCAACGTAATGCCTTCCGGAAAGAAGGGAACCTGGACCTTCGGCCAGTACGGACAGGATCGTGACGTAACCAGATGGACCACCTATGAGCCGCTGTTTGTTGCAGGGCTGAAATACTGGTCGGCGGAAGAGAACGGAAGCTGGATGAAGTGGCAGACGATCCCTTATAAATCCGATATCAGGAGTGAGACAGATTATGCAACCATTTCTTCCGAAATCAGCAGCGATGTATGGGCCTATGTGAACAATTACTGTACGGAAGCGGTTCTGGGACAGATAGATGTGGATGCCACCTGGGATGATTATCTGGCGGAGCTGGATCGTATGGGCTATAACAAAATGATGGATGAACTGGAAAAGGTGGAACCGCTGGATGACATTATCGCCAGCTATGGAAAGTAAAAGCGGTTCTTATTGACAGCATGGAGCGAGCGAGAGATGAATATTTATTTTCAGGACATCATGGAAAGAATCCGGATGCACTATAAAAAGATGACGAATACGGAGCGCATTATTGCCGATTTTTTCCTCAGCAATACGGAAAAGATGGAATTTTCCGCCAAGGCGGTGGCTGCCAGGCTGCATGTTTCGGAGCCTGCCATGACCAGATTTTCCAAAAAAATCGGGTTTTCCGGGTATCGGGAATTCCAGTATTTATATGAAATTAATTTTCAGATGGTACAGTGTGATGATGAGGAGCTGCTGCACAGAATCATTGATACCTACCAGAAAATACTGCTGCATTTTGACGGCGGGATTACCAAACAGGTTTATCGGTTCTGCGAATCTTTATCCGAGGCTGCCAGGGTTTATATTTTCGCCCTGGGCAGCTCCGCCTGCGCGGCGCGGGAGTTCAAGCTGCGTTTCATGCGGCTGGGGCTTTTGGTGGAAATTATCGACAATCCGCACCTGATGCAGATGCAGGCGGTGCTTACCAAGCCGGAGGATCTGGTGATCGGCATGAGCATCAGCGGGGAGACGGAGGCAGTGCTGGACGCGCTGCGCACAGCCGGGCTCCATCATACGGAGACGGTGCTGATCACAGCCTGCCGGAAGCAGCATTTCCAGGAGCAGTTCGGACAGATTCTGACGGTCCCGGCGGTGGAAGGGCTGTCTCTTGGGGACAATATATCCCCGCAGCTGCCGTTCCTCATAATTACGGACGTGATTTACAGCCTTTTTATGGGAATGGATTCCAAGTACAGGACGGCGCTTTTTCAGGATACACTGACCGCTATTGGAAAAAAAGAAAGCGGACGGAGAGGGACGGAGGATGAGGTGTGCTGAACAACAGGCCTTGCCCGTATTGACATATTGTTGAAGAGGATTGCCCTGGTTTTCCGAAAATTACCAGAAAATCAGGGCATTTTTCCGACTGCGGAGGGAGGAGAGGGGGGAAGGGATGGACAAGGTTTCCCGCAGGCAGAAGCTTTGCAGAAGGGCGTCTGATAAATCTTACGAAATTTTTGAAACCGGTTGCGAAGAAAAAATGACTGCGATAAAATAAATGGGAAATAATATGGATAAAGCATATTTCGTGTCGGGACACGACGAGGAGGAAAACAATGGAAAACACAATGATTGCTGAAAAGCAGCCTCTGACGGAGGAGTATCTGCAGAAGATGGACGCCTATTGGCGCGCAGCCAATTATCTGGCGGCGGCACAGCTGTACCTGCTGGACAACCCGTTGCTTCGCAGACCTCTTACCCTTGAGGATGTTAAGAAAAAAATTGTGGGACACTGGGGAACAGTGCCCGGACAGAACTTTGTATATACGCATCTGAACCGTGCCATAAAAAAATACGATCTGGATATGATCCTCATTTCCGGGCCCGGGCACGGCGGCAACTTTTTCGTGGCAAACTCTTATCTTGAGGGAACCTACAGCGAGGTATATCCCAATGTGAGCCAGGATATGGACGGACTGAAGAGGCTGTGCAAGCAGTTCTCCTTCCCCGGAGGCATTTCCAGCCATGTGGCTCCGGAAACACCCGGTTCCATCAATGAAGGCGGCGAACTGGGCTATTCCATCGCCCATGCTTTTGGTTCTGTTTTTGATAATCCGGATCTGATCACCGCATGTATTGTGGGAGACGGTGAGGCGGAGACCGGCCCGTTGGCCACGGCATGGCATTCCAATAAATTCCTGAATCCTGTAACGGACGGGGCGGTGCTTCCCATTCTGCATCTGAACGGTTACAAGATCAGCAACCCTACTATTTTTTCCAGAATTTCCCACGATGAAATCGAGAGCTTCTTCCATGGCTGCGGCTGGAAGCCTTACTTTGTAGAGGGTGACGATCCCATGACCATGCACAGGAAAATGGCGGAAACGCTGGATCAGGCAATAGAAGAAATCAAGGCAATCCAGAAAAATGCCAGGGAGAACGGTGATACCGCCCGCCCGTTCTGGCCGATGATCGTCCTGCGCACACCCAAGGGCTGGACCGGCCCTAAGGAAGTGGACGGAACGCAGATTGAAGGCTCCTTCCACGCCCATCAGGTGCCGATTCTGATGGATAAGCCCGAGGAGCACCTGAAGGTGCTTAAGGAATGGCTGGAAAGCTATCATCCAGAGGAACTGTTTGATGAGGATGGCCGTCTGATTCCGCAGCTTCGTGCGCTGACTCCGGAAGGAAACCGCAGAATCAGCGCCAATCCCCATGCTAACGGCGGACTGCTGCTGCGTGATCTGCGCCTGCCGGATTTCAGGGATTACGGGATTGAGGTCCCTGCGCCCGGCTCTGTGGAATCCCAGGATATGATTAACCTGGGCAGCTTTGTAAGGGATATTTTCAAATTAAATGAAGAGACGAGGAACTTCCGCATTTTCGGACCGGATGAAACCATGTCAAACCGCCTGGGCGCCGTATTTGAAGAGACGAACAGGAGCTGGAATGCCGAACAGAAGGAACAGGATGAATTCTTGGCTGCGGACGGAAGGGTTATGGATTCCATGCTCAGCGAGCACATGTGCGAGGGATGGCTGGAGGGCTATCTGCTCACCGGACGCCACGGCTTTTTTGCAAGCTATGAAGCGTTTATCCGTATCATTGACTCCATGGCGGCGCAGCATGCAAAATGGCTGAAGGTATGCAACGAGCTTCCCTGGAGACAGAAAATCGCTTCCCTGAACCTGATTCTTTCTTCTAATGTATGGCAGCAGGATCACAACGGATTTACCCATCAGGATCCCGGTTTCCTGGATCATATCGCCAATAAGAAGGCGGATGTGGTGCGCATGTATCTGCCGCCGGATACGAACTGTCTGCTTTCCTGCTTTGATCACTGCATCAGAAGCAAAAATTATGTGAATGTGCTTGTGACCTCCAAGCATCCCAGGCCGCAGTGGCTGACCATGGAGCAGGCGGTGAAGCACTGCACCCAGGGCGTGGGAATCTGGGAGTGGGCAAGCAGCGACCAGGGCGCGGAACCGGATGTGGTAATGGCTTGCGCCGGCGAAACACCCACGCTGGAAACGCTGGCAGCAGTGACTATTCTGCAGGATGCCATGCCGGAGCTGAAAATCCGTGTTGTGAATGTGGTTGACCTGATGAAGCTGCAGTCCGCATTCCAGCATCCGCATGGCCTGAGCGATACGGACTATGATGCGTTATTTACGAAGGATAAACCTATCATATTTGCGTTCCATGGCTATCCGACCATGATCCATGAGCTGACCTATTACCGTACCAACCGGAACCTGCATGTGTACGGCTATCAGGAGGAAGGGACGATTACCACGCCTTTCGATATGCGCGTACAGAATGAAATTGACCGCTATCATCTGGTGCAGTCGGTGATCAATAACCTGCCCCAGCTTGGAAACAAGGGATCCTATCTGCTGCAGAAGATGCGCGACAAGCTGGTGGAGCACAAGCAGTATATTGCGGAATACGGACAGGATCTGCCGGAGGTGCGCGACTGGAAATGGCATACGCCGTTCGGAAGATGATATAACAGTCCTGCCAAAACAGCGTTACTTTTTCTTTACAAAAGCATAACAGTACTTTGATGTTAGAACTGCCCTTTTCCGGGTAGAATAAAACTGCGGGGATATTTGATTCAAATGGAACTGACTTTTTTATCCGGAAAGGGGTTTTTTCATGAAATTTACACAGAATTCAGTGAAAAAAAGAATGGGATTGCTGGGGCTGGGCTCTGCGGTGCTGGTTGCGGCCGCCGCCCTGGGGATGCATGGGTTCCAGATCTTGGGAACGGAAGCGGGACAGGAGGCGCGGCTTGAAGGACAGGAGTCACAGCTTGAAAGCGGCGCGGAAAGGGATGCGGCCGGGACTGGGGAGAATGCGGTTTTGGATGCGTATCCGGAGGAAGAGTTCTTTGAGACGGAGACGGATATGACGGAGTTTGAGGGGAAGCTGGAGGATATTAGGGCCTGATAGGGCCTGGGGGATGCAGAGCCGAAGGCACAGGAAGGCTGCGGTTATCAAAAAAGAATGTATGCCTGGCGGCAGGACGAAAAAGGAGGATGCCTTTAGCGGGGCATCCTCTTTCTGGATTTACAGACTTAATTTATGTCCAGTATAGACCTGGCAAAATCCTTCTTTTTTTCCAAAGAACCCTGACGGGAGATCATAATCCGCTGTGCCTGCGGACTGCCTGCTCCATGCATGGATTCTGTCAGATAACCGACTGCCGCTGATCCGAGAGTCAGATTTTCAATAAGACGTAATATTTTAAGGCGGTCAGAGGTAGAAAAAGAGGAGGAAGCGGCCAGGTATTTTTCAATGAAAGGCGCTGTTTCAGGATTTGTGCGATCTTTTTCTGAAGGTGCGGTAACCATCAGTCCTCCGGCAATATCCTGTGACAGTCTTGCAATTTCATACGGAAAGCGAGTGACATTCTGTTTACAGACATTCGCCAGCAGCGTATCTATATCATAGATACCACTGGGAGTCTTATGCCCTTCACAGGAGCAGGCAATTCCGCAGGCATAAAGGGTTTCATTCAGGTGTATCATCTCTATCAGCTTATCCTTTATATGTGATGCCTTTGCAACGCCGTTGGATTCGGCGGCAAGAGCTGTGGCTCCAATCAGCACATCTCCAACGCCGGCCTTACATCCGCCGTAGCTCTGTCTGTGGTAGCCCGCGAAACGTTCTACCAAAAGGCCTGCATATTTTGTCTCACCATCCATGAAAATTCTTTCATTGGGTACAAAAACATCATTGAAGATAGTAAGCGCCTCAACACCCCCGAACCTGCAGTTGCCGGCATCGCGGCAGGAATCTTCAAGCTTTCTGGTATCACAGCTTTGTCTGCCTATAATCATGGTGATACCTTCGGTATCGGTCGGGACGGCAAAAGATACGGCATAATCCCGATCTTCCTCTCCAAGGGCAATGGTAGGCATAACAAGTACCTCATGTGAATTGCAGATACCTGTCTGATGTACTTTTGCACCTCTGACGATAATCCCATCAGCGCGTCTATCCACAACCCTCAAATACAGATCCGGATCCGCCTGCAGATGAGGAGGAAGACTTCTGTCACCCTTTGGATCAGTCATAGCGCCGTCAACTGTTAGATCTTCCTCCTGGCAACGAATAATAAATTTTTTGAATCGCTCGTTATAATTGGTGCCGTATTTCTGATCAATATCATAGGTCGTGCTGTATACAGCATTCATGGCATCCATGCCCACACAACGCTGAAAACAGGACGCGGTTTTCTGACCGAGAACACGCTGCATTTTAACTTTGTTTATAAGATCATCAGTATTTTGGTGCAGGTTTGTAAAACGGTTTATTATTTTGCCTGTTAAAGGGGAAACAACGGTCATCAGTTCTTTGTATTCCGCATCTTGAGCAAGATCATAGGTCATTTTTACAGAATTAAGCGCAGGCTGCAGCATAGGATGCCCAACAGCTGTTTCCAGTTCTTCGCCCAGGCAGAAAATATGCATTTTCATGCGTCGGATGCTTTCAATATATTGTTCACCTGTCATCATAGTGTATATTACTCCTGTCTTTATTCTTCCAAAGCTGATATATAAGAAATTCCGAATTCATCCAGCTTTCTGGTTACGGAAAGCTCAGGTAGTTCCAATATGGCTAATTCGGCAAGATACTGTACTTCGCAGCCGGGTTCCATGTGACCTGTATAAACCCGTTTGGAGTCTGAGACGGTAAGATGGAAGTGTGGCTCGCCATTTATAATAAGTCCCTGAGCACTGCCAAGTTCAATGGGATCTGTGTAGGTAAAATATTCATTAGTAGGAAGATCCTCCAGTGTGGTAATCGCATGAAGCTTTGCACATCTTAAGGATCCTATAGCTGATACTAAAATGCCGTTCCTAACATTCAGACGATTGATTTCCGACTGGACGGAGGACAGAATATCTTCGCCCTTTCCCAGATGGATAATTATTATTCTTCCGATTTCATTTGTTGTAAATGTGTGCATGGCAATCCCTCCCGATAAAATATAGTTATATTAAAATATTAAAAGCATATTGTTTAAAAGTCTGTCTTATTTTTGTCCTGTTATTTTTATTTTTTGTTTTCCTCTCTTTAGCAGGGAACAATAACCGTTCATTTAGAAACTGTTGGCAAAGCTGCGGCAGGAGTTGAAAAAAACATTGTTTTCCACTACAATAGAAAGGTAGCATGGCAACAAATATGAAGGAGATAAGATGGCTGATAATTGTACCATTATTAGGATGCTTGTTGAAGACAATATATACGGCAGTGTTGTTACGCATGGATTTGCAATCTGCAATCACTGGCATAATGAAATGGAGTTTATTTATCTGGATAAGGGAAAACTGGACATTGATGTAGACGGCAATATGTACAGTGTAGTGGAAGGGCAAATAATGATTGTCAGTTCCAATGCCATGCATGCATATATGAAAACCGAGCCGGGTACTGTGATATGGGTGGCAAAGGTATATTTGAAAAACATACTGAGCTATCTGGATACAAAAGAAAGATTAACGGAAATTTACAGGAATACTCTGATTATAAAAACTACGGATAAGATGAAAAGTATTTTTAAGGAGCTTATAAATGCCCAATATGGCAGGATGAATGAATGTTATTCCGGAATAAAGGCATCAGAGCTGACGATAGAAATATTAAGCAATAAAAATACCATCAAGCAGTATATTCCGACAAAAACAGTTGAAAACACAGAAAATATTTATAAAATGCAGCAGTTTATGGAAGATAATCTCCACAAGGATATTACATTAACCATGGTGGCGGATTATCTTGGATTCAGTACAGCTTACTGCTCTAAATATATTAAAAAGAAAACGAATCTAAATTTTCTGGATTATGTGAATTCTATTCGGTTGAGAGAGGCGGAAGAACTGCTTCAGACATCGGAAATGTGTATCACCGATATAGCATATACTACCGGATTTAAGAGTATTCAGTGCTTTAACCGTATTTTTAAAAAGCACAGGGGTGTGACACCCAGTCAATATAAAAAGAGCTTGAAAAGCAAAAAGTAAATTAAAACGGACAAAAAATGAGTGGAATGCGGCTTTATATTTGTGTATATTTTCAGCATGAACAGGGGAAATGAAACAAAGAGCTGGCATATTCACGAATTGTTTTTTGTGCAGTGCTTGCAATATGTTTCTTGAAACGGGCAGGCACTGTTTTTTTGTCCATTTTTTGGAGGAATGTATGAGACTTTGGAAGGATAATAAAAATCTATGTATGCTGATGGACGGGATGCTGTTACGTATGATGCCATGGGGGATGAATTCTCTCAGAGTTGTCATGCAGCCAGCTGGTTCAGAGGATGAAAGAAACTGGGCGCTGACAGAGGCGGTGCCGGATGCGGAACCGGAGATTGGGATACAGGAGTGTGAATTAAAAGCACCGTGGGAGGAGCAGGGGCAGACAGCTCAGTGTGGATACATGGAAAATGGACGTATCCGGGGGGAAATCAATCCGGAAGGCTGGATATGTTTTAAAGATTGTACCGGTAAAGTATTATTGCAGGAATATTGGAGAAACCGGAACCGTCTGGAACGCTACGCTGTTCCGCAGGATACCTCTGCCAGAGAATTTAAGGCTGTACAGGGGGCAGCGGAATATAGGCTGACAGCAAGATTTGAAGCATATGAAGATGAAAAAATTTATGGTTTAGGCCAATATCAGGAAACAAATCTGAACAAAAAAGGTGAAATTCTTGACCTGGAACAAAAAAATACGCAGTGCAGTATCCCTTTTTACCTGTCAAGCCGTGGTTATGGTTTTCTATGGAATAATCCGGCTATCGGGAAGGTGATATTTGGAAATAACAGAACAGAATGGACTGCAGAACGGACAAAAAAACTTGATTATTATATAACCGCGGCTGAAACACCGAAAGAAATACTCAGACAGTTTACACAGGCCGTAGGCCGTTCTCCCCTGATGCCTTCTTATGTGCTTGGCCTGTGGCAGTCAAAGCTGCGTTACAGGAATCAGGAGGAAGTGCTGGCAGTAGCCAGAGAATATAAAAAGCGTCAGGTTCCTGTTGATGTCATAGTAATAGATTTTTTCCATTGGACTAAACAGGGAGAATTTCGATTTGATCCGAAGGACTGGCCGGATCCGGAAGCAATGGTAAAGGAACTGGAGGAATATGGTATCAAAGTTATGGTATCGGTATGGCCTACGGTAGATGCAGGTGCGTCAGGGAAAAAGGAAATGGAGGACAAGGGTTATCTTGTTAGAAATGACCGGGGACTCCAGATACATATGAACTGGATGGGAGAAACCCGATTCTGGGATCCGTTTTCTTCAGAGGCCAGAGAATTTGTCTGGAACCTGTGCAGAAAAAATTATTATGATAAGGGAATCAGAATGTTTTGGCTGGACGAGGCAGAACCGGAATATGGCCCTTATGATTATGACCTTTTCAGGTATCAGGCAGGACCTGCACTGGAGATAAGCAATTATTATCCGGTATTGTATGCCAGGACGTTCTGGGATGGAATGACAGGCAGCGGCCAGAAACGGGTAATGAATCTGATACGCTGTGCGTGGGCGGGAAGCCAGAAATACGGGACGCTGGTCTGGTCGGGAGATGTACACTCATCATTCCGGGCGCTGAAGGAGCAGGTACAGGCAGGGATAAGTATGGGAATTGCCGGAATTGCGTGGTGGGCAACCGATATCGGTGGATTTTTAGGCGGTTATCCGGGGGATAAAACATTCAGAGAGCTATTGATCCGCTGGTTCCAATGGGCGGTTTTCACTCCGGTGCTCCGGATGCATGGTGCGAGGCAGCCCTTTGAAAAACTGGAAGAGGAATTCCGAAATGGGGTAAAACAGTTTACCAGCGGACAGCCTAACGAAATATACAGCTACGGAGAAGAGATTTACGGAATTTTATTGAAGTATGTATTAATCAGAAAAAGCCTTGAAGAATATCTTACAGATTTAATGCAGGAAACGCATGAGACCGGAATGCCGCTTATGAGGGCTTTGTTTTTGGAATATCCTGAGGATCCTGAGTGCTGGAATGTAAAGGACGAGTATTTGTTTGGGCGGGATATTCTCGTAGCGCCGGTTACGGAGGAGGGACAAAGGGAAAAAATGGTTTATTTCCCGGGGAATGAAAAGTGGACAGCGGCTTCCGGTAAAGAGGAATATTCCGGAGGAACCAGTGTGATGGTGGATGCGCCTGTTGATAAGATCCCTGTATTTATCAGAAACGGCGCAAAGATTGAATTTGATTTATAAAAGAAAGGAGTGTTACAGGTGAAAAAAAATGTCAAGGAAGGAATTGCCGGTTATTTGTTTTTGCTGCCCTGGTTAGTCGGTTTCTTTGGTCTTACATTGATTCCGATGATTGCATCACTTTATTTTTCATTTACACAGTATGATATGCTGACACCGGCTATCCCTGTGGGATTGAAAAATTATGAATCCCTGTTTGCAGACGGAAGATTTATAAACAGTTTAAAGGTAACCTTTAAATATGTTATTGTCAGCGTACCTCTGCAGCTGGCCTTCGCCCTGCTGGTTGCCCTGATGCTTAAGAAAAACAGGCGGGGAGTGAAGGTTTACCGGGCAATGTATTATCTGCCGTCCTTATTTGGGGGATCGGTTGCAGTATCTATTTTGTGGAGGCAGCTGTTTAACAAGGAAGGCGTATTTAACCAGATTCTTGCTGTTTTTGGAATTGAAGGAAAGAACTGGATTGCAACGCCCTCATCTGCCCTGAATACGCTGATTGTCCTGGCAGTATGGCAGTTCGGCGCATCCATGGTTATTTTCCTGGCATCACTGAAGCAGATACCGGAGGATTATTATGAGGCGGCAACGCTGGATGGGGCGGGTAAAATAGCGCAGTTTTTCAGAATTACGCTTCCGCTGCTTACTCCAATGGTATTTTTCAATATCGTCATGCAGGTTATTAACGCTTTCCAGTCGTTTAACTCCGCGTATATTATCAGCAATGGTTCCGGCGGACCGCTGGATTCCACCTTGTTCTATTCACTGTATTTGTATATTAAGGCATTTAACCACTTCCAGATGGGATATGCATCCGCGATGGCCTGGATATTGCTTCTTATTATTGCAGTTGTAACCGGACTGATGTTTCTGTTCGCTAAATTCTGGGTATTTTATGATGATTGATGGGAGAGGCAGGGTATGAAAAGAAAAGTTGGAAATGTATTTTATCATGTATTTATTATTACGTTCGCATTGTTAATGCTGTACCCTCTGCTGTGGATGATCAGTGCTTCTTTTAAGGATACGCTGGAAATTTTCCAGGGAACCCATTTTTTGCCTGAGACCTTTAAAACGGATAATTACTCACAAGGCTGGCAAGGGCTGTCAGGCGTTACCTTCGGAAGATTTTTTATGAATTCTTTTCTTATTGTTATTGTAGCCATGATTGGGAATCTGTCTTCCTGTCTGCTGGCGGCAAATGCGTTTGCCAAAATCAAGTTTCCGCTGAAGGGATTTTGGTTTGCACTTATGATGGGAACGCTGATGCTTCCCATGCATGTAAAGCTGATTCCACAGTATATTATGTACAATAAACTCGGCTGGATTAATACTTATCTGCCGTTAATGGTGCCGAAATTCCTGGCCACGGAGGGTTTCTTTGTATTTCTGATGACACAGTATATGAGGGGGCTGCCGAAAGAAATTGATGAAGCGGCTATTTGTGATGGCTGTGGACAATGGCAGCGTTTTATCCGTATTACCGTCCCGCTATCCGTACCTGCAATTGTAACAACAACAATTTTTACCTTTATCTGGACCTGGAATGATTTCTTTTCACAGATGCTGTACATAACGGGAATTGAGAAATTTACTGTGGCACTGGCGCTGCGTCAGTTTGTGGATGCTACAGGGAACAGTTCCTGGGGCGCGTTGTTTGCCATGTCAACCTTATCATTGCTTCCTTTGTTCCTGATGTTTGTTTTCTTCCAGAATTATCTGGTGGAAGGAATAACTGCGGGAAGTATTAAAGGATAAGCGGCAGGCAAACGTAAATTATATTTAAAACCGTGCAATCTGACAAACGGATTGCTTTATAATACGGTTCAAAAAAAATAATACGGGAGGTTTTTAGTATGAAACACAACAAAATGTTAGCGGTGCTTCTTGCGACAGTAATGGCATTAACAGCCGTAGGATGCGGAAGTAAGGCAACGACGGAAAATCCGGCGCCGGCAGCTGAAAGTAAGGCAGAAGGAACGCAGGCGGCCGAAACTGAGGCAGAAAAGCCGGCAGACGGGGAAAAGGTGGAAATCCGCTTCTCCTGGTGGGGTGATACCAAGAGGAATGATATGTACAATGAGATCTGTGACAGATTTGAGGCGGAGAATCCCAATATTAAGGTTATGAGGGAGCCTATGTCATGGTCCGATTACTGGACCAAGATGTCAACACAGGTTGCCGGAGGAAATGCTCCCGATATGTTTGGAATGCATCCTCAGTATGCTGCTGATTATGCACTTCGCGGCGCTTTGCTGGAGATTCAGCCCTATGTGGATAATGGCACCATTGATTTGTCAAAATTTTCAGATGCAATTATCGACAGCGGAAAATATAAAGACAAGCTTTATATGGTTTCCATGGGGGTGAGCTTTACCTGTTATCTTGTAAATAATGAGCTGGCCGAACAATATGGTGTTACGCTTCCGGCATACAATGAGGACTGGACATGGGCTCAGTTCCAGGAGGAAGCTAAGAAGTTTACGGATGCGGCAGCAGGTACAGGAATTTATTTCTCAGGAGACAGCTCCGCTGATATCAACTGCTTCCGTTGGGCATCAAGAGAGGCGGGCGGAGATAACTATACCGCGGATGGCCAGCTTGGGTTTGAAGAAAAAACTGTGGTTGACTTCCTGGATATGTGGAGCGCCCTTAGGGAGGAAGGAGCCATCCCGGATGCGGCAACAGCTTCTGAAGATGGTTCCCTGGCTCTGGAGCAGAGGCTATTTTCATTAGGTAAAATGGTTCTTCATAATGTTCCGATAAATCAGCTGTATTTATATGCAGATGCAATGCCTGACAATAATATTTCGGCAATCAGAATTCCCACTGCGGATGACGGAACCCGTGCGGAATATCTTGAAGGCGCACATTTTGCGATATCTTCCAATATTGATGAAGCCCATCAGGAAGCGGCTGCAAAGCTGATTAATTTCTTCGTAAATACAGAGCAGTCAATGGAACTGTTTAAGATGGATCAGGGTGTGCCGGCTAATTCCGATATGGCAGAATTTATTAAGCCTCTGTTGGATGAACCCAACCAGAAAGCAATTGATTTTGCACTGGCACTGATGCCTCTTTGTGACACAGCAACACCGGCGGCAAAGGGAGCAAGTGAAATTGCAACAGCCTATCAGACTGCTGCCGATAAGGTAAGATATGGACAGGAGGATTCTGCTACAGCTGCTGCGGCATTTATGAAAGAAGCGAATTCTATTTTGGAAGCAAATAAAAATTAACCGGAGGAAGCTATGAACAGCGAAGACAAAGAATTACTCAAACTTTTTGAGCCACTGCGTGTGGCGGATGTAAGAGATGGCATGGATTGGATGGGATATCATCATTATGGGACTCTTGATTATAAAATCAGGCCCCTGTACCGGACAAGAGCCGTTGGGATTGCTAAAACGGCCAGATATCTTCCTTACGAAGGTCCGGATCCGAAGGTGATCGGAGATGAATATACCCAGTGGTCCAACTGGTACTATGGAAATGTATGTATTTATCCCTGGTTTGATGAAATTGAAGAAGGAAATTTTGTGGTCCTTGACGTATCCGGTGTGGATGTGGGGCTTATGGGTTCTGAAAATGCGCTGGGAGCTAAGATTAAGGGGGCCAGAGGCTTTCTGACAAACGGCGGCGGAATCAGAGATACTGATGAGGTCATCCAGGAAGAAATTCCGGTCTGGAGTTATTTTGTATCACAGAAAATGGATCAGGTCAGGCTGCAGTATGATGCAAAGGATGTTCCTGTTGCAATCGGCGGCGTAACAATCAGACCCGGAGATATTATTGTTGCAGATGGCGACGGTGTGATTGCCGTGCCCAGAAAGATAGCAAAGGATGTGGCGAAATACGCTCACAGAGAATTATTCAATGATAAAAATGCCCGTCGGGAAAAATATGAAAAGCTTGGCTGGGAACTGGACGAAAGCGTCGTTAATAATCAGGAAAAGTTTGAAGGGTAATGAGTTGTAAGAACGGCTTTTCGTAACAGATAATTACCTCCTCTGCCGGGAACGGCGGGGGGGGGTTTTAAATCGGAGCCCTGTGCCAAAGACGGAGGGA
>NZ_QVLV01000017.1:104186-127106 GCF_003435485.1 Eisenbergiella massiliensis
TTAAATCGGAGCCCTGTGCCAAAGACGGAGGGAAAATGCAAATTGGTTGTACATTGTTAAGTCCGCAGGATTTGGATGCGGCAAAGGAAACAGGCTTTGATTATGCAGAGTTTATGGGTAAATATCTGGTTTCCTTATCATCAAGTGAATATCTGGAATTACAGAGGGCTGTAAAAAGGAGCCGTCTCCAGGTGGCGGGGATCAATGGTTATTGTCCGGAAACCGTGAAAATAGCAGGCCCGGGGTTCGAGCCGGAAATCATCCGGAAATATGCATGTCAGTGCGCACAGAAAGCAGGTGGCCTGGGAATCAGGTTTGCCGGAATTGGCTCCCCCAGGTCGAGAAACCTTCCAAAAGGCTACTCCAGGCTGACGGCAGTGCATCAGCTTAAGGAATTTTTGAAGATCACGGCGGAGGAATTTGAAAAATACGATATTATAGTATGTCTGGAACCGCTGGCCCCCTGTTATTGTAATTTTATCAATTCTATACCAGAGGCCGTTTCGATTGTCGAAGAACTGAATCTGTCGAATGTGGGGCTTGTTGTAGATTTTTATAATATGGAGTATGTAAATGAAGCGGATCTGAATCTGAAAAAATACAGAAGCATTATTAAGCATGCACATATTTCGGATGATGACGGTACGCCCAGCCAAAGATCTTACCTGAAGCCGGAAAAGGAAGAAATCCACAGAAACAGGATCAGAAGGCTTTATGAAAATGGTTATCAGGGGGCTATAAGCCTGGAAATAGATTGCAGGATTGATGCGGTCCGTTCGGCGCGTTCTCTGGAAATTATGAAATCTGCCAAAGTCAGATGACAGGAGGAAAACGGAATCATGTATATAAAGGATAAAAAGATTATTATCAGCGCAGCAATCACGGGAGCGACACACGTCCCCAGTTTGTCAAAGTATCTGCCAAAGAATCCGGATGAAATTATATGCAGCGCGATTGAGGCATGGAGGGCAGGAGCGGCGGTTGTGCATATTCATGCCCGTGCACAGGATGGAAAGCCCACTACGGATCATGGCATTTTCCGTTATATTCTCTCCTCCATATCTCAGGAATGTGATGCGGTAATCGGAATTACTACAGGGGGAGCAAACGGAATGAGCGTGGAGGAACGTTTTTCCGTGATTGAGGAATTCCGGCCGGAGCTGGCTTCCGCAAACGGCGGTTCCATGAACTTTTGCTATAACAGGCTATTGGCTGGGGTGGAAAAACCGGAATATGACTGGGAAAAAGAGTATGTGGAACGGACCTGGGATAACGTATTCCGCAATTCCTTCCGAGATATGGAATATTGCATCCGTACAATGAATGCCTGCAAAACTCTGCCGGAATATGAGATATTTGATTATGGCCAGCTCAATAACCTGAAAATATTAAAAAAACAGGGAATTATCACGCAGCCTGTGTATATTCAGTTTGTGCCAGGTGTACAGGGAGGAATGCCTGCCAATAATGAAACGCTGATGTTCATGATCGATCAGGCTAAAAAGATACTTGGAAATGATATTCAGTACAGCAGCGTGGGAGTAGGCAGAAAAATGTTTAAGCTGGAAGTGATGAGCGCGTTGAACGGAGGAAATGTGCGGGTTGGTATGGAGGATGGACTTTATATCAACCCGGCGGGGAGTCCGGCTAAAAGCAATGCACAGCAGGTGGAGAAGATAAAAACTATTCTGGAAGCGCTGGATTTTGAAATTGCAGACAGCAATGAGGCGCGGCAGATGCTTCATTTAAAGGGAAAAGAGTACGTGAATTTTTAAGGAAGGGAGTGCTGCTGATGAGCTATAAAGTCGGAACAAAAGCGAGCTTTTCAAAAACAATTGCGGAATGCGATGTATATGGCTTTGCGGGGATTATAGGAGATTTTAACCCTTTGCATGTAAATGCTGCCGAGGCGGAGGAAATGTTGTTTGGCAGGAGGATTGTTCATGGAATGCTGACGGCATCCTTTCTTTCGACCGTGATTGCGAGCCGTATGCCGGGACCGGGAACTATATATATGGAACAGAATTCCAGATTTTTAAAGCCGGTTTTCTTTGGGGATACTATTACAGCGGAAGTTGAGATTACTGAGCTTTTGGAAAAAGGGAGGGCCCGTTTAAAAACCACAGTGGTCAATCAGGACGGGGTAGTGGTGGTAGACGGAACGGCTCTCGTAAAATTACCGAAGCAGGAGGAGTAAGGATGGTACATAATATCAGTAATATTGTAATTGCAGGAGCAGGTATAATGGGTTCCTCCATAGCGCAGCTGTTTGCAGGGCATGGATACCGGGTGGTTTTGTATGATATCAATGATGAGGTGCTGGAAAAAAGCAGAAAGTTGATTTTGATTAATCAGGAGGCATTAGCTCAGTCAGGTGGATTATCCGGCAAAAACAGGGAAAGTATCCGGGATAATATTACATTTTCCTGTAAAAAGGAGAGCTTTGAAAGAGCGGATTTTGTAATTGAGGCTATAATTGAAAAAATGGAAATCAAGCATAGCTTCTGGAGCGAAATATCCGCATTGGTTCCGGAAAAAGCTATTTTAACCAGTAATACATCAGGACTGTCACTGACGGAGATTGCAAAGGCTGTCAGGAAACCGGAGCGCTTCTGCGGTATGCACTGGCTGAATCCACCTCACATTTGTCCGTTGGTGGAAATTATCAATGGGGACAAAACTGCACCTGAAACGGCGGATATTGTTTACGATCTTGCATGCGACATTCATCGTTATCCGGTACGGCTGAAGGCAGAGGTTCCGGGATTTTTGGTTAACAGGTTTCAGTTTGCTGTTTTAAGGGAGGCTATGAGCCTGGTGGAAGCGGGAGTTGCGCAAAAAGAGGATATCGATAAGGTATTCAAGTATGGTTTAGGACTGCGGTATGCCTGTCTGGGACCTTTTGAAATAGCGGATCTGGGAGGTTTAGATACCTTTTATAATATAGCCAGTTACCTGTTTGCAGATATCAGCGATAAGAAAGACGTGCATGAGATGTTGGAACAGCTGTATAGGAAGGGGGATTTCGGAGTAAAAACCGGAAAAGGCTTTTATGATTACAGCGGCGGCAGGGACAGGGAGGTTATTGAAAAACGTGACAAAGATTTCATGAAGGTGGCAAAATGTCTGTACGAAGAAGAATAAAAAGTAATCGGTGTATCATATGATAGTAGTTCTGTTAATAAAAAAGACGACTGCGTTATTTCTTATTATGTGCATGGGGATGCTGCTTGTTAAAAAAGGAATACTTAATGCAGGCGACAGCAGAGTTATATCGGCGATTTCCATACATCTGATTCTGCCCTGTGTAATATTAAATGCATTTCAGGTGGAGTTTTCACCGGAAGTAAAGGAAGGGCTCTTTCTGTCGCTGGCAGCAGCCGTAATTATAAATGTGGGGCTGATTGTGCTTGTAACAATATTTTCAGGAATACTGCGGCTGGATGCGGTAGAACAGGTTTCTGTCATATACTCAAATGCCGGGAACCTTGTGATTCCCATCGTATCCGCGATTCTTGGTTCGGAATGGGTTATTTATTCCAGCGTTTTCCTGGCGGTGCAGATGTTTCTGATATGGAGCCATGGCAAAATGGTGCTGTGCGGGGAGAAAAAACCGGACTTGAAAAAGGTATTTGCAAATATTAATATGCTGGCAATAGCTTTGGGTATTTTATCCCTGATTTCCGGGCTGCATTTTCCGGGGCCGGTAAAGGATGCCATTGACTCTGTGGGGGGAATGGTTGGTCCGCTTGCCATGTTGGTAACGGGGATGTTGATTGCCGGTATGGATTTCAGGGCTATGCTGTCATATAAAAGGATTTGGCTGGTCGCATTTCTGCGGCTGCTGCTTTGCCCGGCTCTTGTTCTGGCTGTTGTCAAATATAGCGGCATGGCTTCGTGGGCTGCTGCAGGAGACAAGATACTTTTGATTACATTAATTGCCTGCATTACTCCGTCGGCATCCACTATTACACAAATGGCGCAGATTTACGGTCAGAACGCGGACTATGCCAGCGCTATAAATGTTATAACAACTATCTTATGCATTGTGACAATGCCGGTTCTGGTATTGCTTTACCAAATGTAAAGTCGTTATTAAGAATGCCCGCGGAAAAAGCATTTCCGCGGGCATTCGGTAATATTGGTTTCAGCTTTTGCTTGATTGGCAGACGGAAGAAGGATTTTAACAATATTTAAGAGGTAATCACCGTCCCGGCCTTCCCCTTCACCGCGTCCGCCACGAAATCCAGCGATGTGATCAGCACGCTTCCGGTAGGAACCGCCTCCAGATAAGAGATGGCGGCTTCGATTTTGGGAAGCATTGTGCCGGCTTCGAACTGGCCGTCTGCAATATAAGCTTTGGCTTCCGCTGTATTCATACGGCGGATAGGGGCTTCCGTTTCCTTCTGGTAATCCTTGTACACCTGTTTTACACTGGTGAGGATGATCAGCTGATCAGCTTTCAAATCCACGGCCAGCTTGCCTGCGATGCAGTCCTTTTCAATGACTGCGGAGGCGCCTTTTAAGGCATGCTCCTGAGGGATGACAGGGATACCGCCGCCGCCGCAGGCGATGACCTCCTGGCCGGCATCAGCCAGGGCGCGGATGGCGTCGATTTCCAGGATATCGATGGGCTTGGGAGCCGCTACAATACGGCGGTAGCCTTTGCCCGGTTCTTCTATTACAAAGTTGCCTTTTTTCTGTTCTATTTCCGCATCTTCCTTTGACATATAACGGCCGATCAGCTTGGTGGGCTCATAGAACGCTTCGTCATAAGGGTCAACGGTGACCTGGGTGAGGATGGTGCTGACTGACTTGGATATCCCGCGGCTTAACAGCTCTGCGCGAAGGGAATTCTGGATATCGTAGCCTACGTAGCCCTGGCTCATGGCATTGCAGACGCACATGGGAGCGGGGGTGTAATCAATGTAAACACGGCGCAGCTCTGTCATGGCCTTATGGATCATGCTTACCTGCGGGCCGTTGCTGTGGGTGATGGTCAGCTGGTAGTCCGCCTCAATTAAGTCGGCCAGCGCTTTTGCCGTCACTTTCACGGCGTCCAGCTGTTCTGTGGTGGTATATCCCAGAGCCTGATGCCCAAGGGAAACAACTGCTCTTATTTTGCTCATATGCGGTTCCTCGCTTTTATAGTTTGTTGGCGGCCCCGGCGGACCGGGCGCCCTGTCTGTATCATGTTTCTTCCGGCAGCTGCCCGGATGATTGGACAGTTACATTTTTATGTTCCTATTATAGCAAAAACAAAAAAGTTTGTATACCGCAAAGATGCCGGATGACTTTTGCAGTGAAGTATGCTAGTATGCAATTAGACTACATGGCGGCGGTTTTTGGGGCCGGGAGGGCGGCCGTCGCTGCAGTAAGATAAGGGGTGAAGAATATGTATTTTAAGCTGATGAATAACAGGCCGGAGCTTCTGACCGGAATGAGAGAGCTGCTGGAGGAAAGGCGCCATCAGGTGGTTACAGACGCCCAGACGGTGAATCCGGTGCTGAACGGCGGGCTGGAAATGCCTGTAGAGGTTACAATGGATCTCACCGGCGTGGAAGATGGCAGGGAGGTGTCGGTTACCTACAGCTGCTGTGAAGAAAAGGGTTGCCGCAAAGGGAAAGCGGTGCTCAGGGCCTGCGGGAAAACGTTCCTTTTCCGTGCGCTGATGACGCTTGTACGGGAACTGGAAAGAAAAGGGACGGACGATAGCTTTGAAAAAAAGGAAACCGTGTACCTGGATAAAAACGGTACCATGCTGGACTGTTCCAGAAACAGTGTACTCAATGTGGAAACGATAAAGAAGTATATCCGTATCCAGGCAGCGCTGGGCATGAATACCATGATGCTTTACACAGAGGATACCTATGAAGTGCCGGAGTATCCTTATTTTGGCGCGTTCCGCGGCAGGTATACGAAGGAAGAACTGGCTGAGTGCGACAACTACGCAGCCCTGTTTGGAATTGAAATGATTCCCTGTATTCAGGCGCTTGCCCATCTGAAGACGGCGCTTCGCTGGGATGTGATGCAGGGAACCCGGGATACGGAGGATATTCTTCTGGTGGGGGAGGAGAAGGTCTATGATTTTGTAAAGGCCTGCATCAAATCCGCTACGGAGCCTTTCCGCAGCAGGAGGGTGCATCTGGGAATGGATGAAGCCTGGTCGCTGGGCCTTGGCAATTACCTTCTGAAAAACGGGTATCATACCAAAGCGGAGATTATGACCGAGCATCTGAAGCGGGTTGCGGATATTTGCAGGGAACTGGGGCTGGAGCCCATGATATGGTCGGATATGTATCTGCGCATGGTATCCCCGGCCAGCGAATATTATGATGTGCCGCTGGATTCCGATCTGTCGGATGCCGTGAAGCCGCCGCAGGAAATCGGGCTGGTTTACTGGGATTATTACCATGATGATGAGAATTTTTATAAATCATATCTGCGTATGCACAGACAGCTGTCGGAAAAGACTGTTTTTGCCGGGGGCGGCTGGGTATGGAACGGCGTGGCTCCCAACTTCCGGGTGGCCTTTGCAACTACGGAAGCGGCGATGCGCGCCTGCAAGGCGGAGGGCGTCCGGGAAGCGGTATGCACCATGTGGCAGGATGACGGCGCGGAAACTCCCATGGCGGCAGGCCTTCCTTCTATCGTGCTTTTTGCAGAGCATGGATTTTCCAGAGAGCCTGACAGGGAGTGCCTGAAGGAGCAGTTTGAATTCCTGACGGGCAGTAGCTTTGACGCGTACCTTGCCCTGGGTGAATTTGACGCGGCGCCGGGAAGCGAGACCTTTGACAATCCTTCCAAGTATCTTCTTTATCAGGATGTGATGATGGGATTATTTGACGGGCAGGTGAAGGAGGCGGACGGTTCCATGAAAGCCGGCGGTGCTGCGGAATCCTGTCTGGAGCGTTATTATGAGCGGCTTCGGGAGAAGCTGCAGGGGCTGGCGGGAAGTGAGGCGGCCATTGAGGATGAGGTGCTGGAGCTGTATATTCATCTGGCGGATGTGCTTTCCGTAAAGGCCGGCATGGGCAACCGCCTGTGCGCGGCATATGCGGCTGGCGACAAGGCGGCGCTGAAGGAAATCGCGGAAAAGGAGATCCCTTCCTGCATGGAAAAGATAAAGGAGTATAAACGCTGCAGAGAGGAAATCTGGGATTCGGAGAGTAAAATTTTCGGCTATGAGGTGCTGGATATCCGTCTGGGAGGACTGCTGTCCCGTATGGAAACAGCGCAGCGCAGGCTGAAGAACTACCTGACCGGGAGGCTTGATAAGCTGCCGGAGCTGGAAGAGGCGCGTCTGCCTTACCGGCCGGTGAAGGACGGGGAGGAGCATAAGCTGTGTAGCTGCAATAGCTGGAGGATGATTGTTTCGGCTTCGCCGGTGTAAGAAGAGAATATATTGAGTAAAGGAAGAATCCGAGAATGTTTTTGGATTCTTCCTTTATTATGCAGATAACAGACAAAGTTAAATAAAGAAATCCCCGGCAGTAAGAGAATGGTAAACTACCAGGTGATTTAAGTGTAATCGTGGAGGATTTGCGATGAAAGCTTTAGGAATTGATATTGGAACGACATCAATATGCGTAGTTGTATATGAAGGAGAAAATGGGACGCTGCCCTTTATTGCCAGAAGGAAAAATGAATTCATTTCTGAAAATTTTGAACAGGATCCGGATGCTATAGCAGATAAAGTTATGGAAATGCTGTCGGAGGCTGAGAAGTGTGGGTTTGGAGGGAATGCGCTCAGCGCGATCGGTATTTCCAGTCAGATGCACGGTATCCTTTATGTGAATAAGGAAGGAGAGGCTGTGTCGCCTTTTTATACCTGGAAAGATGAAAAGGGGAAGCTTCTTAATGCAGAGGGAAAAAGTTATGAAGCCGTTTTACAGGAAAAGACAGGATTATTAATGTTTTCCGGATATGGAACAGTTACGCATTATTTTTTGGAACAAAAAGGTCAGATACCTCAGGATGCTTACAGAATGATTAATATTGGTGATTATATTGCCATGCGGCTGACGGGAAGGAAAAGTCCGTTATTAGATGAATCAATTGCTGCCAGTTTCGGAGGATACATAATAGAGTCGGAAAATTTTGCATGGGAAAAACTTAAAAAGGCGGGGATAGAAACGGAATTTTACCCGGAAATTTCACGCTCGGGAGAGCCATTCGGTTTTTATAAGGGAATACCGGCAGGTTGTGCTCTGGGTGATAATCAGGCCAGTTTTTACTGCATAATGGATAAGCCGGAAGAACAGATAAATATTAATGTAGGGACCGGATCACAGGTTGTTATCTTTGACGAACGCTGCATTTATAATGAAAAAATTGATGTGCGCCCTTTTTTCAAAAAAGGGAAGCTTTATGTTGGAGCATCTGTAAACGGCGGTAAAACCTATGAAAGGCTGGCTTCCTTTTTTGAGGAAACAGTATATGAGTTTACCGGTATGAAGATCAATGCTTTTGAAAAAATGAATATTATAGGTTCGCAGAATACGAGATCAACCCTGGTGATAAATCCCTGTTTATATGGCAGCAGAGGAAGAATGGATGAATATGGTAAAATAGAGAATTTGACGCCGGAGAACTTCCATCCATCCGATTTTATCAGGGCATACGTCAGAGGGATGGCAGAGGAATTGTATCAGCTGTATATGGATTTCCCAGAAGAAATCAGAGAGGGGAGAAGGGAAATTGTAGCCAGTGGAAATGGTATCAGAAAAAACAGGCTGATGGCGGAAGCGGTTGCAGAAAGATTCCATATGAAGCTTCATTTTATTGATATTGAGGAAGAAGCAGCGGCAGGGGCTGCAAAGGCGGCTCTTGACCGTTATGCAAAATTGACTTGACAGGTAAAGAAGGCAGTAGTATAGTCAATTCATAATAAACCTACTGAAATACTAGGAATACAAACATCGTAACAGCTCAGCGGCCCGGACTGTTACAATACCTCGGCGGCAGTCAAATAAAAAAGGAGAACAGACTATGGCAAATATTAAAAAAAGTGCGGAAGAACTCATTGGAAGAACCCCTCTTATGGAGCTGGTGAATTACGAAAAGGCAGCAGGCGTTACAGACGCTGTGATTCTGGCGAAGCTGGAGTATTTTAATCCGGCTGGCAGCGTAAAAGACAGGATTGCCCTGCAGATGATTCTGGATGCTGAAGAGCAGGGGCTGCTGAAGCCGGGAGCCACCATCATTGAACCCACCAGCGGAAATACCGGAATCGGCCTGGCGGCTATGGCTGCGGCCAAGGGCTACAAGGCAATTCTGACCCTGCCGGAAACCATGAGCGTGGAGAGGCGCAAGCTGCTGAAGGCCTATGGCGCGCAAATCGTCCTCACCCCGGGGGCGGAGGGAATGAAGGGAGCCATTGCGAAGGCGGAGGAGCTGCACAGCCAGATTCCCGGTTCCTTTATCCCCGGACAGTTCGAGAATCCGTCCAATGCCAAAGCGCACAGACTTACCACCGGCCCTGAGATTTGGGATGACACGGATGGAAATGTGGATATTTTTGTGGCGGGAGTAGGTACCGGGGGGACACTGACCGGCGTAGGCTCCTATCTGAAGGAAAAAAATCCGGCGGTCAGGGTGGTTGCGGTGGAACCGGCCCAGTCGGCCGTGCTTTCCGGCAAAAAGCCCGGCCCTCATGCCATCCAGGGAATCGGGGCGGGATTCATTCCCGGCGTGCTGGATCAGGAAATCTACGATGAAATCATACAGGTGGAAAATGAAGATGCCTATGTTACAGGAAGGGCTATTGCGCAGACCCAGGGCCTGCTTACGGGAATTTCCTCCGGAGCCGCCCTGTATGCGGCAACTCTTCTGGCGAAACGCCCTGAGAATAAAGGAAAAGTAATTGTTGCGCTGCTTCCGGATTCCGGCGACAGGTACCTTTCCACCCCGCTTTTTGGCGAGGAATAGACGAAGTCCCGCAAATGTCCGCCAGGGAAGGATTTATGAAAAAGTCTTTTTTCTGAAAATTATGGGGCGGTATAACCGTTCAATTCCTTCACAAAGACTGCCAAAAACCATCCTGAATCGCCTGCAGGGATGCTTTTTGGCAGTCCTGGATCACTTTCCTGCGTTCAGCACAGTAAATGTGCCGGCCTGCGTGACAGTTACGTCTCGTTTACTATTTACAGGATTAGAAGAAATGTGGTATGATAAAGCTTGCGCGGGAATCGGGGAAGCCTGCCGGATTCTGACGGCGGCCTTTGACGGGCGGCAGAATTGCTGCGTTCCTGCAGTACTGGTTTGAAAACATTTGTCCGCATGTGGCGGACAGACAGAAGCTAAAGCGAAAGGGCTTGAGAAAATGGAACAGCCTATCATACAAATTAAAAATGTGACCAAAACCTTCCAGACGAGGGAAAACAGGGTGGAAGCCCTGAAGAACATCAACCTGGAAATCAATAAGGGTGATATCTACGGCATTATCGGTATGTCCGGCGCCGGAAAAAGCACGCTGGTACGCTGCCTGAACTTCCTGGAGAAACCCACGGGGGGAACGGTTCTGATCGAAGGGCAGGATCTGTCGGCCTGTACCGATAAGGAGTTGCGGAAGGTGCGCAACAGCGTTGCCATGATTTTTCAGCATTTTAACCTGCTGATGCAGAGAACTGTGCTGGACAACGTATGTTTTTCCCTGGAAATTCTGGGTATGAAGAAAAAAGAGGCCAGGGAAAAGGCCAGGGATCTTCTGAAAATCGTGGATTTGGAGGCAAAGGCTGACGCATATCCGGCCCAGCTTTCCGGCGGACAGAAGCAGAGGGTGGCAATTGCCCGTTCCCTTGCCATGAACCCGAAAATCCTGCTGTGCGACGAGGCTACCAGTGCCCTGGATCCTACGACAACCCGGTCCATTCTGGCGCTGCTTAAGGATATCAACCAGAAATTTGGAATTACCATCGTTATCATTACCCATGAAATGGGCGTGGTACAGGAAATCTGCAGCCATGTGGCGATTATAGATAACGGTGAGCTGGCGGAAACGGGAACTGTGGAGGAAGTATTTTCCGCGCCCAAATCCAGGGCTGCCAGGAAGCTGGTGTTCCAGGGAGAGAGGAAATACAGCCTGATGAAGAGCAAGCGCTGCATCCGTATTGCTTTTACAGAAAATTCCTCCTTTGAGCCGGTGATTGCCAATATGGTTCTGGAATGTAAAGCCTCTGTCAATATCCTCATGGCCGACACACAGGATGTGGGCGGCATAGCCAGAGGACAGATGGTCCTGCAGCTGCCGGAGGACATGCAGATTGCGGAGAAAATGATTCAATACCTGAAGGACAGGAATCTTACCGTAGAGGAGCTGGATGATTATGTGGAATAGTGCAACGGTTATGATGATCGTGGAAGGTACCTTTGCTACCTTATATATGACGCTGGTATCCACGCTGATGGCCTATGTAATCGGCCTTCCCGCAGGCGTGGCCCTGGTGGTGACCGGAAGGGAGGGACTCAGGCCCAACAAGACGGTGAGCAGGATCCTGGATGTGCTTGTCAATGTAATGCGAAGCATCCCCTTTCTCATTCTGCTGATTCTTGTCATACCTCTGACAAGAGCCATTGTCGGCAAAAGCTATGGCCCCAGCGCCACAATTGTGCCGCTGACTCTGGCAGCAGCCCCTTTTATTGCAAGACTTGTGGAATCCTCCCTGCTGGAGGTGGATAAAGGTGTCATTGAGGCGGCCCAGAGTATGGGAGCCGGGATTTCGACGATCGTCATTAAAGTAATGCTGCTGGAAGCCCGTTCTTCCCTGCTGAGCGGACTTGCCATTGCCCTGGGCACCATCCTGGGATATTCCGCCATGGCCGGAGCCGTGGGCGGCGGCGGACTGGGAGACATCGCCATCCGCTACGGCTACAACCGATACCAGCTGGATATCATGATCGTGACGGTTATCCTTCTGGTGGCGCTTGTACAAATCATGCAGGCCGTCTGCATGAAGCTTTCCCGGAAGCTGGACAAAAGAATTACCGGATAGCGGCGCAGCCCGCTTCACACTGAAGCCATGTACCTGCAGGCACAGCCTGGCAGAGGCTTAACATAGAAGTACATGTTTATGTATGGATGAATGGAGGAGAAAATTATGAAAAAGAAAGTTTTATCTTTTGCCCTGGCCGCTGTTTTATCAGCAGGCCTTCTCACCGCATGCGGTTCCGATGCGTCAACCACTGCCGCGCAGACCGATGCTGCAGCTCCTGAAAGCACGGCGGCAGCTGTGACCGAAGAGGCAGGCAGCGAAAGCACTGCCGCCCAGGAAGCTGAAAGCACAGCAGAAACTACCGTGGAATCCAAAGGAAAGGTTACCGTTGCGGCAACCAGCGTTCCCCACGCGGAAATCCTGGAAGCAGCAAAACCCTTAATGGCAGCCAAAGGCTGGGAGCTTGTAGTAACTGAATTTACGGATTACGTACAGCCCAATGAAGTAGTGGAAGCAGGCGATATGGATGCCAACTACTTCCAGCACATTACCTACATGGAAAGCTATAACGAAGAAAAAGGCACACATCTGGTAAATGCCGGAAATATCCACTACGAACCCCTGGGAGTATATCCCGGAAAGCAGAGCGACCTTGCAGCTATCACTGATGGCGCTGAAATTGCAGTTCCCAACGATACGACCAATGAAGCCAGAGCGCTTCTCCTTCTCCAGGAACAGGGCCTGATCACCCTCAATGACGGAGCAGGCATCACCGCAACCGTAAACGACATCAAGGAAAACCCTCACAAAATCAAATTTGTAGAGCTGGCGGCAGAGCAGATTCCCAGAAGCCTTCCTGACTTTGACTTTGCCGTAATCAACGGAAACTACGCCCTGGAAGCAGGCCTGAACGCAGCCGACGACGCCCTGGCCGTAGAAACCTCCGATTCCGATGCAGTTAAAAAATATGTCAACGTCATCGCCGTAAAAGAAGGCAACGAAAACAACGAAGGAATCAAGGCACTCGTAGAAGTCCTGAAATCCGATGAAATGAAAAAATTCATCAACGACACCTACCAGGGTTCCGTTGTACCTTACGAAGGATAAGCTCTTCGATAACTTTTTAAGTTTTTGGAAATTCAAAGACGAGCATTTATCTTTTCCGGATTCAAATTAAAACTAATATATCTATAAAAAATCTGCGCCCTCCGTTTCCCGCAAAGAAACCAGGCCGCAGATTTTTTATTCCCGCGAGCAACGAGCCAAGTAGCCATGCTTGCATGGATATTTGGCGACTGCCGCGAGGGTCAAAGACCCCGCTGCTCTGCAGCGCTACAAGTTTGATATCCCGTTGCGTGCAGCGGGGTCTTTGATTAAATGCAATTACCACAACCTGAACAACATACAACCTACAGAACTTACAACCAGACAACATACCTGCGCAGCTTTATTTTTGTGGTGGCGCGGCCTCTGTCCTCTCCCGGCCTCCGGCGGCCGCACCACCACAAAAATAAAGCCTCACTCTCCACTACATATCGGCCTTGACTTATACTATTCATACTGGTATGGTATAGATACAGACAACCATGGATAAAACAAATTTAAAGAGGTAGAAAATGAGTGCTATGAGAATTTCGACCAAAGGAAGATATGCAGTGCGTGTTATGCTTGATTTGGCAGTTAACAACACCGGAGAATATATTAAAGTAAAGCAGATAGCGGACCGCCAGGGAATTTCAGAAAAATATCTGGAGCAGATCATAGCGATTCTGAATAAGGCCGGCTTTGTAAAGAGCACAAGGGGCGCACAGGGAGGCTATCGCCTGGCGAGGGATCCGGCCGAATATACAGTGGGACAAATCCTCCGTCTGACGGAAGGCTCTCTGAATCCGGTGCCATGCCTGGACAGCTGCGGAGGGACAGCAGACTGCCTGCGCTATGATACCTGTGAAACCGTGGATGTGTGGAAACAGCTGGCGGATGCCATTAATGGTGTAGTGGACAGCATTACCATTGCAGATCTGGCTGAAAAGCACGCGAAACGTATGGAAAGTATGAATTATATGATTTAAAGCAGCCGCAGGGCTGCTTTTTATTTGCGGTAAGATGCTGGTCCGGGCAAAGCTGCCGCCCTACAGGATGCGGCCGGCGATTCCGGAGGGCTGGCGCCCGGCCGCATCCAGAAGCCTGCGCACCTCCATCAGTATGGTGCCTGCCTGCAGATATTCATCCGGGGCAGGGGGCCTTTGTTCTTCTGCGTAATTGTTTGGTTTCCCGCATTCCCTGAAAATATGGTATTTCCCCGGAGGGCAGGTAAGGAAACCGGCGCTCAGGCGGGGAGGCACAGGCTTTCCGTGGAAGAGGACAGGAAGGCAGGAGGCCTGCCGTACCAGCTCCAGCAGCCTGTTTTGCAGCTCCTCATGGGATATGCAGCCGCAGGCGAGAAAGAAGATTGACTCATCATAACGGGCCAGAAAGCTTCCGTCCCCTGTGTCGGACAGTATTTCCCTGGCAGCATCGGCCACAGCGCGCAGTACGCCCTTACAGGCCAGTTCACCCAGGTCCCGGCAGATATCATCCAGATTATCAATCTTAATCAAGGCCAGATGGAAAGCTTCTGAATTCCAGCCGGAATACGCGGCGGCATTGATCAGATGTTCATCTATGTAATGCGGGTGATAGGCCAGGGTAACCGGATCGGTCACCATTTTATTGTTTAAAAAAAGGAATTCATTTTCAATTTCCTTTGGGGATTCCTCGCCATTTAATACGGATCCGGTGATATCGGTGACCAGCTCCATTATCAGCTCCCGATCCTCAAGCAAAATATAGCGGCAGAAAATCTGGTAGATATGATCCTGCATATATTCAAATTTTGTGCAGGAGGTTTTTGATTTCATTGCGCGGGCGGAGATACAGTTTACGCACTGCTGTTTTTTATCCCAGACGGAATAACAGGGCTTGTCCGGAGTCAGGGTCAGGATGCCGTCCGCCATGGAAATTTTTACTGTATGGCAAATGAAAGGATCCACAAGCCGGACAATGGCAAATGTGTTTTGTAATACAGACATTTCAGATTGTAATTCTGTATATGTATAATAATATTTCACAAAAATGTCTCCTTTCCGGCAGAAAACTCCTGTTTTTAGAAATTAACAAACCATAAGAAACAGATTATCATATTTTACATAAATTGGCAATGCGGTAAAATCTGCCAAAATCAGGGCGTTGCGGCAAAAACCGGTGCCGGTGCAGGCAGGGAAAAACATGTGTATTTCATATTACGGGTATATCTTTTGCCGCCGGCGTATTGGGCGGAAAGAGTTGACATACCTTCCAGGTATTTGTAATATGAAAGTAATGCCAGCCGGAGCAAGGTTCGATTGGAGAAAGCATAGGGCGATAGAATGGATAAAAAGGTGCTGCTGTCCACGACGGACAATAAGCAGATTATGGAAGTATTTCAGGCGCTGAACCAGACAAGCGATGATTATTTTTTCATATTGGACATAAAAGAAGACAGCTGTTTTTTCTGCGACAGGGTGCGGGAGAGATTTCATATATCCTCCGATTTCATATGTCCGGCGGGAGAAGGGCTGCGGGAGCTGGTAGCAGAGGAGGATTTTCCCCTGCTAATAGAGGATTTAAGGCGCATCCGCGCCGGAGAAAAAAAATACCATGACATGGAATACCGCTGGTACAGTAAAGATAAGGAAATCATATGGATCCACTGCCGGGGAACGGTGATTTATGACGGGGAAGGCAGTATCCGTCTTCTTGTGGGAAGCATTTCCGAGGTAAACGGGGAGGAAAAACGCGACCGTCTGACCGGTCTGCATGGGGAAGGCCGTTTTGCCCTTGACCTGGGACGATTGCTTCAGAAGAAACATGGAGCCGGATTTCTTTTGCTTATTGGCGTGGATGATTTTAAAGAGATCAATGAAAAATATGGGATAGAATCGGGAAATACGCTGCTTAGGGAGCTTACGGACATTATCAGGGAATGTATGCTGCCGGGAATGCAGCTTTACCGGCTGGTTGCGGATGAATTCGTTCTGTTCGGGCAGGATGATATGTGCTCCGCGCAGGTAGTGGAGTTGTTTGAAAAGATCAGGCGTAATATTTTCAGACATATAGAAGAGGAGGACTACCGTAATTTCTATACGGTTTCCGGCGGTTTGCTCCAGCTGCCTTATCCTTCTGCCGATTACAGCGAGCTGGTAAAATATCTGGAATTTGCCCTGAATGAAGCAAAGCGCCGGGGAAAAAACGCGCTTGTGGCATTCAGCAGGGAGGATTATGACGCCTATGTGGGCAGACTGGAAATCAAGGAAGAGCTGCGTAAGGCCATATTTAATGATTATGAAGGTTTTTCCCTGCATTATCAGCCGATAGTGGATGCGAAGAACTATGAAATCAGAGGAGCGGAAGCGTTGCTTCGGTGGGACAGCAGCAGATACGGGAAAATGCCGCCGGGGGATTTTATCCCGGTGATGGAGGAAAGCGGGCTTATCATTCCCATGGGCTCCTACGTGATAAAGGAGGCGGTGCTCTGCTGCTGCAGATTGAAGAGGGTTATCCCATTGTTTCATATGAATATCAATCTTTCCTACGTACAGCTGAAAAAGAGCGATGTGCTTCAGGAGCTGCGTAACCACCTGGGAGTGGCGGAGGTGTGCCCTGAAAATATCATGCTGGAAATTACGGAAAGCGGATATATTGAAACTGATCCTGCCTTCCGGAAGGCCATGGAGGAAATCTGCGGGCAGAAGCTGAGGCTGGCCATCGATGATTTCGGAACAGGCTATTCCAATCTGCGATATTTGAAGGATCTGCGTGCCGATATGATAAAAATTGACCGCTCCTTTGCGGTACGGGCGTTGGAAAGCGATTATGACTATACGCTGTTGGGACATATTATTGAAAGGGCCCACAGCATCGGCCTGCGGGTGTGTCTGGAGGGCGTGGAAACGGAAGAGGAGCTGGTGCGTTTACAGCGGCTGTCCCCGGATTACATTCAGGGATTTTTATTCGGCAGGCTCGTGCCTGAGAGGGAATTTGTTGAAAAATATCTGGGAAGCGGCGCCTTTAAGACCTGGCAGGAACAGGCCGGGCCGGGAGAGGGCGGCAAAAGGACCAGGGGAGAGACGGAATGAAAAGGTTTGGAAATGTAATACTGAAAAAATGGTACTGGTTTTTATTTGCGGCCGTGGTGCTGGGTGAAGCTGCGGTGTTCCTCTTTTTCGGGGAGGGCAGTTATATCGCTACACATGATAACCTGGATCTGTTTATGGGACACTTCCAGGCGATGAAGCTTTGGGACGTGTTCTTTGCCCACAATGCTGAGGTGCCGATACTGGGCGGTATCACTAGGGACTATTTAAGCTCGGAATTCAATCTTTATAACATCCTTTTTTATCTGCTGCCGCCCTTTGCGGCATACATGTGCGGGTATTTTCTGAAAATCCTGATTGCGGAGGGCTCCATGCTTCTGCTGGCAAAGGATATTTACCAGGAAAATTATAAGAAATATGAGCCTGCGGCAGTGATAATCGGACTTATTTACGGACTGCTTCCTCTGTTCCCGGCCTATGGGATCGCCTTTGCGTCCATTCCGCTTGCCGTGCTTTTGCTGCGCAGGATTTACAGGGGGGAAAGCCGGTGGGACTATCTGTTTTTGTTCCTTTATCCGCTTCTTTCCTATTTTTCTTATTTCGGTTTTTTCATCCTTGGATATCTGGTACTGGCTATTGTGATACTGGCGGTGCGGGATTACGGCAGTATGAAAAAGGCGGCGCCGGATGAAAAGAATGGGCAGGAGGATGTGCGGAAAAATGTCCAGGAGAACGCACGGAAGAACGCGCAGAAGGATGCACAGGGGAAAACGAGGCGGCCCTCCTTCCTGCGCTCCATTAGCCTGCGGCTTGCGGCGGCCCTGGTCATCCTTTCGGCAGGCTATATTCTGTTTGAATACAGGCTGTTCGGGGAGATGCTTTTTTCCGACGTGGTGACCATGCGCACCACGATGGCAGAGGATAACTTTACCGCAGGACAGATTGTTTCCTCCATATGGGAGGTGTTTTATCAGGCTATATTCCATGCCCAGCCTTCCCATACCAGGTTTGTGCTGCCTTTGTGCATGCTTTTTCTTATTTACCGTATTTTCTGCTTCCTCCGGGAAAAAAAGCCGGGGAAAATAGTGACGGACAGCTTCTGCCTGGTTATTTACTTTATAATAGGAAACTGTCTGGTTTATGGCTTCTATTATTGGGGCGGCTTCCGCAGACTGTTTGAGACGCTGGTGCCCCCGCTGAAGGGCTTCCAGTTCAACCGCACCGTTTTTTTCAACCCGTTTCTCTGGTACGCAGCGCTGTTTTTGCTGGTGAAGTACCTTATTGATAAAAGGAAGCAGTGGCTGGGTTATCTGGTTTCCCTGATTGCGCTGGCGGTGGTAATCCTGACTCCGGCTGTATACAATGATTTTTATTCCACCTGCTATTACAATGCCTATCGGATCATAAAGCATACACAGGTGGAAAACCTGAACTACCGGGAGTTCTATTCGCAGAAGCTGTTTGAGGAAATCAAGGCGGATATCGGCTATGACGGAGAGTACAGCGCTGCTTACGGAATGCATCCCGCGGTGCTTTCCTATAACGGAATCGCCACGCTGGACGGCTATCTGGGCTTCTATCCCCAGGAATATAAAGAAGAATTCGGAGCCATGATAGCCCCCGCCACGCAGAAGGTGGAGGAATGGAATACTTATTTCTGGGACTGGGGAGCCAGGGCATATCTGTATTCCGGTTCAGGGGAAAATACGTGGAACGCGGTCAGAACCATGGCCACGGCCGATGACAGGCTGTATATAGACGGTGACATGTTCCGCAGGCTCGGCGGTAAATACCTGTTTTCCCGGATTAAAATCAGCAACGAAAAGGAACTGGGCTTTACCTTAACCGGAACCTATACCCAGGAGGAATCCCCTTATACGATTTATGTTTATGATGCCGGTTAACCATTGGTTGCAAAACTGCCCGGATCCAACTGGGAAGTGGGCGGATAACCGTAAAATGGTAAGCGACGGATTTGACAATGCCGTACCTGTAGTGTTATGATAAAAAAGTCCGGGCTGTGAGGGCCCGGGCGGAAAGAGAAACGGATTACCCCAGAGAAGGAGAAATAAAATGCCAATCAGAATCCATAATTTCGCCGGTAAATTCGGATGGAATATGAGAAAATATTTTCCCAAGCTGGCAAGCGAGGGATATCTTACCTTTCAGTTTATGACCCGCGGTAAATCGCAGAATGAATACATCAAATATTTTATGTCAAGTGATCCGATACCGCATCCCAATGTGGTGAACCTGGAGACCATCAACCGCTGCAACAGCACCTGCGAATTCTGCACGGCCAACAAGAACGCGGAGAAGCGTCCTTACGCCCGGATGGAAGAAAGCCTGTATTACAATATTATTGACCAGCTCAGGGACTGGGGCTACAAAGGCCACCTGACCCTGTACGGAAATAATGAACCTTGGCTGGATACAAGAATTGTGGAATTCCACAAGTATGCCAGGGAACAGCTGCCGGAAGCGTTTATTTTCATGTCCACCAACGGACTGCTCCTGGATGTGGACAAGGTAAAGGCTATTGTCCCTTATGTAAACCAGCTGATCATCAACAATTACTGCCTGGATATGAAGCTCCATGACAATATCAGGGTGATTTATGAATATGTCAAGGCCCATCCGGAGGAGTTTAAGGATGTGGACATACTCATCCAGATGCGTTACCTGAAGGAGGTGCTTACCAACCGCGCCGGAAGCGCGCCCAACAAGGCGGCTACGGAAAAGGTAGTAAAGGAAACCTGCCTGATGCCCTATACAGACATGTGGATTACGCCGAACGGCAAGCTGGGTATCTGCTGCTGTGACAACTTCGAGGTTACGGAGGTGGGCGATCTGAACACAATGCCCCTGAAGGATGCCTGGAACAGCCCCGCATACCAGAAGCTGAGAAATGCGGTTAAGGACGGCCGCCAGAATTACCCGTTCTGCAAGCACTGCGATTTCATCGATGCCGGTTTACGTATGGATATTGTGAATGACATTTTGAAAAAGAATAAAAAGTAAGCTGTTTTTTAATAATAAAAAAGCGCAGCATGAAAAAGCCGTTCCCGTCAGTAAGAGACAGGAGCGGCTTTTATTATTTTTATTTATAATTGTTCAGTATCCCTCACAGTTACTGCCAAAATCAGTTCTGATTGGCTGTGGATTCCAGGTATTCCTTATCCGTATTCACGTTCCAGATATTGGAGCGGTCACGGACGCCGTTCAGAATGTTATGCACGGTTTCAAAGGAGGTCACCATGGAATGATCGATATTATTATACCGGTGCTGGCCGTTGCGCCCCACGCAGTAAAGATTATCAATGGTATCCAGATATGCCCTCAGCTCATCGATATCCTTGTAAGTATCAAAATAAGCAGGATAAGCCTTTTTCACCTTTTCCATATGGGTATCCATTACCTGGGAGGGACTGTCGATAAGTCCCATCTGTACCATTTCCTTCACGGCAAAGTCTGAAAATTCCTTTTCGCTCATCTGCCAGAGGGAATCCCCTTCATTACAGAAATACTCCAGACCCACCCAAACGGTATGCTCCAGATCCTTTACCATGTAAGGCGACCAGTTATTGTAAATCTGGAACCGCCCCATCTGAACGGTACGATCATGTACATAAATCCAGTCATCGGGAACGATATTGGAAATAGTCCTGATCTTCGTTTTGTTTTCCAGGTTCAGCCTGGGGACCAGGACGCCCAGAGTCATATAATCCCGGTAAGGAAGACCGGCGGCGATGGCTGCTTCTTTTTCCGGCACCCCGTTCATGCCGCCCACAAGATCCTTTACCGGCATGGAGGAAATAAAAATATCCCCCTCCATTGTATATTCCTTCCCATCCTTTTCATAGGTCAGGGAAGTGATATGATTATTTTCATCCTTATGAAGCTTCGTAACACGGCAGCCGCGCCAAATCTGCCCGCCCAGCTTTTCGATTTCACTGCCGGTCACATCCCACAGCTCACCGGGCCCCAGCTTGGGATAACTGAATTCCTCAATCAGGGAAGTTTCCACATGGCCGTTTTTCTTACCGGGGAAAATTTTGCGGAACATATCCACCACAATCGCCATGACAGAAAGCCCCTTGGCACGCTGCGCGCCCCAGTCGGGAGCAATTTCCCTAGGGCTCCTGCCCCACAGGTTCTCCGTATATTTTTCAAAGAACATGGAATAAAGCTTCTTCCCGAAACGGTTGATATAGAAATCCTCCAGGGAGTTTTCCTGCCGCTTATGAAGCACGGAGGCCAGATAACTGAAGCCCGCCTGCATCGTGGTCAGGAAGCCCATGTTCTTAAAGGTTTCCCATTTCAGGGAAATAGGGTAATCAAAAAATTTCTTATCAAAATAAATTCGCGATACCCTGTTCCTGGTAAGCATAACCCGGTCGCATTTCTCCGGATCAGGGCCTCCCGCAGCCAGCGGCGGCGTCCTGTGCAGGACGATATCATCATAAGCCGGCGCCCCCTGGGGAGGAAGCATTTCCTTCCACCAGGCATTCACCTTCGGATCCTTTGAAAAAAAACGATGCCCGCCCATATCCATGCGGTTCCCATTATAGTTTACAGTCTTGGAAATACCTCCCAGAAGCCCGCTTTCTTCCAATACAATGACTTCTATCTCCTCCGGGGGATTCTTTGCCTTGCTTCCCTTCAATAATTCATAGGCCGCAGTCAAACCGGCCGGACCGCCGCCTATAATCAAAGCTCTTTTCATATGAATGAGATTCCTTTCTATGGCATGCATCTGAACCGGCACGCCTGTTTCAGGTCGTTATTATTTTTATCTTACCATATTCTACGCCCTAATTCAAATAGGAAAGATTGGGTGGATGTAGATAATAAAAGCGTTGGGGGGTGAGGGCCGCCTCTCTTTGCGGGCTGTGGAGCCTGGGGGCTTTGCCCGGAGACGGCGGGGCAGCTTTGTCCCTTCCGGCTGCGGGGGGCGTATTTCGTGTTCCAGTCTCAAAAAAGGGGTGTTTCTAACTGTCCCGGAAGGACAGGTTTCTGTCAGCGCGGCTGAACTCCTCATCCTTCGATGATAGCCGCATATTATATTTTCTTGTCAGCGGCAGGTATTGGTGCGGCTATCGTCTTCAGGATTCGTCAGACAAGCCGCTAGGGGCGACAGAAGCCTGTCCTTCCGGGGCAGTAAGAAACATCTCCTTTTTTTCCAATGGAACACGAAATACGCCCCCCGCAGCCGGAAGGGACAAAACCGCCCCGCCGTCTCCGGGCAAAGTCCCAGGCTCCACAGCCCGCAAAGAGAGGCGGCCCGCCAAGGTTTTTATCTACATCCATTCGGATGTGGCAAGGAATCCCTGTTTTGCGGAGATGTCATCAAGGCCGGCGAGATAATCAATGGTACATCCGAAAGCAAGGGAAATCTTTAAGACACTCTTTAATGAAGGATTACAGATCTTGCCACTGGCAATTTTTTTGATAGTTTCATACGGTACACCGGATTTGTCAGACAAAATTTTCAAAGACCAGTTATGCGCAGACAATTGACTGGATATTCTGCACATAAGAACCTCCGCAAGCTTCAACTCTTCTTTCTTTTGATCATAAACATCCATCTCATTCTCCTTCTTTCCTGATACAACTTAATTTTCTGCTTTTGCAACTGTTCAGTACATTCACAATCATTTCTTTTTTTCCTCATCAGTCTCATTTGGACTTTGGGCTTTTCGATACCCCTCGGGCAGTTGGGAGTGTGGTTTGTGGGGCGGCTTTGGGCCTGCGGCCGGGATGTGGCGGGGCTTTTTGGATGGGGCGGGCGGCGGTGGGAGGGTTCCTGTAAGGGTCGTATAAAAACGCCGGTCCTTGCGTTGTGTCCTTTACAACGCTAGTACCGCTGCGTT
>NZ_QVLV01000018.1:0-124511 GCF_003435485.1 Eisenbergiella massiliensis
GCTAACCGGGGGAAAAGCCGGAGATAACATCAAAGGCTTACCTATCGGAACCGCTGGCCTATCTCAAAAACGAGGCGGACATCCTCAAATTTGTGGATACGCTCATAGCAAACACAAAGGGGGACGGCAAGGAGGGCGATCCGTTCTGGACAAAATCGGAAACGCTTTTGTATTGCGCCCTGCTGTCCTATATCATTTTCGAGGGCCCCGCCGAGGATCGGAACATGAATACGCTGGTGGATATGATTTCCGGCATGGAGGTCAAGGAGGATGATGAAAACTTCCTAAACACCGTGGACTATATGTTCAAGGGTCTGGAAAAGCGCAAGCCGAATTGCTTTGCTGTCAAGCAATACAAAAAATACAAGCTGGCCAGCGGCAAAACCGCAAAAAGCATTTTGATTTCCTGCGGAGCTCGCCTGGCTCCCTTTGACATCCCCCAGCTCCGGGAAATTATGAGTTATGACGAGCTGGAACTTGACCGCATCGGGGATCGGAAAACGGCGGTTTTCTTTACCATTTCCGATACCACGCCCACCTATAACTTTATTGTGGCCCTGGCCTTTTCGCAGATGTTCAATCTCCTTTGCGAGAGGGCGGACAACGTACACGGGGGCCGTCTGCCCCATCATGTGCGGGTACTGTGGGACGAGGCGGCCAACACGGGCCAGGTGCCAAACCTGGAAAAGCTGGTGGCGGTGATCCGCTCCCGCGAGGTGAGCCTGTGCCTGTTCTATCAGCAGTTGGCACAATGCAAGGCCATCTATGATAAGCACGCGGAAACCATTCTCGGAAATATGGACAGCGTGATCTTCCTGGGAGGCCGGGAGGCCAGCACGATCAAGGAAATTTCCGAGAACTGGCTGGGAAAGGCCACCATCTCCATGCAGACCGAGGGCCACTCCCGCGGCCAGTCGGAAAGCTACAACCAAAATACCCAGCGGCTGGGCCGGGAGCTTATGACCCCCAGCGAACTGGCGACCATGCCGGGCGACAAGTGCATTTTGCAGTTGCGGGGCCTGCCTCCGTTTTTCTCGCCCAAATACGATTTGAAGCAGCATCCCAACTATAAGCAAACGGCGGAAGCCGATAACAATAAAAACGCCTTTGACCTCGATAAGCTCATAAACCGCCGCAGGCGGCCTGGGCTGAATGAGGCTTGTGAGGTGTACGAGGTGGACGTGTCGGAAACTTCGCTCACAGACGAGGACGAGGACATTCTCAACTATGACGATGTGGACGATCCGGACGCTTTTGTATAAATTCGCTTCGAGACAAAGTGTCCCGAAGTGGCAACCTGCCGCCAGGAATGGCGGCTTTTTTCATGGCCGGGGCATCTTCCCGGAGAAAAGGAGGCTCTATGCAGTTTTTCGCATCTGCTATCGACACTTTACAGACCCTTGTTGTGGCCCTCGGCGCTGGCCTGGGCGTGTGGGGCGTGGTCAATCTGCTGGAGGGCTACGGCTCGGACAATCCGGGTTCCAAAAGCCAAGGCATGAAACAGCTCATGGCTGGCGGCGGCATCATCCTGCTGGGCACAACGCTGATCCCCCTGCTCTCTGGCCTGTTTTAAGGGCGGCGGCCTATGGATTTTCTCACCGACTGGCTCACGGATTGGCTCAAGGAGCTTTTAATCAGCGGGATCATGGGGAACCTTTCGGGGCTCTTTGATAACGTAAACGCCCAAGTCGGAGAGATTGCGGTACAAGTGGGAACGACCCCGGCGGCATGGCATGCCGGGGTGTTCTCCCTTATCCGCCAGCTTTCCGAAACGGTAATTTTGCCGATTGCCGGAATGGTGCTGACCTTTGTTGCGACCTATGAACTGATCCAGATGCTTTTGGAAAAAAACAATATGCACGAGTTTGACGTGGCGAATATCTACAAATGGATGTTCAAAACGTCCTGTGCCATTCTTATCCTGTCAAACACATTTAATATCGTGATGGCTGTGTTTGACGTGTCCCAGAGCGTGATCGCACAATCGGCGGGGCTCATCCAGGGCTCCACGGACATCACGCCGGATATGCTGACCCAGCTTGAGACGACGCTGGAGGGTATGGATTTAGGGCCGCTGTTGGGGCTGTGGCTCCAGTCCTCCATTATCGGCGTTACCATGTGGGCGCTGAATATCATTATTTTCGTGCTGGTCTATGGCCGCATGATTGAAATATATCTGCTCACCAGCCTATCCCCCATCCCTGTGGCGACCCTTGCCAACCGGGAATTGGGACACACGGGCCAGAACTATCTGCGCTCGCTGTTCGCCGTGGGATTCCAGGGGATGCTCATTCTGGTGTGTGTGGCAATTTACGCGGTGCTTGTCCAGGGGATCGCCACAAGCGGAGATCCCATCGGGGCGATATGGGGCACCGTTGGCTATACGGTGCTGCTTTGCTATATGCTGTTCAAAACGGGCGGTATCTCCCAGCGCATTTTCGGCGCGCATTAGAGGGGAGGCGCGTATGGCAGAACATTCAACCTTGGGACAAAGTGTCCCGAAGTCTCCGACTCCCCCGGAGGGGCTGTTCCTTATGGACGGCATCGAGGGCCTGCGCTCCCTACCCCGGCACTCGGTAGATATGCTCTTGACCGATCCGCCCTATGGCACAACCCGCAACTTTTGGGATGTGCCCTTGCCGCTCCCGGAGCTTTGGGAGGCGGTGCGCTGGGCGGTCAAGCCGGAGGGCGCGGTGCTGTTTTTTGCTCAATGCCCCTATGATAAGGTGCTGGGGGCCTCTAACCTGTCCATGCTCCGCTATGAGTGGATATGGTATAAGAGCAGATGCACAGGCTTTCTCAATGCCCGCCGCGCTCCGCTCAAGCGGACGGAGACGATTCTGGTATTCTATCAGAAACTACCCTACTACGATCCGCAGTTCGAGCAGGGCAAGCCCTACAAGAAAACCGCTGACCGGGGCGGCAACAGCTCCAACTATGGGAAATTTGTCCGTTCCGGCGGCGGCTCCGAGGACGGCCTGCGCTTTCCCGGAAATCTGCTGACATTCCCATCGGTACAGCGCACCGTCCACCCCACGCAAAAGCCCGTGGAACTGTGCGAGTATTTCATCAAGACCTACACCCGCCCCGGCGAGGTGGTGGCGGACATCTGCGCGGGCTCCGGCACAACTGCCGTGGCCGCCGTCAACACGGGCCGCCGCTTTATCTGCTTTGAAACCGCCCCGGCCTTTTATGCCCCGGCCACGGAGCGCATCCGGCTGGCGCAGGCGGCGGTGGAGGCCGGGGGGAAAGGAGTCTGACTATCGGAAACTATTCTATCATCTACGCCGATCCGCCCTGGCGATATTCTGCAAAGAACGTACAGGGGGCGGCGGAAAATCACTACCCCACAATGGGGATCGAGGAGCTATGTGCGCTCCCGGTGGCTGATCTGGCGGCCCCGGACAGCGCACTTTTTTTGTGGGCCACGTTCCCGCAGTTGCCGGAGGCCCTGCGGCTCATTAAGGCGTGGGGCTTCACTTATAAAACCGTGGCTTTTGTCTGGCTGAAGAAAAACAAAAAGGCGGACAGTTGGTTTTACGGCCTGGGCTTCTGGACGCGGGGCAACGCGGAAATCTGCCTGCTGGCGACCAGGGGCCATCCCAAACGGCAAGCCGCAAATATCCATCAGTTTATCATTTCCCCCGTTGAAGTCCACAGCAAAAAGCCGGACGAGGCCCGCGACAAGATTGTTTCCCTCCTGGGCGACCTGCCCCGCGTGGAGCTCTTTGCAAGACAGACCCCGCCCGGCTGGGACGTGTGGGGGAACGAGGTGGAGAGCACCGTCCCGGACTTCGGGACACTTTGTCCCAAGGTGGGCGGCCCGAAAGGAGGTCTTTCATGCCCTATGTAAATGTACCCAACGACTTATCCAAAATCAAAACGAAAATGGCCTTTAACCTTACCAAACGTCAGCTTGTCTGCTTTGGCGGCGCGGCGGCGGTGGGCATCCCGTCCTACCTGCTGGCCCGCAGCTCTATCGGCAACACCGGGGCCATGTTCCTTATGCTGGCCGTTATGCTCCCGGCGTTTCTGCTGGCGATGTATGAGCGTGACGGGCTCCCCTTTGAAAAGGTGGTTAGAAATATCATCCGGGCCCGTTTCCTGCGGCCCGGCGCGAGGCCCTATCAGACGCAGAATTTATACGCCCCGTTTACCATGCGGGGCTCTGTGGGAAAGGAGGATGCGATTGCAACAAGTAAAAAAGCAAACACCCAGGCGCGGCCCCGCCGCAAAGGGTAAAAACCGGGCGGCCCTGTCCGCCCAGCAGACGATCCCCTATGTGCGGATGCTCCCGGACGGCGTGTGCCAGCTCCCCGGCGGGCTCTATACAAAAACCGTGGAATATGAGGACATCAATTATTCTGTGGCAAGCACCGAGGATCAGACGGCTATCTTTAGCAGCTGGAGCTCATTCCTCAACTACTTTGACAGCTCTCTGCCGTTCCAGCTTTCTTTCATTAACCGCCGTTCCCACTCCCGGAGCCGCTACAAGGTGAACATCCCCCAGGCCGAGGATGATTTTAACAGCGTCCGGGCCGAGTTTACCGGGATGCTGAAAAATCAGATTGCCCGGTCAAACAATGGGATTGAACGCTCAAAATATATTACCTTTGGCATCCCGGCGGAAAGTCTGGACGAGGCGCGGCCCCGGCTGGAGCGCGTGGAGGCGGACGTTATGAGCAACTTTAAGCGGCTGGGCGTGCCCTCCGAGCCTATGGACGGGCGGGCACGTCTGGCCCTGCTTCACGGCCAGATGCATCCTGGGAGCCGGGAGCCGTTCCGCTTCTCCTGGGGGGATATTGCAAAGACGGGGCTTGGCACAAAGGACTTTATTGCCCCCGACAGCTTTGACTTCCGCCAGCCCCGGCTGTTCCGCATGGGCCAGTATTGGGGCGCGGCCTCCTACTTGCAGATTTTGGCGTCGGAGCTCTCTGACAAGCTCCTGGCGGAAATTTTGGAGCTTGACGCGGAAATGACCGTGACCCTCCATATCCAGACCGTGGATCAGCTAAAGGCAATTAAAACCATCAAGGGGAAAATTTCTGACATTGGAAAAATGAAAGTGGAGGAACAGCGCAAAGCTGTCCGGGCCGGATATGACCCGGACATTCTGCCGCCCGACCTTATCACATTTTCCAAAGACGCGGCGGAGCTTCTGGCCGATCTCCAGTCTCGCAACGAGCGGATGTTCCTCTTGACCTTTACCGTGGTAAATCTGGCCCCCACCCGCCAGCGGCTGGAAAATGATATTTTCACGGTGGGCGGCATCGCGCAGAAATACAACTGCACATTGAAGCGGCTGGACTGGCAACAGGAGCAGGGCTTTGTATCCTCCCTGGCCTTGGGTGGGAACGAGGTGGAAATCCAGCGGGGCATGACTACCAGCTCCACGGCGATCTTCATTCCCTTTATGACCAGGGAGCTCCGCATGGCCGGGCCGTCCCTTTACTATGGCATGAACGCACTTTCCCACAACGTCATTATGGCGGACAGGAAAAAGCTGAAATCCGCGAATGGGCTCTACCTGGGCTCTACTGGCTCCGGCAAGAGCTTCGCGGCAAAGCGGGAGCTGCTCAACGTCTTTCTTACCATTCCCCAGGATCGGATTATCATTGTAGACCCGATGGGCGAATATGCCCCGCTGGTGCAGCGGCTGGGCGGCCAGGTGATTGAAATTGCCCCGGACAGCCCTAATCACATTAACCCTATGGACATCCAGATGGGCGGCAACGACGAGGACAGCCCCCTTTCCATGAAAGCGGATTTTCTGTTGTCCCTGTGCGAGTTGGTAGTGGGCGGCAAGGAGGGCTTACAGCCGATTGAGAAAACCGTCATAGACCGCTGTGTGCGGCTGGTCTACCGGGATCTGGCCCTGGGCGTGGGGGACGGTAGGATTCCCTTGCTCCAGGACTTGTACGAGGAGCTTTTGAAACAGCCGGAGCCGGAGGCCCGGCGCGTGGCGACGGCCCTGGAGCTCTACTGCACAGGCTCCCTTAACCTGTTCAACCATCCCACGAATGTCAAAACCGACTGCCGTGTGGTGTGCATCGTGCTCAAGGGCATGGGAGACAATCTCCGAAAAATTGCGATGCACGTCACAAATGAGTTTGTCAATTCCTCGGTCAATACCAACTATCAGAGCGGCATCTCGACTTGGTGCTACTTTGACGAGTTCCATGTTCTGCTCCGGGATCAGCTCACCGCCAGCTATTTTGTTTCCATCTGGCAGATGCTCCGCAAACGGGGCTGTGTGCCCAGCGCGTTGACGCAGAACGTCAAGCACCTGCTGGCCAGCCCGGAAATCCAGAATATTCTGGACAACACGGATTTTATGATCCTGCTGTCCCAGGCGCAGAGTGACCGGGCGATTCTGGCAAAACAGCTCGGCATTTCCGAGCATCAGCTTTCCTATATCACACACAGCAATTCCGGCGAGGGCCTGCTGTTCTATGGGAATGTGACCATCCCCTTTATGGATCGTTTCCCCCGTGGGGAGATTTACGATCTTCTGACCACCCGCCCGGAGGATTTAAAAGATGGCGCGGCGGGATAAGGCTGGCCTTGGGCCCCGTGTGCGCCCGGAGCAGGCCGCGCCCCACGGGGCTCCGGGCCCGGAGGCCGGGGCTGGCACGAAAGAACAGGCCGGGGGCACTTCGGGACAAAGTGTCCCAAAGTCCAAATTCCGGCAAAAGAGCAGGCAGGAACAGGCCGCCGCGTCCAAGCTCCGCATGGAAAAACGCGGGGAGAAACTGGAGGCGGCAAAGGGCAAACTGGCAAAACAGAAGCCCCCCAAAAAGCCCGGCCCCGTCAAACGGGCGGGCGGGGCCCTGGGGGGCTCCGTCCACGGCTTTGTGCATGGGAAGATTTACGAGGTGGAGCAGGAAAATGTAGGCACCGAGGGGGCCCATCACTCCGAGCTTTTGGGCGAGTCCGCGTTCCGCCAGGGCTCCCGCTTCGTGGGGCGGCGCATACGGGAGCACCCGGCGCGGGCCGTCCGGCGGGCCGAGGCCCGGTATGGTAAGGCTGCGGCGGACTATCAATTTTACACCGCCGCCCAGGAGCACCCGGAGCTCTCGAAAAATGCCCTGTCCCGCTACTGGCAGAAACGGCGGCTTCGCAAGCAGTACCAAAAGCGGGCAAAGGAGGCCGCCCGCCAGGGGGCCGTGGCCGCTGAAAAGACCGCCGCCGCCACCGAAAAGCTGTCGGCCCAGGCGGTGGGCTTTGTGAAGCGGCATCCCCTGGGTATGCTCCTGGCCCTGGCCTGTGTCCTGCTCATTCTGTCTATGCAGTCCTGTTCGTCTGCATTGGTTTTGCTCGGCAACGCCGGGGCCGGGGCTGTGGGGGCTACCACCTACCCATCCCCGGACGGGGAAATCCTGACGGCGGAGGCGGCCTACCTTGATCTGGAGGCGGAGCTCAAAAACTATCTTGATACCTACACCAGCACCCACAATTATGACGAGTACCATTTTGACCTGGATGAAATCGAACACGATCCCTATGTGCTGATCTCCATTCTCTGTGTGCTCCACGAGGGGGAATGGACGGCGGCCCAGGTGCAGGGTACGCTGGGGATGCTCTTTGACCGCCAGTATATTCTTACAGAGCGCGTGGTGGTGGAGACACGGTATGACAGCGACGACGAGCCCTATTCCTGGTATATCTGTTATGTGACGCTGGAAAATTTTTACCTGTCCCATCTGCCTGTGTATTTCATGGGCGAGGAGCAGTTGGCCCGATACTCCCTCTATATGTCTACCCTGGGAAACCGCCCCGACCTGTTCCCCGGCTCCGCCTATGTGGATCGCTATGTGACAAACCCGCCCGCCGGATATGAGGTGCCGGGGGAGTATCTGGACGATGAAACATTCGCCGCTATGCTCTCCGAGGCGGAAAAATACCTGGGCTATCCCTATGTATGGGGCGGGAGCTCCCCGGCCACGTCCTTTGACTGCTCCGGCTTTGTGTCCTGGGTAATCAATCACTCTGGCTGGAATGTGGGCCGCCTGGGGGCCCAAGGGCTCTATAACATCTGCACCCGCACCAGCTCCCCGCGCCCCGGCGATCTGGTCTTTTTCAAGGGCACATATGACACGCCGGGCGTTTCCCATGTGGGCATCTATGTGGGGGACGGAATGATGATCCATTGTGGCGATCCCATCAGCTATGCAAACTTAAATACCAGCTACTGGCAGTCTCATTTTTACGCCTACGGGCGTTTGCCTTGAATGGAGGTTTTGAATGGCAACAGCAAAAAGTATGAAAATCCAGGCCGAGATTGATAAGGTCAAGGCCAAAATCAGCGAACAGCAGGCCCGGCTGAAAGAATTGGAGCAGAAGAAACTGGAGGCCGAAAACAGCGAGATCGTGGACATCGTGCGGGGCATGAGCATCCCTCTTACGGAGCTCTCCCTGGTGCTCCAGAAGCTCCGGGACGATGGCACTTTGGGACAAAGTGTCCCGAAGTCCGAGCCCGCGCCTGTTACCGAGGGAAAGGAGGACAACTGAATATGAAACGCTTTCGAGTCTTGACGGCGGCGCTTTGCGCCGCTGTTCTTTTATGTGGCTTTGCCCCCGTAACGGCCTACGCCGGGGGCGGCGAGGACTGGGAGGGGCTTGACCCCGTGGAGCCCACTGTCACGGAGGAGCCGGTGATTGAGCCCGGCGAGGGCTTTTCTGAGGACGGTAATCTTGTGACCCGTGATCTGCTATATGACAAGCATACCAACAAGCAGTTTATTACCGTCCAGACCAGCGGCGGGGCCACCTTTTACATTGTCATTGACTACGACAAGCCCGTGGACGAGGACGGCGAACAGTACCAGACGTATTTTCTGAATACGGTGGACGAGGCCGATCTGCTGGCCGCTGCCGAGGCCGCTGGTGCGGAGCTGGCCTCCTGCTCCTGCTCGGACAAATGCGTGGCGGGGGCTGTCAATACCGACTGCGCGGTGTGCGCCGCCAATATGACCGAGTGCGCGGGTGTGGAGCAAAAGCCGGAACCAGAACCGGAGCCTGTGGCCGAGCCCGACGCCGAGCCGGAGCCGGAAACAGAAAAAGGCAACGCCGGGATGCTCCTGCTGGTGCTGGCCGTGGCGGTGTTGGGCGGCGGGGCCGCGTTCTATTTTAAGGTGTACCGCCCCAAACAGCAGGCGGCAACAGAGCCGGAGGAGGACTACAGCGAGGAACTGGAGGACTATGACGGCGAGGAGGACGGCCCGCCCTGGGATGAAGACGAGGATGAAGACGAGGACGAAAACGAGGATACGGAGGACGGGGAATGAATTTCACAGCAAGCTCTTTTGAACGGATGATGAAACAAAAGCCCCGGCCCCAGGCTCCCGGCCCGGCCAAACCGCCCAGGGGCTCCGCCTGCTCCGGCTGTCCCTACTGGCGGGGCCTGCGCTGTGTTTGCTGTTATCAGAAACTTTCTCCCAGGCCGGGCGGCGGGAGGTGACGCTTTGGCCCGCGAACTGACACGGGAGGAAAAGGCGGCCATCCGCTCCCTGGTGGTGAAATGGTGCGCCAACTATGACCGGGCCTGTGGATGCCTGCCCCTGGACTGTGAGTGCTATATGCTGGGAAAGTGCTGGACAGGTGCCTATTGCCGCTACTTCCGGGAGACCGTCCTGCCCCTTGATCCGGCGCTGGAGGCCGCCCTTACTACCGAGGGCCCCAGGCCGGATTTCAAGCCCTGCCCCATCTGCGGCGGGGCCGTGGCCCCGGACAGGCGGCAGGCGTATTGTTCAGAGGCTTGTGCCTTAAAAGCCCACCGCCGCCAACAGCGGGAATATATGCGCCGGAAACGGGGGGTGATCTGTTGACAATTAGCCCCCGGAAAACCCGCTGATTTCAAGGCTTTTTTGGGCCGCTTTTGGGGCGGGCCGTAGTTTTATATGCCCTGCCCCGGAATGGCCGAAATGCTGTCAACATGGAAAAACGGGACTTTGGGACAAAGTGTCCCGAAGTCCCAGGCTGTTATGATTGAGGAGGTATCTATGGAAAAACAGAACGACCAGGAATTTGCCCATCTGGAGGTCAAGCGTCTTTGCGGCGTGTTCGGCGCGCCCCTGCCCCCTGTGGAGGAAAAGCCCGTGGATAAGGTCAAAGAGCCGCCCCGCCCCTATCGGAGCCGGGAACGGGAGGAGCGGTGACAAAGAAACGCCGCCGCCCTGTCCATCTTCATGTCATGGTGTCCGAGGAGGAGCAGGAGCTGATCCGGGAGCGCATGGCCGAGGCTGGCATCCGCAACATGGGAGCCTATATGCGGAAAATGGCCCTTAACGGTTATGTGCTCCACGTTGACCTCTCGCCCGTCCGGGAGCTGGTGTCGCTCCAGCGGCGGTGCTCAAACAATCTAAACCAGGTGGCGATCCAGGCCAACACCTACGGCGGCATCTACCCGGAGGAGATCGCCGCCCTGCAAAGGGACTATGCGGCCTTATGGGGGCCGTTGTCTGATTTACTGGAAAGGCTCTCCGCCGTGGTGGAGCTTTGACCCTCCGGGGAGCGGTGCTGTGCCGCTCCCCGGTTTTCACGACTTTGGGACACTTTGTCCCAAGGTGGCGAAAGCCGCATACAGAGAGGAGGGGTATTCACGGCCACAACCTACATCCGGCCCTACAAGGTAGCGGCTGGAAAAAGTGCAATCCAGACGATGGAGGGGCGGTTTGATTATGGGCTCAATCCCAAAAAGCTGGGGGCTGTGTCCGCTTATCTCTGCGATCCGTCCACAGTTCCCGCCGAGTTCCTGCTGGTAAAAAGCCAGTACCAGGCGGAAACGGCCCGGCCCGTGGAGCGCGGGACCCTGTTCTTCCAGATCCGGCAGGCGTTCCCGCCCGGCGAGGTGACGGCGGAGGAGGCAAATAAAATCGGCTATGAAACGGCGATGCGCTGGACGAAAGGCAAATACCAGTTTTTCGTCTGTACGCATACCGACAAAGGCCACATTCACAATCATATTTATTACAACTCCATGGCCTTTGACTGCTCCCGGAAATTCCATAATTTTATCGGCTCGTCCTTTGCCCTCCGGCGGCTGTCTGACCGGGTGTGCATCGAGCACGAGCTGTCCTATATCCAAAATCCCAAACTGCACAGCAAGGGCCGCTTTCTCCACTACGGTCAATGGATCGGGGAAAAGCCGCCCTCTGCCCAGCAGAGGGTGCGGCTGGCTGTCATCGCGGCCCTGGAAAAAAAGCCCGCCGACTTTGCGGTGTTCCTGCGGCTCATGGAGGAGTCCGGCTTTGCCGTTAAGCATGGGCGGGGCGGCATGATCTCGTTCCTGGCTTCCGGCCAGGATAAACCGACCCGGCTCCGGGCCTCTACCCTGGGCGCGGGCTTTGACCCGGAGGACATCCGGGCAGTAATTGCCGGGGAGCGGCCCATCCCTGAGCTTCCCCAGGACGCTCCGGCCCCGCCCCGGCGTGTTGATCTGGTGATTGACATTCAACAGCGCATGGCCCAGGGCAAGGGCCCGGCCTATGCGCGGTGGGCCAAGGTCTACAATCTAAAGCAGATGGCCGCCGCGCTCCAGTATCTGCGGGAGCACGAACTGGCCGACTATGCCGCACTGGAGGCCAGCACCGAAGCGGCGGTGGATCGCTTTCACAAGCTGGCCGGGGAGTTGCGGGACACGGAGGCCGCCCTCTCCAAAACGGCCCGGCTTATGGAGGCCACGGTGGACTATGCCAAGACCCGGCCTGTGTTCGATGGCTACAAGGCGACCCGGTACAGTAAAAAATACCTGGCCCAGCATGAGGCGGAGTTGGCCGCTTACCGGGCGGCAAAGGCGGCCATGAATGAAATCCTGGACGGGGTAAAGCTCCCCAAAATAGACACGCTGAAAAAATCCCGCCGGGAGCTGGCGGAAAAGAAAAAGGCCCTCTATGCCGAGTACCGCCAGGCCCAGGCCGATATGCGGCAGGCCGTGGCGGTCAAGGCGAATATTGACCACCTGCTCGGCGTGACGGACGGGCGGGAAAATAAGGCCCAGGAGCGGTAGCGACAGGCCGCAGACAACAGGCGCATAGCGCCGGGACTTTGGGACACTTTGTCCCGAAGTCCTGCGGGTTTGGGGAGCTCCCCAACAAGCATTTTTGCGGGCCTGCGGCCCGGCAAAAATTTCGAGTGTGGGCACACTCGAATTGCTTGCCAAAACGTGCGGGCCTCGGAAGTACCCGCGTTAAAACATCGGACTTATGTCATTTCACTCTTGTATTGTTCTATTGGATGTGCTAAAATAAAGTTGATTTTTAGAATTTGTTTTTATTTTGCAGGGAAGAGGTGACGGGATGCCAAAGGTAGCTTATTCTGAGGAGGATAGAGAGCGCATCAGAACGGAACTTGTTACAGTTGGTTTTGAGCTGATGGCAAAACAGGGCATACAGCATACTACTGTGGAGCAAATATATAAAAAGGTTGGTATTTCACGAACCTTCTTTTACTCTTTCTTTGCAACGAAAGAAGATTTGATCGTTGAAACACTATACTTACAACAACCTAAAATTATTGAACAAGTGCAAAGGTTGATGTCCGATCCTGCTTTAAGCTGGCGTGATGCTGTGAAGAAATTTCTCTATGCCTGTTGTTACGGAGAGAAAAATGGCATCGCTGTTTTAACGATTGAAGAACAGCAACTCATTTTCAAACGTTTGTCAAAGGAAAGCTATCAAATGTTCCGTCAAAAGCAGCTCCGTCTTTTTGGAGAAATTTTAGAAAACTTTGGTATAAAGGCGGATGCGGCAAGGATCAATTTATTTACAAATTTGAGTCTGACAGCGATGGTTGTACGCAAGGCAATCCCTGATACGTTACCTCTGTTTGTTTCCGAAGTTGCCGATGAAACAGTTGACTTTCAAATAAACGCTATTGTGGATGCCTTGGAGAAATTAAAAGCAACGCCTACCGCTTGAGTGATTGGAATGAGATAATCCGTCCGAATATCATGTTTCGGCCATATATTCAGACGGATTTCATTTTAGCCAGAATAAAAACAAATTTGATTTTTTTGCTCTTATTTTTGAGAGATAAAACCTAAAATAAAACGCAAAGGAGAACACGCGATGAAAGTATTTGATCCTTTTGTAAGCAAATATCCACCGGATAACAACTTGCGAAAACCTACTGCGGAAACGCTGGAGCAATTTCAAGGGAAAGTGCCAGCAGAACTTCTGAACTTTTGGCAGGAATATGGTTTCGGAAATTATGGTGAAGGTTTGCTAAAAATTATTGATCCAACCGATTATATTGATATGCTCACTCTTTGGCTGGGCGAACAGGAGGGGTGCCTTCCCATTCTAATGACTGGATTTGGAACGCTTTTTATTTACCGCAAGCTGTCTGATACAGCCGATGATATGTGCCTGCTTGATATTCACAACCGCAGATCGGGCAGTTTCTCTACCAGCTTTTCCGATTTTTTTGAGCGTATTATTCCCGCCGAAAATTTTGCGGCGCAGTTTCTGAGAGTGGGTCTATTTCAAGAAGCATTTGCTAAACATGGCGGCCTTTCAGAAAACGAGATTTTCTTCTTTGCTCCGGCTTTGGCTTTTGGGGGAACTGAGTCCATTCAATATATCGAAAAGGGAAATGCCGTTGTTCATCAGCACTTGTTGTTTGAAATGGGGGTGGATCATTCCGATGACACAGAAGCGGATGATATGTGGTCGCAAGCCTATGAAGCAAATCCCCATGTGTTTGAACTGGATAACGGTGGGCTTATGGTTAGCTTCACCCTTTCGGAAACTGTGGATACCATCCTGCCGTTAGCACCAGAAACAATGTACGAGATTGAGGGAGAGACTATTTCGCTGTGGGCGTTGACTTTTGTTAGCTTAACAAAAGATGAAAACCTTGGCTTTTTGGAGTACCGCAAGGCTTTGAAACAATTACAACCCTACATTGTAGAAGCGAGAGGAGATCACATATTAGTTCGCGGCTTGAGTTTGGCAGAGATGGAGCATATTCTGACAGAGCAATAGACTTGCTTTACCGCTACTTTGGGACAAAGTGTCCCGAAGTGATATAGCTATTATCAAAATCATTTCATTTATGATGCTGTGGGTACTATCCCATTCAGTTTCATATAAAAATATTCAAACATTTAGGAGGAAAAAATCATGGGATTTTTTAGCAAGTTATTTAAGGGCCCTGAAATTGACATGGAAAAGAGCAACGCAAATGCAAAGAAAATGCGTGCTCTATTTAATCAGGTTGTAGAGAACGGGGACAATTACAGACTGATTTTCGGATATACCGAGGATGTTAGTCGGTTTAACTATGGGTTTGTTCATGGGAGCAAAACAAAGATTGGAAATTTAATTGTCGGCTGGAACGAAGCCAGCCAGACGATTGTGGTCATTCCCACAGTACCCGATCTTTCCGGCTGTGGCGATCCGACCTACTATCGCCGTTCTGAAATTTTGAAAGCCTATCGGAACAAATACCCTACCGATGCTTTTATCATTTATCCAGACAAAAAAGGGTACATTGGGATCAATGCCTATGACTGGCTGGAAGATGAAAAGCTATATGTTTATGTATCACAGGATGATGAGTTGGCCGCTTTTACCGATTTCTTTATGAATCGCTTTGCAACAAAGTGAGGTAAAAGATGCCTATTGGAGAAATTGGAGCGTTCCTGCTGCTTCTTGTGATCGTGTTTATAGTTGGAAATCTATGGTTTCATTTCATAGAAGCAATACTACGGCAGATTAAAAAGCTATTTACACGTCACAAAAAACCTCCGGCATGGCATCCGCTCCCCCCGGACAAGGAGGATTGAAAATGTTCGATATAGACGAGATTATGAAACAGACACGGCAAGCAAAAGAGCAGGCACTCGCTTCTATGAAAGAAACCATGGAAAAAAACGAAGAACGAATTAGTAAAATCGAGGTTCCCAGTTCTGAAAAAAGCGCATCTGTATCTGCCGCCGAAGTGGAAGAACAGATTGCCGCTAATACTCAACGTCAAGTAGAAATTCTTGGACAGATGTTTGGGCCAGACAGTATGGCTCAAATGGCTGTTAATGAGGAATTGTTGCAAAAGATGGTAAATGATAAAGTTGCCGAGGCAACTTCGGCTACTGCTGGGGACTTGATGGGACAACTTTTCGGAGAAGATATGGGCATACTTGCGGCTGCTCTGGAAACGCTGGAAATGGAAGATGCGGACGATGAGGAAGAACTCTCATTCGATCTGGAACTGGAAGAAAACCTTTATACTACCTTGGAAGAAACAATGGCCCGGCTTGAGGCCATGCCTGAGCCAGAAGCGATCCCATATCAAAAAGACGATGTAAAATGGGAACACTTTGGCATCCTGCTGTCCGGGATTTTATCGACCCTTAACAGTCATAATCTGGATGGTATGGATGTGGAGGAACATATTCCTGTTATGGAGCAGAAAATCGTGTCCCTTGTGCGCCGCTCCTGGGGGATAGATGGCCGGAGTAATCTTTTGGATATGATCCGTTATCTGGCGCAGGAGGGTTATATCCTGCGGTATCAGCTTTATAGTGAGGCATCTTCGCCGGAGGAATTGATGGACGAAACGATGGACGAGGACGACCGCGAGTCTACCAGCCGGGTATGGAGGTTTGCACAACGGTATAAAAGTCAATATGCCCCTGGCTTTATGGCTGGGTGGGATGTTGGCCGGGCGGCCATGCTGACCCGCTGGGGATGCTATTTAGGCTGGATCACAGAAAGCGAGGCAGTTGGTATTCTGTGGGATCTCTCCCAAAAGGTTGTTGAGGAACTGCATAGCTGGCGCGAATTTGCGCAATCTTATCTTTTTGGCGGTCTAATGTGGAAATTGCTATGCGGTGACAGCTCCGCAGGAAGTTACCTGGGTTATCTTGCAGACGCCGCCACAGACCTATTGACCGGAAAAGCAGAGCAGGACAACGGACAATGGCGTGATTGCCCCTGGCCTGCACAGAGAAAAATTGGTTTCACATTATAAATCTTTTTGAAATTTGTTGCTATTCATCAGTCGCCAACGGAAACGGCATATAAAAAAACCGTTGGCTTGGCGGCTGTGTTGATGTGCGCCTAAACTAAAGTTAAGCGGCGGTTTTGAAATTAACCATTTCAAGGCCGCCGCCTTTTTATATCACACGGCGGTAACAAAGGAGGTACGCCGTGTCCCGCACAATCCTTACCCGCCCCCCTAACTTATCAAAAAAAGCCAGGGCCCCGGACAAGGATATTTTAATCGTAGCTGCGAAAATTGTTATAATGTAGGTGAATATCTCAATTTATGCGCTTGTGCGGCTTTATGTCGTACAGGCGCATTTTGTTATGTCTACTTTGAGACAAAGTGTCCCAAGGTACGGGGCGGCCCTCCCAGGTGCCGATCCCCGCCTGCCCTCCATTTCGTTTCCCCTCAACCCGAACAAAACGAAATGGAGGACAAGCTATGACAACCATCAATCTGAAAGATTTTTATTATTGGTACATACAAGATCAATTTATCGAGGTTGCTGACGAGGTGGCCGAGGCTCTCACCGCCAGCAGACGCCAGGAGGCCGCCTATGTGGAGCGGGCCCGGTACAACAAGGCATATTATTCCCTGGACTGTGATGACGGGATCGAATATTCCGCCTGCCAGCATGAGCCCAGCCCCCAGGAGCTCCTGGATCGCAAGGAAATGTTTTTCCGACTCTGGAACGCACTCAACTCCCTGCCGGAGCTCCAGGGCCGCCGGGTGGATGCCCACCTTATTCTCGGTAAAAGCTACCGGGAGATTGGCCGCGAGGAGGGCGTGAATAAAAGCGCCGTTAGGTGCTCCGTCCTTTGCGGGATCAAACGCATGAAAAAATATTTGCGGGAAAATTTCTAAAAAGCATCTCCATTACCCCCTGTTTTTCTGGTGGTATATGAGAGGTAGGTTGCCTACCTCTCCACAGCAGAACGGCGGCGGCTCCGAGCATAGCGCGGGGAGCCGGGCGGCGGGTGCGCGGTGACTTCTCCACAAGAGAACGAGCGACAAACACCTGCGCCGCAGGTGGGCCGGGCCATCCCACGGCCACGATCCGTCACAGGACAGGCTGGCCGCCTGTCCCTCCAGGCCTCCGTCCCCTGCTGTGTGGGAGTGCTGAGCCGAGTGTGGTTGTCTTTGGACAGGTCAAGGAAACGGGCGCGGCCTCCCTCTATCTTATGAAAGCGGAGCCCGCTTTATGAGCAGGGCTCCGGCTGGCTTCGAGACATTTTGTCCCGAAGTCCCGGTCAAGACAAGGGCCAGCACTTTCGCGGTGCTGGCCTTTTTGTCATTTCTGAAATGGGAGGTATTCTATGCACGCACAGACCAAATACAAAAGCGAAATGAAAACGGCTGTACTTGGTGATCGGACGATTACCATTAAAAATCTTACTCCCATTCTGCCCCCGCAGGAACGGGAAAATCGCAGGCGCGAGGTGGAATAACAGCTTTTTGATGTGTTCCGCAAATATGCCGGACAGAGGGGGGTAGTCAAAGGCATCCTTGTTGGATGGGGGCGGCAGAGGTATAATATTATTGTAGGTTGGCTCCCGTATAAACAGAAGGGAGCTAATTATGGATAATAGAATAGATGCAATTTACGGGCGGCAGTCGATTGACAAAAAGGATAGTATCAGCATTGAAAGTCAATTTGAATTTTGCCGATATGAACTAAAAGGCGGTGAAGCGAAAGAATACAAAGACAAGGGATATTCCGGGAAGAACATAGAACGCCCCGACTTCCAGCGGCTTCTGCGGGACATCCGGGCCGGACTGATCCGGCGGGTGATTGTTTACAAGCTGGATCGAATTAGCCGCTCCATTGTGGACTTCGCAAAGCTCATGGAACTGTTCAAGCAGTACAACGTGGAATTTGTCTCCTGCACCGAAAAATTTGATACGTCAACCCCGATGGGCCGGGCGATGCTTAATATCTGCATCGTGTTCGCCCAACTGGAACGGGAAAGCATCCAGATGCGTGTGCAGGACGCTTTTTATTCCCGGTGTGCCAAGGGCTACTATATGCGGGGCCGGGCTCCATACGGTTTTGATACGGAGCCCATCGTCATGGACGGTATCAAAACAAAGCGGCTGGTTGAAAACGCTGAGATGGACTACGCCGAGCTTATGTATGAAATGTATGCCGAGCCGGAGAACTCCTACGGCGACATTACCCGGTATTTTACCGAGAATGAAATCATGGTGTATGGAAAGACATTGAAGCGCGGTTTTGTGGGCCAGCTCTTGAGAAATCCGGTTTACGTTCAGGCCGATATGGATATTTACGAATATTTCAAGGCCCAGGGCGCGAAAATCGAAAGCCCACCGGAACTGTTCACAGGTGAATTTAGCTGTTACTTGTACCAGGGCCGCGAGGGGGAGGAAAACATTCTGGTGATTGCGCCCCACAAGGGCCGCATCCCCTCGTCCCTCTGGCTGGCCGTCCAGCACAAGCTGTCCCAAAATACCACGTTCCAGAATGGCCGCAAATGCCACAATACATGGCTGGCCGGGAAAATCAAGTGTGGATGCTGTGGGTATGCGCTGGCCAGTCTGAACGCTCCAAACGGTGTCACTTATATGCGGTGCAAGCAACGGCTGGAAAACAAAAGCTGTCAAGGGCCCGGCACTCTCACAAAGCACGACTTGGAAAAATCGGTCTATGAGGAAATGGTTAAGAAGATGCGGGAATTTCAAACGCTGAAAGGTAGTAATAAGGCGGAGGGGTACAATCCCAAACTGACCGCCGCCCGCGCTAAACTTGCCAAAATTGAGGGCGAGATTGAAAAGCTCATTGACACGCTGACTGGGGCAAACCCGCTTTTGTTGCAATACGCAAACAGCCGGATTGAAGAACTGGACGCGGAACGGCAAAAGCAGTTAAAGCTGGTGGCCGACCTCACCGCTAACTCTGTTTCTTCCTCACAGGTCGATAGCATAACGGGGTATTTAAGTCATTGGGAAGATGTGAGCTTCGATGACAAACGGCGCGTTCTTGACACGCTGGTTTCTAAAGTTGAAGCCACTCGCACCGAGCTTGCTATTGAATGGAAGATCTAAAACTTTTCACTTTGCATTGTACCCTTGTCAAGAACGCTTATATGTTTTGGTGCGCCATATTATGAGGCTGATCTTATTTATAATGCAGCGTTTATTACATGTCCGGATAATACAGTGAAGATTTACAAAAAAATTCATATTTGTGGATATGAGCATCAGATTTTCTCTAAAGGGCGTAAGCCGCTTATTCTTAATACGGAATATGGGAAAATAGGCTTTGGAATATGCTATGACACGATTCGTTACCCTGAGCTGATTCGCTATTACTGTTATAAAGGAGTTAATTTATATGTAAATTTATCGGCGGTTACGGAGGATGCGCAGTGCGATGCATGCTATTTAAAACGCGTGATAGAGTATCATGTTTTAAGCAACGGTATTTATATTGCGAGTTCCAATGTCTGCGGGATACAAAACGGTGATAAATTTTCCGGTGGAAGCTGTGTTGCGGGACCTGTGCGAAAAACGGAAAAACCGATACATTATTATTGTAATGAAGAATTATCCCAGGAGCCGGGAATTTTTACAGCTGAAATAAAACCGGAGGAAAATTTAAGAATGATTTTTGATGGGAACCGTTTCAGCCCGATTCCTGATTTTGATATGAATTTGTATTACTCATGGTATCAGGAGCGGTAATTATGCCTGTGCAGCTGCAGCCTGGGACATGCAATGAATTTTGCAGAAGCGTTTCTGGACAGAAAATTAAACGGCCGCGTCCTCACTTCCGCTTTAAAAAGCGATATGGTATGTACCTATGAAGTCAACCTGCCGGATGACATTATGGAAAATTATGTGAAGGAATGCCCCGGGAATTAATTCCTTCCTATGGAAAGGAAAGCTTATGGAAATCACAATGAAAAAATACACGCCGGTGGACTACGATTTTGTTTATCAGCTGAAGAAAGTATGCTATTATCCCTATGTTTCTGAGATCTGGGGCTGGGATGAAGAAAAGCAGACAGACTATTTCAATGCCTTCATGGAAAATGCAAAGGAAAATATGAACATAATTTATTCCCGGGGAAAACGGATCGGCATGATAAACTGGAGTGTGGACGGAGATACCTGTGAACTGGAAAATATCTGTATTCTTCCGGAATACCGGAATCAGGGTATTGGCTCCCGTTTACTGGCAGAAACAATTGAAAGCAGCGGATTTTCCAAAGTCAGGCTTCAGGCATTTAAAAAGAATCCTGTTATCCATCTATATCATCGGCTGGGTTTTTCTATTGTTGAAGAAACGGAAAATCATTACAGGATGCTTCTGGAAAAATGAGCTGCAAACAGCCTGATAGTTTTTTCATACAGTTCGCCCAGACCCGGCAGCCAGGTAAGCTGCCGGAAGTTGGTTTTATCGGAAAGTAAGGGACAGCACGGTTTCAAAGGAATAAGGTTTCCCGGCAAGGACTTCAGTCCAGTATAAAATCCGACAGGTTTTCCGGTCCGTTCAGGACTTCGCGGCTGATGAAAAGTAATCGATCCTCCGTCGTGGAAAAGGACCAGCGGACCAGGGCTATTTGATCATTTTCTATTTCCAGGCATGTGATGCTGTACGGATGTACACAACTGCCGTCATTGAAATATGGGCAGGAACCCGGATTCGGGAATACCGGCCGGTGGGTATGGCCGGCTATGACAATTCGGTTAGTTTCCCTGGAATAGGCACACAGTTTTTTCTCTATCTTTTCCACCAGTTTTACGGATCGGCCGGAGCCTGTGGGAGCGCGGAAGCCAATTGTTTCCAGCGGTTTCCAGACATATCTCACCAGAAACCGGCCAAGGGGCCAAAGCTCATCGTTGAGCAGACTTCCCTGGTGTCCGTGGATTAGGAGAATGCGCTGTAGCGTATCTTTATTTTCGAGGATAATTCCTTCTGTAATTTTCAAATCCTTATAAAAATAATCTTCCGGTTCTGTGACATCGCAGGAATAATTTGTACAGTTTGATGTGGAAAAATTTTTCCTTTTTTTTACGATATCATGGTTACCGTATATCATGTAAAGCCGGTTATCCTGATAAAAGCGGTTCATGAGCCGGAAAATATGGCTGTAGGTTCTGATAATTGTGTGGATGCATCTGTTTTCCCAGAGTTCATCACCATCGCCAAGTTCGATATAGGTAAAGCCATTCTTGTAGTAATATTCCAGGGCGCCTTGAAAAATCGGGCTGTTCGGAAGAAAATTATCGGCTCCGTTTCCCTGGCCCCGATGACAGTCGCTCATAATTACGATGCGGGAGTTTTTATCATAGGGAAGAACGGGAGCGGAGGTGTAGACTTTATTCAGTTTATCGGCAAGCGAAGGCATCAGCGGCACATCCCTTTTTCAGTATTTTTTTCCTCACATTCACATGCTGTGCTGTTTGTGCATGGACAGCAGGGATTCTGCGGCTTCTGGCAGTTACAGGGAGTACAGATCCTGTTGGGAAGCCGTTTTGTATGAGTGGCAGGAGAGCAGGGGCAGGGTTTGGGGCAAGGTTTCGGGCAGGGTTTCGGACAGGGCTTAGGGCAAGGGCAGGGCTTAGGGCAAGGGCAAGGCTTGGGACAAGGACAGGGTTCAGGGCCGGGACAAGGACTGGGACCTGGCTCCGGACCTGGGTCGGGGTTGTGACCCTTGTGAATAAGGTCAATCAGCCAGTCAAAAGCTTCATAGAAGGATCTCGCATACAGGGAATGCATACAGAATTCATACAGTTCGGGCATGGCTGTCTTAAGATATTCAAGTTTATCGAGAGTTTCCGTATATTTTCCGGTCACCTGCCTGTAAAGGCCGCAGTTGATGGAGTTTGTATTCTGCACCAGAATTCCCTGAGGCGTACTGTTGGAAAGAGGCTGGGGACTGTGGGGCGTTGTGTAATGGATGGTAACCGTATTTGAATGAACACTGTATTCTTTTTTGCGGTAACCGATATCCACCAGGCCATTTACAAAAGCGTCCCGCATGGTTCTGTTTGGAAATTTGATTTTGGCATCCATGGTGAGAGTATCAAGGTGGGAAAATTCTCCCAGCTTAAACCCGGTAAGCCACCAGTGAATCCCGCTGCGTTTGAAAAGAACCTTTCCGTTTTTGCGGAGGACAAAGCTCATATCCAGACGTTCATCGTCCGAGGCGCAGTCGTAATAGGTTCCGGTGAACTGCTTCGTCTTAATATCATCGGAAGCGGTATTGTAAATGCCGATTTCAGCGCCGGTTGTTATTCCGTACTGGCCTTTCCATAATTCTATCATCCATCGTTTCCCGTTGTACGTAAAACAGACGGGCTCACAGTGCATAACCATGTTAAAATCGGCGGAGCCTTCGTCATACAGCCGGCAATATCCCATTTCACGCTGCCAGCAGTCCATGACGGAGTAGAACAAATCATTTTTCAGATCATAAGCAAAGCCTGCATCTTTCAAATCCTGGTTCAGCTGCTGCTGCTGTCCGGTTTTATCTTTGGAAGGTTTGAATTTCCTGGTGCGTATTTTCCATATGCATATAAACAAAATGAAACCAAGTATCAAAATGCATGCTACGCATAAAAGTATGGTTCCTAACATTGGATTCGTGCCCCCTTTTATAAGGCTTAGTATTGTTTATGTTATTTTATGCGTATTACGACAAAAGTTTACAAAGTTTTTATTTTTATGCCGGGAGCTGCATTTGGGAACAAATGATTATAATGGGATTCGGCATTGAGAAAAATGAGGATTTATCTATAATTGAGATAGGAAGGGTGTTCAAAGCATAAATCGGAAGTTAAGCATGGACGGCCTTTTTATAAAAGAAACAAATAAAAAAGCGGGGCAAAGGAGAAGGAAAATATGGAAGCAGAAAACAGACTGACGCAGTGGGTGAAAGAAAAAATTGAAAAAGAATACCGGGAGGACATTGCTCTCCTTATAGGAGTAACAGGACATGCCACAAACGGCGACGGTCATGGAGAGTGTTTTGACTATTATGTGCCTGTCAATGAACGGGGAAACGAATTGGCGCAGACCTTTATTATTGACGGAGTTGGGCATGATTTGTACCCGCGTTCCTGGGAAAGAACGGAAAGGACGGCAAATCTGGAGGAATTCCCGACACTGTGCCTTGCGGCCTCAGAAATCCTGTATGCAAGGACCCGGGAGGAGGAGGAACGTTTTCTTTCTTTGAAAAACAGATTGTTTGAAAACCTGAGGAATCCAGGTTTGATGTATCAGAGAGCTCTGGAACGGGTGGATATGGCCATGGACATTTACCGTACGCTTCTGTTTGAAGAAAAGCTATGCAAATGCCGGATGGCAGCAGGATATATCCAGAGCCTCCTTACGCAGGCGGCCGCGTTTATGAACCAAACTTTTGCGGACTGCGGTATTTTTTCGGAAAAACAGGCGGAGCAGGGCAGCGCGGAAAGCAGAATGTATCACTGTCCCGAACTGAAAGAGGTTCCTGAAAAATTTTATGATTATTCAAAGCAGCTTCTTCGGGCGGATACGATTGAAGAAATCAGGGAGCTGATTTATCTTCTGATACAGTCTGCCCGGAGCTTCCTGCAGCAGCGCAGGCCGGCTGAAATGAAAAAAGAGAAAAAAGACGGTTATGAACAGCTGTCAGGCTGGTATGAGGAAATGAGCCTTACCTGGAGAAGAATCCGCTATTTTTGCCAGCAGAACATGCCGGAGGAAGCTTTTCATGACTGCGTCTATCTGCAGACCGAGCTGGTTGTGGCTGCGGAGGAATTTGGCTTTGAGGAAATGGATCTTTTAGGCTTTTTTGACCCTGACTGCCTGGAAAAAGTGAGCAGGCAAAGCTGTGAGCTGGAAAAAGCGGTGAGAGCGATTATAATAGAGCGTGGAGGAAAAATAAACGAGTACCCTTCCCTGGAGGATTTCCTTTCACGGAACTAAAGGGAAGAAGCCGCGCGAAACAAAATCTCGTAAAGCGGTTTTAGAAAGGAAGGGGAGTGAAATGAAATATCGGAATGCCTCTGAAATTTTTCCGGACGAACTGCTTCGGGAAATACAAAAATATTCCTCCGGTGAACTGGTTTATATTCCGGAAAAGGAAGAGAAAAAAGGATGGGGCGCCGTATCCGGGGCCAGGGTATATTATGAGCAGCGCAATGAAGAGATCCGGCGCAGGTTTTATGTGGAAAAGCAGAAAATGCAGGAATTGGCCGAGGAGTATGGGCTGTCGGTTGAGACGGTGCGGAAAATATTATACAGATGAGAAACGCTGTAATTGGTGGAAAAGTATGTTATAGTAATTAAAAATATGGGATAAGCGCGGTGCAGCAGGCAGGGAGGGAAAGGCATGAGGTGGGCATTTTCAGAGGACAATACGCCAGCGGTTATAACGGCGGAAAAGCATGTGAGGAGCAGTCATGGCAGCGGGGATATAAGGGAGCTGCCGGAAACCTGTGTGATATTTGAGCTTGGAATCGGGCTGCGGTTCCTGAAAGAAAATTTTGACACGGTCACTCTTTATGACAGACTTCCTTGTTTTCTGGACAATCCGGAGTGTATTGCGGTAAAAGGGCATCCGGACATCTGCTTTACCAAAGGCGGATATGGCTGCCCGGCGGCTGTTGATACACTGGAAACGGTCAGGGCGCTTGGCGTGAAACGGATCCTTGTCGTCGGTATGTGCGGCGGGTTCGGGAAAGAAATCCAGGTTGGCGATGTGGTGGTGCCGGATAGCATTTTATGTGAGGAAGGCACCTCACATCATTATTTTGAAACGGTGGAATTTGTCAGGCCGGAGGAAGCTTTTTTTAATCAGGTAAGGGAATATTTTCAGGGAAAATTCCATACGGTTGTGAATTCTACCGTTACGACGGATTCCTTTTATCGCCAGACCTTTGCCAAGGAAGCGTATTGGCGGGAAAAGGGATGCGTGGGCGTGGATATGGAAGCGTCTGCACTTTTATCCGTAAGCAGGTATTATTCCATGCCTGCGGCAGCAGTTCTGCTGTGTTCGGATAAACATCCGCTTTCAGAGACGGAAAGCGGATGGAAGTGGGGAACTGAGGATTTCAACAGGATCCGGGAAGCGTATGTCAGAGCGGCTATTATGTTTGCATTAGGGATATGATGAGATGAAAAAGCTTTTTATTGGTACAAAAACGGAAATTGTCCGGTTGCTTTGGGGATTACGGTAATTGACGGTTATTTATATGATATAAAGCTGGTAAATTATGAAGATGAGCTGGAAAGAAGCTATGACTCAACCGCTTTATGGGATTTATCCTATGCTGATATTCTTTATGATCCTGAAGGAAAAATTGCAGAATTTAAATCCAGGAAGCTGGCTTGTACGGTTGATATAGACAGTGCCGGGGGATTGCTTTGGGAAGCATATTGGAATTACAGATTGGCAGGTGATATCTGGATATACAGGCAGGATACGATGCAGGGGCATTATGTTTTTAATAATGCGATAAAACCGCTGGTTAGTGCGCTTTTTATTGTAAACAGGGAATATATACCTCATGATAAATGGCTGATTCACATGAGCAGAAGCCTGGCCTGGAAACCGGACAGCTGGGAGAAGGATTTGCAGGGCGCATTAAATACCGGAGATTTTTCAGTCCAAAGCCTTCAGGAAAGGCAGATGTGTATCGACAGGCTATGGAACGGTATGAATGACAGGCTTTGTGAAATGACAGGAACAGATGACCGGCTGAATTTTGTGCGGAAGGCTGGTTATGAGTCTTTAAAAAAGCTGATTGAAAAGGAAGAATATACATTGCAGGAGTGGGCGGCAATGGAGGGGCTGGAGGCTCTTAATTATGAACCGCTTCATTCTGTTTTTCACAGAGAAGGGGATAGAATTTTGCTTGATAAAGAACGTTTGCTTTCGATTAGGCCGGAGGATATGTATGTGTGGTTTTATGAGATAGTTGATGCGGGCAGGAAGGGCGTTGCGGCGGAATAGAAGAGGGAAGAGTAATTTAAGCTCAGGCTGGGGAGGACAGACAAGGGAAGTATTTAGAGATGAAGAGAAGGGGACTTTTTTAGGACGGGAGTATGATTTTAGTTGGTGCGAACCGTAAGTTCCCATGGATTTGCCGGGGAATTCGCACCTGTTTTTGGGGAGAAATGGATGAAATATAGTGTGGAGATGATTATTTGGTGGAAATAATCGTGGGGTGGTTGTATAATAGATATAGATTTTGCAGGGGAAGGGATTGGGTTTTTGGAGGGATTTGCTGTCGAGGTCTTTGCGACCTCGTGGATTGAAATATTAACACTGTGTCTTTCCGGCGCTTGATGAAATGTCGAGGTCTTTGCGACCTCGTGGATTGAAATTGCCCCACAGGTTACTTCATACCCAAAGTTTGCCGTCGAGGTCTTTGCGACCTCGTGGATTGAAATAGAAATATCCTCCATGATGGTTTCCTCTGTTTAGGTCGAGGTCTTTGCGACCTCGTGGATTGAAATGGTTGAGAAGGCAGATGTAGAAAGTCCAAATACGTCGAGGCTTATATAGTCCCATTGATTGAATACTTTTTTCTGTAAGGATAAGGTACAATTGAAAACAAAAATATAAAAAATGTTAATGTACTAAAATAATTGTAAAAAGTAGTGTGAAAAGCTTAAAATGTAATGAGTAAATCAAATAATTTATGGTAAGTCTTTACATTAAAGTTAGTTTGATTATTGAGAGCGAAAGTCGGTGTGAACGCTTGATTTGCTAAATTAAAAATAAATATTTATTTTTAATCGTTTTCACACTTGTTAGTTAAGCGAATCAAAGAAATGTCTATTGGACATACTTTGATATCTGTAGTAAACTGGGTCCACTGAAACAATGTTAATTTTCGTTAGTGTTAGAAGAGTTAACTCATAAATGGAGCGAATTTAATTATGCAGGATTATTTTTATTTTTTGAACCGAAAAAATGTAGCGAATGGTTTTCGTGAATCGCTTAATAGCCGTTTTTTTGTTGATAAATCCATGCTTATACAGACTATTAGTGAGAAGATTTTAACCAAAGAAAAGTGGGTGTGCCTGAGCAGGCCTCGCCGGTTTGGTAAAACAATGGCTGTAGAAATGTTGGCAGCATATTATACTAAGGGCCTTAATACAGACTTTCTTTTTGAAAAACTGCAGATTAAATCTGCATCAACTTATTATGAACATTTAAATGCTCATAATGTAATCATGATAAACTTTAATGATTATTTTGAAAATAATACCGTTAAGCAGGGGATAGAAAGGATTTCCCAAAATCTGATTCATGATTTGGGACAGCTTTGTCCAGGAGTTCTACCGGAGGGACAGGATTTAGTGCTTTGTTTAGATATGATTGAACAGATGTATGGATACAAATTTATTTTTTTAATTGATGAATGGGACTGTGTTTTTCGATTCCATAAAGGTAAAAAGAAAGAACAGGAGGAATTTCTCAGTTTTTTGAAACTGCTGTTTAAGGATAAATCATATGTAGAGCTGGTTTATATGACAGGGATTCTTCCTATCAAAAAGTATAATACAGGATCTGCGCTGAATATGTTTCGTGAATACACTATGCTGGAACCTAAAAAGCTTGCGCCTTATTTTGGTTTTACTGAAAATGAGATAAAAAAGTTATGTTCGCAGGATGTGAAATTGTGTTTTGAAGAATTGCGGGAATGGTACAATGGCTATCATATGGCAGAAATTGGAGGAATTTACAATCCTCGTTCTGTTGTAGAGGCGTTGGAAGAGGGTGTCTGCAGAGATTATTGGAATAAAACCGGTGGTTTTTCCGAACTGGAAGAATATATTACAATGAATTTTGACGGTTTGGGAGAAGCTGTGACTGAACTGGTAGCCGGTAATGAAATAAGTGTTGATGTGTTAGGTTTTTCCAATGATTTGGATAGTTTTAATGATAAAGATGAGGTAATCACGGCGTTGATTCATCTTGGTTATCTCAGTTATTCAGAAGATAAAGTGAGGATTCCGAATAAAGAAATCCGGGAGGAATTTGCCAACACAATTAAAAAGTTGTCCTGGGGAACGGTTTCACAGCTGCTAAAACAATCAAGAGAGCTTTTGGAAGCACTTTTAAATTGTGAAGAAGAAAAAGTTGGTTTTTTACTTGAAGACGTCCATGACGGAATGCAGGAATTTAAAGAATATAATAATGAACATACTTTAAAATGTGTAATACATTTGGCATTTTATGCCGCCGCAGATGATTATGTACTGAAATTTGAACAAACAGCAGGTAAAGGGTATGCAGATTGTATTATGATACCTAAAAAGCCGGATCGGCCAGGGATCTTACTGGAATTAAAATATAACAGCAGTGCAGAAAAAGCGATAACTCAGATTAAAGAAAGAAACTATATAAGAGTTTTTGACAAGGGTATACACGAGGTTTATCTTGTTGGTATAAATTATGTCAAAAACGCGAAACATCATCAGTGTATAATTGAAACAGTAAAGAAAAACTGAAAAATACTGGTGCGAATCATAAGTGCCCATAGATTTGCGGGGGGGATTCGCACTTGTATAATGATGAAATATAGGATAATATAAATATAAAATAATATAATAATGACAACTTTCGGGGAGAGTTGTATAATAGGTATGTTATTGGGAGAATTTAAAGGAATTTTGTTGTGTATTTTTGCTGTCGAGGCTTATACAGCCTCGTGGATTGAAATATAGCACGCCTTCTTTCCCGTTAAATTTCAGTTGTCGAGGCTTATACAGCCTCGTGGATTGAAATATACTCCGCAGTCTGTATTATCCAATGGAGACCAGTCGAGGCTTATACAGCCTCGTGGATTGAAATGATGAGGAGAAGGGTCAGGCCGCTCAGCAGGGGAGGTCGAGGCTTATACAGCCTCGTGGATTGAAATATTCGTACTTCTGCTGTGTTCCAGCGCTTCCCACAGTCGAGGCTTATACAGCCTCGTGGATTGAAATCTCCTAAAAGTTGTATTTATGGTATCTCACGCTCGTCGAGGCTTATACAGCTTCATATATCGAATTCCTACATCGATTACCAATATATTATAATTTAACTCCCATTGCCCACCTGCAAAGACACTCAAATACATAAGGAGAAGCACAATGAATGACGAAGAACGAAAAGAAAAAATAATACCAGACATTATCACAAATTATCAACAGTTGGAAAGTTCGATTGTTGAGCAGTTATATATGAAACACGCATTACATGGAACCACGATAGGAACTGAAAGAGAAGAAGTATGGAGCCAGGTGTTTGAAGCGATTTTACCCAAAAAGTTTGTGATAGAACGCTCTGTTTTTATCATTGATTCTCAGGAAAATGTTTCCCATGAGGTTGATCTCGCTATTTTTGATGAGACTTATACGCCATACATATTTCGTTACGGAAGAATTAAGTTTATTCCGATAGAAGCAGTAGCAGCAATTGTAGAATGCAAAAGCCAGAATATTAAAACTGAAACAATAAAAGCCTGGTATGACAGCATAGTAAAGTTGAGAACAGCGACCGGATCCATAGCAAGGCTTGCGAATTATATCGCAATAGGGCCGGCCCCGGCACAACAGTCAACAAGACCGCTCAGAATATTATGCAGTATGAGCGAAAACGTTGGTAAAGAAGTAATAGAATCGAATATGTTCGATTTTATCCTTACGGCAGTCAAACGTGACAGGACGGATTCTCATTTGAAAATCACTGTTACCGAAGCCTTTAGAACATTGAAAGACTGGTACAGAGAGCTCAATTTCTATCAATGTAGTCAGGAAATCAATACTACCAACATCAATGGAGAAAAAGAGTTAGAAACTATCAGCCTTAAAGATTATGAGATCTTGGGAGAAAAAAATAGACAGGCTTCACTTCTGACGTTTAATTTTCAGCTGAATCAGCTTTTGATGCTGATCAATAATCCTATACTGTTTCCACACCGGGAATATGTAAGAATGTTCAACCAAAAAGGAGAAAATAGAAAGAATGACGGTTAATGTAGTTTCGATAGCAATCGATAAAGTGCAGGTTTTTTTGTATTATGCAATTCATGCGCAGGAACAGGAATTGCAGTCAAATAATAATACGCTGAAAAGCATTATCAGCTCATCACGGATGATTTCAGACGATTTTTACCGGAAGGTGGGAATAGATGGTGAAAAAGGCGTATTTTCCGGATTTATAAGCGAAATTTTGCTTCAGTGCTCCGGTTCCTGTGTATTTACAACAACTTTGCGGGAAGAAGAAATCAGGGAAAAACTGGGAGAGCTTTTTCAATGGTATTATGTAAATTTTGGCGGGAAGCTGCTGATGAAATATGAATGTTTTCAGAAAGATATTACATCTGAAAATGACAGGCTGGAGGCTGTTAAGGAGAGTAAAAGCCGTATTCGTCAAAAAGAATGCATGAATAAAATCATTGAGGAGCATAAGGAACTGCTTTTCCAATTCCGAAAAACAGAAAAAAGTTTGTATTTCTACGATAACAGTGAATACCATGCTTTTGTAAAAAATATTAATAAGCTATGTCCTGATACAGAGGATGTAAATGCAAACCATTTCCGAATTGCAGTCATCAAGGCCGACCTGGATGGTATGGGAAATATTTTTAAAAATATCAGCGATTACAGAATATATGATTCGGTCAGCAAAATCCTTTCAGAGACAATCAATTTGGATGCCCTGGAAAAAGAGGCAGAAAAGCTGCAGGAAAAAAATCCCGACTTTAAGATTTACCCTTTATATTTAGCCGGGGACGATATCATGTTTGCAGTTCCTGTTTCGCATTTGCAAAATGGCGTGGACTTATGCAAGATATTATTGAATAACATAAATGATAAGCTTGAGAAGTTGGAATGGAATGATAAGCTCTCAATAAGCCTGGGGATAGATATATCTTTTAACAGAGAACCCATCAGATACTATTTTGAACGTGTACAGAATGAACTGGATACGGCTAAAAAGATGAAGCTTACGTTCGAAAGTGAAGTAAATGAATCTGTTGCCAAGCTGTGTTTGGGCGGATATACTTTTTACGATTCGGCTTGTAAAATAGCCGATGGCGATGATGCAGGTTATTTAAGCTGGCCCAATTTTATAAAGACAGTACATACGCTTAATTTGTTAATAGTAAAAAAATTCCCGGCACATTATTTCCTTTATGGTTTGTTGAACAAAATTACGGATCCATCCATTTGCAGTACTTCTGTCAAATACAGTAATGCTGTTTTGTACCATATGATTCCTCAATATCTTGGCAGTGCGGATAAACAGCTGAGAGAAGGAGAGCTTTTGCTGCTGGAAGCCCTGTTGAGGCAGGTGACTGTCATTACAAAAAATGCATCAGACAAAGCTGTTTACAGTTTGAATTTTGACGGAGAAAAGCGCGGAAAGCTGGAAGCATATGTAAGGCTGCTTCTTCTGTTTTGCGATGAACGGTTTAAATTGACGGATGAGCATGCGCTATCTTGGAGTGAGTATGACGGGAGGGTCTCAAAAAGAATCAGAAAAGCTGTATTCGATCGGGTATTACAGTATTTATATAAGCAGAATCTGGATAAAGAATTAAAATGGCGCAAAGAACCATTTTCGGCTGCTAAAAAGATAAGGTCGTCTTTTATTAGCGATACATCTTATATGACTTCAGATGATAAACGAATTCCGGTGTTCCTGAAAAGAAAAATAACTCCATCAATGTTCTTCAGAATGAAAAAAACAGGACCCGATGTTGAGATGTGTGCATCAATGATAGAGATGTCCGAAAACAGAAACTGGGAAGAATATAAAGAACTGCTGGAGAAAAAACAAAGTGAGCATAAAGTCCCTCCTATGGCGCCGTTTGATAGGAATATCTTCTGTAAATTTGCATCGATTACAGGATTATGGACTGACGATTATATTGACAGCCTAATGCTTTTTTATAGGTATCATGATATGCTCCTGGCTTATAAAAAATTATACCCGTCCAACAAAAAGTAAAGAAAGGAAAGCAAATGGAAAGAATAAGAGCAGAAATTATCACAGAGGCTAATCTTTTTATCGGTGATAATCCTTCAACCTTTGAAATCGGAGGCATTGATTTATATACCAAAACGGATTATAATAACCGTCCTCAGATTCCCGCATCTTCCATAAAGGGAACCATGCGCAAAATTGTCAGGGATATGGAAAGTGAAGAAATTGCCGTAAAGATAAAAGAAAGCTATAAAAGATATCTGGAGAATTTAAAAAGAAATAGCTGTGAACAAAATAAAAAAATACAGGAAACAAATAATGGCAGTTTGGCAGAGCGTTTAAGCCGGCTGGAAGCAAAAATGGATGATGCAATTAATAATGCTTCGGCTCAATATCTTTTTGGTATCAAAGCATTTAATGATACCCCCAAGCTTATTTTTAGTGACTTTAATATGAAAGATCCAAAAGAAAAAGCCCCATTTTCTGTTGATACAAAAAATACAATAAAAAATCAGGACGATCCGGATAAAATTTCATCTAATCCCCGTACCTACAAAACGGTGCGTCCGGGAATAGCCTTTAGCGGGGAGATCATTTTTTACCATCTGAATGCATTGGAAGAATATGATTTAAGCGAAGCAGAGATTAAAAAGTTTGTAGAGAGTGTATTATTAAAATTTAATGAAGGCGTGTATCGGTTGGGAAATTCCGGAAGCCGCGGCTATGGAAAGATACATGTTAAGATATTGGGAGAGTGAGTGTCACATGGAGGAAATTCGTACCTACAAAGTCGGGATGAAATTAAAGGGCAGACTAACACAGCTTCCTGATTCACAAAAAATATTTGGGGCGCTTACCTATTTGCTTGGGGAATATACCACCTCTGAGAATGCGGGCGGCTTTGTTGCAGATGTAAAAGAAAGAAAGGTTTTCTGTTCCCTGTCAGATATGTTGCCGGAGGGTTTTCTTCCTGTTCCTCAGACCTGGTTTCTGGATCGTGTGGATAAATCAGATGGAATAGCTGAACCCAAAAAGCTGTATAAAGCGATTAAGCAAAGACAATATATGGATGAGAATAAAATCATGCAAATGATGGATAATCCACAGCAGATAGAAAACTCATACCCATATATAAGTGTTTATAATTCCCACCAGATTCATGCTTCCCTGGAAAGCTTGCAATATGGGCTTCCCGGACTGGATCCGGAAATATATTCCGTACCTGAATGTATTGTGGAAGAAGTCCGAACAAGGGACGGGAGAGAGGAAAGGACACAGGTAACAGATTTCTGTTTCTATTTAGGAGCGGATAAGGGCGAAAAGATGGAGCAGCTTATTCAGATAATAAAAAAAGCACAGGAACAGGAACGGTTATTCTTTTTGGGTGCCCGCTCTTCACAGGGAATGAATACTTTCGTCATAAAGGATATTGCTGCCGTTTCACGGAAAAGTGAATCCAATGCAGTAAGATATCTGAATCTGGGAATGCTGCTTCCGGATAAAATAGATTTTAATAAGTCTTATTTAAAGATATTTACATCAGAAAGGCGGCCATTTCATATGCCGGGCGGATGGGAAAAGGATGTCTGCGGACAAGTGGTCAGTTTTATCCAACAGGGAAGCATCATATACCCTCTTGGGGATCCTGGGTCAGCAGGGAAATGTATACAGTCAGTTTTCGATGAGAATGCAATTCTTTTTGGCAACGCATTTATGCTTCCTATGAATTATTAATGGAGATTATTTAATGAATGACACTAAAAAATATAAGTTCACCCTGAATCCTCTCTCGACAATAATCTTATCACCGAGAGAGCAAAGCTGTTTTTTATGCAATAATAAAGAAATGAAAAAAATAAAAGGAGAGGACGGCCGGTTTTCCTATACAGACAGCATTAAATTCGTTTATCCTTTTTATCAGTATGGGATGTATGAAGAATATGAACCGTCAAATGCACAATACTATATACCTGGTTCCTCAATCAAGGGGGCGGTAGGTTCATCGCTGATTTCATTTGATGATATAAGGGTGGATGGACAAAACATATCGCTAAGAAATCTGTATAAATTACAGAATATCCGAACGGATTCAGCAGAGGAAAAACCTAAATTAGGAATTTTTTTCCCAAAAGTGGCAATAGAAACTCTTGATTCAGGTACGGAATTAAACGGTGAGCTGTTTACTGGAGAAAATCCGGTAGCTGTGCTGCAGGATGCGCAGCAGAGAAGTACAGATAAATTAAAGCAGCTCTTAAAACAAATAAACGCTATTTTGTTGAAATACGAAGGAGAATCCCGGGAGATAAAAGAGAAGGATATTCTGTGCTTGATGAAATCAAAGTTAGAAACATTGTTACGTGAGATTTCATCAACCGACCAGAACCGATACCTCATTATTCTTGGTGGGTATAAGGGCCTTAACTTATCCGGCGTATTCCCCCACGAAGCCGCCGGCGCAATATACATCGACACAGAAAACAAACTCCCCCACGGCCTTGCCTGGATAAGATTGGAATAACCCATGATAAACAACGAACCCGTCCACTTCTCCCTGAAATACCTTCCGCTCCTGATACGCCTGCGCTGCTGTGAGCCGGCCCGGCTTCCCGGTTATCTGGGCTCCACCCTCCATGGAATTCTGGGATGGGCCCTGCTCAATCACAAGGAAGCATACAGATATATATACGAGAACAGGAAAATGGCTGAAGGCGGTTATGATATCCCCAATCCTTACATCATCAACCCGCCCGGGTACAGGGAGCAGTACAATAAAGGCGATGAACTCAGATTTCAGGTGATACTTCTTGGCGATGCCCTCCGGTATGCGGAGCAGCTAATCAATGCCCTCATAACTGCCGGGAGCTTTACCATAGGGGCGGAGCGCAAAAGATTCCAGCTGGAAGAAATCATGCAGTATGATCAGCTTCAGTCAATCTGGAAGCCCGGCCTATATGCCCCCGAGGCCATAAAAGCGGAAGTCCTCTCAGAACACAGAACCGAAGGCTGCACCAACTGCTCCATACAGCTGCTGACCCCGCTTCGCATCCGGAGAAGCGGCAGCCTGCTGACCGAACTCGATTTTATAACCATCTTCCGGAGCATAAGCAGAAGGATAACAGAGCTTACCGCGCGTTACGGCGGCTTTGTAAACGAGCAGGAAATTGTCTGGCTCATGGAAGCGGCGCAGCATATCCAAAAAACATCCTCAGGGCTTTATGTAAAAAATATGGAGCGCTATTCCACCAGAAGAGATAAAAAAATGGATTTAAGCGGCCTGCTGGGCGCCATGACATTTCAGGGAGAGCTGGCTCCCTTTACACCCTGGCTGAATGCGGCGTGTATCCTTCATCTGGGAAGAAATACAACCTTAGGCTGCGGTAAAATAGACGCAGTAATAATGAACTGATAAAAAGCTGCCCTGTTGTTTTGTTCAGGACAGCTTTTTTGCCGCCGCAATATCTGGCTGCCGCCGTTGCGCCAGGCTGTGGCGCTTCACTGCCTGGCACTACGCTGCCTGCGCTGAACTGCCTGCTATCTGCTCTGGCATAAGCCATGACCCAATTTCCTAAAAAAATCCTCTCTAATTTCCCCAACTTTTGCAAAAACCATTTGACAAATCCTGGATCCCCCATTATAATCAACAAAAACATACTAATCCAATAGGAATTGTAAACATACTATGTACAGGCTGCCGTCGGGCAGGAAGGAGAGGCGAGATGAAAGACAGGACAGAGAGAGCATACAGATTTGAGACATTGCAGCTTCACGTAGGGCAGGAGCAGGCGGACCCGGCGACGGACGCGCGGGCGGTGCCGATTTACCAGACATCCTCATACGTGTTCCATGACTGCGAAGACGCAGCGGCAAGATTCGCGCTTTCAGCAGGGGGCAATATATACGGAAGGCTGACGAATCCTACAGAAGAGGTCTTCGAGAAAAGAATGGCCGCACTGGAAGGCGGAAGCGCAGCTCTGGCCGTGGCCTCCGGTGCCGCAGCGATTGCCTATACCTTCCAGAATCTGGCCCATCAGGGCGATCACATTGTCGCGGCGAAAAACATATACGGCGGGACCTATAATTTCCTTGCCCACACCTTCCCCGATTCCGGAGTCACTACGACCTTCGTGGATCCCTTCAATTTCAAAGAACTGGAAGGCGCCATTCAGGAAAATACAAAGGCTGTCTTTGTAGAAACTCTTGGAAATCCCAATTCCGATGTGGTGGATTTGGAAGCGATTGCAGCAATTGCCCATGCCCACGGCATCGTGCTGGCAGTGGACAATACCTTTGCCACGCCCTATCTGGTGCGGCCCATGGAATACGGCGCGGATATTGTGGTACATTCCGCCACCAAATTCATCGGCGGCCATGGTACGGCAATCGGTGGCGTGATTGTGGAAAGCGGCCGTTTTGACTGGGAGGCGAGCGGAAAATATCCTTCCTTAACGCAGCCGAATGAAAGCTACCACGGCGTAAGCTTTACCAAAGCTGCAGGCCCCGCGGCATTTGTTACGAAAATCAGGGCTACTTTGCTGCGAGATACAGGTGCCACCTTGTCCCCCTTTCATGCATTTTTGTTCCTTCAGGGACTGGAAACCCTGTCTCTGCGTGTGGAACGCCATGTTTCCAATGCGCTGAAAACCGCAGCCTGGCTGGCGGCCCATCCCCAGGTGGAAAAGGTCCATCACCCTTCCGTTACCACGGATGAGGTCCAGAAGGCGCTGTATGCCAAATATTTTCCCCATGGAGGCGGATCTATTTTTACTTTTGAGATCAGAGGCGGAGCGGAAACCGCGAAAAAATTTATTGATAATCTTCAGCTTTTCTCTTTACTTGCCAACGTGGCGGATGTAAAATCTTTGGTAATCCACCCGGCCTCCACCACCCATGGACAGCTGAATGCAGAGGAGCTGGAGGAACAGGGCATCCGCCCCAATACTATCCGGCTTTCCATTGGAACGGAGCATATTGATGATATCATTCAGGATCTGGAGGAGGCATTCCGGGCAGTGGCGGAATAAGCGCGCGGCGGCTATATAAGCGGCTATATAATATGGGAGCTGTGAAATAAGCGCCGGCGGGCCGATTATACTTCGGGCAGAATTTTGCCGGAAAAAGCGAAGGAGATGACAGCATGGGAAAAATACCAACAAGGGAAGAAGCCTGGGAGCTTCTGACCAGATACAACCAGGACGAATTCCATCTGAAGCATGCGCAGACCGTGGAAGGTGTTATGAGATACTTTGCACAGAAGCTGGGCTATGAAGATGAGGTGGATTTCTGGGGAATCGTGGGGCTGCTCCACGATCTGGATTTTGAACAGTATCCGGAAGAGCACTGCATAAAATCCCAGAAAATCATGAGGGCTGAGGGGCTGGATGAAGCCCTGATTCATGCGACGGCGAGCCATGGCTATGGCCTGACCGTAGACGTAAAGCCGGAAAAGGAAATGGAAAAGGTGCTTTTTGCGGTAGATGAGCTAACTGGCCTGATCGGCGCTGCCGCGCTGATGCGTCCTTCCAGAAGCGTACAGGATCTGGAACTGAAGTCCGTGAAAAAGAAGTTCAAGACAAAAAGCTTTGCTGCGGGCTGCTCCCGGGAAGTGATTGAGCAGGGCGCAGAAATGCTGGGCTGGAGCCTGGATGATCTGATTACGGACACCATACTGGCCATGAGGACCTTTGAAGAATAAAGAGAAAAAAGGGCGGTACGGATACGGTAAAAGGTATCTGTACCGCCTTTATGCATAAGGAGGAGGCATGAAGAAGGCTGGTTAAAAGGAGAAAACCCTTCCTGTTTCAGGAAGGCTCCGCGATTCTGGAAACTCCCACATAGATACGGGAAATTTCGTACCAGGTGGGAAAATCCACCACACCGGTCCGGGGCAGCCCGAACACCCGCTGGAAAACCCTCACCGCCGCTGCGGTCTGCTGGCCGAATATGCCGTCCGGGGTTATATAGGGGATGGCAGGATAATTCTGCCGGATGCGGTTGAGCTGCTCCTGCATCTGGAGCACCTTGGCTCCGGAGGAGCCTATGGTCAAATCGTAGCCGGGCCAGGAGGAAGGGACGCCGCTGATGGCGTCGGCGGAGTTAATATACATGTCACTGCCATAATAATAATGGATGATGTCAATGGCGTCATAGCCTTCCTCCCCCAGATACATGGAGCCCCACTGGCTTAGCCCCCGGCAGCTCACCCTGCGGCCGTCACAGTAGCTGGTAAGTATCGGCTGCCTCACGCCGGGGCGGGAGAGATAATTGGAAAAAATAGTATCTACCAGAAAGCTGATATTTTCAAAGATATTTCTGCCGTAGACCCATTTCTGGTCAAAGGCGGTGGAAGAGGTAATGGTAAAATTGTAGCCCTGGTTCCGGTACCATTCCGTATAGACACGGTTCAGGGTAAAGGACATAATTGCCAGTATGTTTGCATAAATGGTGGATTCCGGCCAGGTCGCATAAATCTCGGAGGAAGCCACATTTTTAATGTAATCCGTATAGCGGACATAGTAATTCGGGGCGGTGGAATCGGAGGGGACACCGTCATGCACAATGACAAATTCAGGGATGACGACCCGGCTTAAAACGATTTCGCCTGTTTCATCCACAGGCTTTATTTCAGCCTCCGGAATTTTGGGAGGGAAAATACCGAAAAGGGTATGGGCCGGGATTATAATATCTTCTTCCCTTCCGGGCCGTTCCTCAGGAATCAGGGAAATCGGCTGAACAGCGGTAACATCGGCCAGGATTTGTGTACCGGAAACGAGTACGGGCTCAAAGCCGGATGCCTCAACGGATATGTTGTATTCGGAATAAGGCTGCTGGTCGGTAGGCGTCAGGCTGTAATCTACCGGGGGCGCGGGAAGCTCCACCGTATCGGTCTGGCCGGATTCATCAGTGGTCAGGGTTTCTACGACGGAATCCGGATCTCCTGTCAGGGAGATGGTAACGGAAGCGCCTTTTATCGGAAGCGGGCCAAGGCTGGAGGTGAGACTGATTTTCAGCCCACCTGCATAGGGACTGTCGGATGTCTGGGCGGCATGCAGTTTGTTTGCCATATGTTGCGGTAACCTCATATTTATTGCTTACAGTTATTATATGCGCTTACGGGAGGAAGTTTCCGCCGAAAGCTGAAAAGGGCTTTGAAAACGAAAAGAGGATAGAAACATAGGCAGAAGGCAGATTTTCACCTGAAAATGTGAAACGTCAGCACAAAAAAGGAAGCAGCCGCCAAGACTGCTTCCTCTGTAAATACTGTTTGAAATCCTTAATCCAGGTTCAGCTGCTTTTTCATAAGGTATTCGGAAAGAACATAGCAGGCGGCGCCCGTGACTACGGAGGCTATAAAGGAAAATATAAAGGTATTGCGCATAAAACTTCCCATGAAGTCCGGGATCCCGGGGCCGATAGAAACGGAACGGTTCGTTATGACTATTTTTGTCAGATAGGGCGTCATGGCGAAGGAGGTCACTGTCTGGATTAAAATGGTAACGCCAATGTAACACAGGACAGAGCCCATCACCTTGTGCTTTGAAAACATCTGGCCAAGGGATATGGAACCATAAATAACCAAAGCGCTGCTCATTGATGAAACAAGAAAATAAAAAAAGTTAAATACGATAAACGCCGGCAGCGACATCCCGAACAGCGCGTTGGAATATTCAGCGGCATATTTCATAAAGAAGGAAAAGGACAGATTCATATCCTCCAATACCATAACCGGCAGGGCAAAAATGAGTATCATGAAAATTGCCCAGAGCACCAGCAGAGTAACTACGAACAGCCACACAGTGCTTACTAAAAGCTTGGAAACCAGCAGCTGCCTGGGGGTTACAGGCAGTGTATGCATAAGATAGCCTTGATCGGTATACAGATTCCTGTAAAAACGGACCGCTACATAAAGCGTGATGACAAAGCTGATACAGGTGATGGTCATTACATAGAACATCATCAATACAAAAGCGCCTGCATTCAGATCATCTGCATTGGCGGGAGGGCTCATCCTGGTAAAACAGATGACGGCCGTAAGGGTCATCAGTATGACAATGGCACAGCATAAAGCGGGGATGCGCCAGGTTTCCTTCCATTCATGTTTCAGTAATTTCGTCAGCATGCAAACACCTCCCTGAAATAACTGTCCACGGATTTTCCATAGGTTTCCCGGATATTTTCCACGGAAGAGCAGAGCATAATCTGTCCGTCCCTGATGAAAATCACGTCGTCCAGCACGGCCTCGATATCGGATATAAGATGAGTGGAAAGCAGGATGGATGCATTTTCGTTATAGTTGCCGATGATTGTTTTCAGGATGAAATCACGGGCGGCAGGATCCACACCCGCTATCGGTTCATCCAGGATGTAAAGATCGGCTTCCCTGCTCATAACCAGCACCAGCTGAACCTTTTCCTTGGTGCCCTTGGAAAGGGTTTTCAGGCGTGAGTTCAGGTTAATCTGCAGGCTCTCCAGCATGGACATGGCTTTTTCCCTGTTGAAATTATCGTAGAAGTCTTCAAAATATTCCACCAAATCTATTACGGTCCGGCTGCTGGTAAGATAGGTGCGTTCCGGAAGATAGGAAACTTTTTTCTTGGTTTCCACGCCGGGAGCCTTTCCGTCAATCAGGATCTGGCCGGAGGAAGGGGTAAGAAGACCATTGAGCAGTTTAATCAGCGTGGTCTTGCCGCTTCCGTTCGGACCGAGGAGGCCGATAATGCGTCCTCTGGGAATATTCAGATTCAGGTTGTTCAGCGCCATAAAATGACCATAAGCCTTGGAAAGGCCGGAAATAGTCACAAGATCGTTCATGCGCGCTCCCTCCTTTGTTCGGCAGGCTCTTCAGCAACGGCTGAGAGCAGTGCCAGGATATCATTTTTTTCAAAACCCAGTTCTTTCATTTTTTCGATAAAGGATAATGCTTCTTCTTTTGCCAGCTGAGTCCGAATCTGTGTAATCATGTCTTTGTCCTCCGTTACGAATCTGCCGCTGGTACGTTTTGTTACAATCAGGCCGCTGCGCTCCAGCTCCGCAAAGGCCTTCTGCATCGTGTTGGGATTTACGCTGGCTTCAGCGGCCAGTTCCCTGACACTGGGAAGTTTATCACCCGGTCCATAGGTGCCGGAAACAATCTGCAGTTGGATGCGTTCCAGCAGCTGTGCATAGATGGGGCGGTCAGAATCCAGGTTCCATGCCATATCATCATTCCTTTCTTAATGTGTATCTCTGTATTAATTTAATAATACAATATAACAATAAATATAGAATGTCAATAGAATTCTTTACTTTTTTAAAAATATGGAAAGGGTATCGTTTTCCCTGCAAAAGGGTGCGCCGGCAATATCCCCGAAGACACCGTGAACCTTAAAGCCTGCATTTTCGGCCTCTCCGGCCAGACTTTCCACGGTAAAATAAGTGTTCCACAGGTAATAGGGAGTGATCTCCTTACCGGAAACGACGACTGTCAGATCCAGGGTTACATTTTCGGGGTATTTATAATAACCCTGGAAAGCGGCATATTCGCCGGGACGCCAGAAGCCGCCGCTTTGGCAAAGCTCCCAGGTCTGCCGTTCCCGGAAATGATGGTAGGCGGCCATGGAAAATACATCCAGCACGAAGCAGCCGCCCGGCTTCAGCTGCCGGTAAACCCGGTCCATGATATTTTTCCTGCCGTCAGCGGACAGCGCGCCATAATCGCAATAGATCATAACGGCAAAATCAAAGGACTGCGGCAGCTCCATCTCCAGATAATTCTGATATAGATAAGAAATATCCAGGCCCTGGCTCCGGGCGGACTGTCTGGCATAGTCAATGGAACGTCTTGAAAAATCCACGCCAGTAACCTGATAGCCTGCCCGGGCAAATCTTTCAGCATAAATGCCGGGGCCGCAGCCGATATCAAGAAGCTGTGGATAATCAGATGGCGGTACAAGATCGCTGAGCCATGCTGCTGATTTTTCAATAAATAAAAGCTTCCTGCTGGCGCCCTCGAAGTCCGGATCCAGATGCGCCTTAAGCATTTGTCCGGAGATGTAATCATCATCCCAGAAGGCGGTGCCTGACGGTGTATAGACCGCTGGTTTTTTCAAGGCTTCGATAATTTTGTTGTTCATTTTACTGCTCCTTTCATAAACAGAAAAAGCCGCAGATTTTACTCTGCGGCTAAGACTCAAAAGCTGAAGTGTTAGTTGAAGAGTAAATAAAATCAAGTGCCAGGCACAAAAAGTAAGCTGTTAAAACAGCCCTTCGTTTCCTGTTGAATTGATTTTATCCGCTCTTCTCCAGCAATATCCATGCTGCCGGTTATACAGCATCCGATACGCCGGATTCACATCACCTTTTCCCGTTATTATTTCTGTTTTAATTCTATTGCAGTATCCTGCGGCTGTCAATGATAAATACCACTGTTCTGCAGGACTGTAAAACCCCGCCGCTCTGCAGGATTATAAAATTCCACCGCTTTGTGGGACAGCAAAATCCCACCGTCCGGCAGGGCAGCAGGCCTGGCTGAACCGTTACCTTGTTATTTCGTTGCCTGCAGCAGGGCTTCGGTTACGCGAACAACTCCCGGATACAGGTAAGCAGCCGTGTATTATCCTCCGGCAGCATGAAGCAAAAACGGAAATAGCTGTCGTTAAGGCTATGAAAGTCGGAGCAGTCCCGAATCATCATTTTACGGCGGATAGCGGCCTCAAAGAGAGTCCGGGCCGTTATTTCCGGATTGAGGCTGCGGGCCAGGACAAAGTTGGCATAGGCGGGGTAAACCTTAAGCTCAGGAATCGCGGCCAGAGTCTGGATACAGCGTTCACGTTCCTTACCGATAAGGGAACGGGTGCGTTCAATGTATTCCTTATCAGTGAACATGATTTGCCCGGCGGCATCCGCCAGGGAACTGACGGTCCAGGGATTTTTGGCGGCATCAATCCTGCCGCGCAGTTCCCCGTTGGAGGTGACGGCATAGCCTAGACGAAGCCCGGGAGCGGACCAGAATTTAGAAACACCCCGCAGTACCAGGAGGTTGTCATACTCTCCGGCCAGGGGAATGGAAGTGATTTCCGATACGGAGGGTGCAAATTCGGCATAGGTTTCGTCTGTCATGACGAAAATATTATTTTCCCGGCAAAAAGAAAGAAGGAGGCGCATCTGCGAGGCCGGAACTGCGCTGGAGGTTGGATTGTTCGGATTACACAGCACAAGCAGCCCGGGCAGGCGCAGCTTCCCTCCGGCAGCCTTGGCACCATCGGCATGTTCCATAATAAAGCGTTCCAGATCCTCCACATCCAGGACGAAATCCTTTTCCGCACACAGATCATAATAGTGAAGCACACTTCCCGCCAGGGTCAGCTCACGCTCATACTCGGAATAAGCAGGCCCGAGTACGACTGCGGCATGAGGATGTATGGCCTGTATTGCAGCAGAGATAAGCTCTGTGGAGCCGTTTCCCACCATAATATTTTCCGCATCCGCGCCGGTATAGTCAGCTATCGCCCGTCGGAGCGCCGTATAGTTCCGGTCAGGATAAGCACACAGCACATCCAGATGAGCGGCCAGATAATCTTTCATGAAAGGCGAGAGACCCAGCGGATTAACATTTGCCCCAAATCCCGTAATCTCTTCCTTTTTTATCCCGTAAATCTGTTCTATTTTTTCCAAATCACTACCATGAAAAGCAGCCATAATACCCTCCTTTTTCGGGAACATTATTTTATATATTGGGGAGACCGCCGCGGCACGCTTCAGCCCATGACTATGCCGCGGCGGAACATCCGAATGTATGAAATGAAATAATGTCCGCGAACTTCTATTTTGAAATGTTGCAGGATTCCTATTGGTAATGTTATACTGTATACTGATATTAAATCTTTTTGGTTTGAAAAACAAGTATGTCTATTGAATAGCTTTATGTTGGCTGTTAGTAAATGCCGAAAGGATATATTAGTTGTATTTATTTACTGTTTATAGAGCAAGACCTGGCTTATACAGCCTCGTGGATTGAAATATAATAAAAACAACAGCCGAATGACACGTTCCGGAGTCGAGGTCTTTACGACCTCGTGGATTGAAATATTCTTTGAGATAAAAAAAACAAAAGTTGAATCTTGTCGAGGTCTTTACGACCTCGTGGATTGAAATGTAAAAAGCAGCAGGGGCATAAAAGATTTAAGGAGAAATACTTTTGGAAGGGATAACTGTAATCGCAGAAACAGATAGATTGATTTTAAGAAGGTACAGGGAAAGTGATTTACAGGATTTGTACGAATATTTATCAAATCCGGAGGTGGTAAAATTTGAACCTTACAGGCCTATGAGCATGGATGAAGTAAGGCATAATCTTGAATGGAGGATTTCAACAGATGAAATGACTGCTGTTGAATTAAAGGAAAGCCATAAAATGATAGGAAATGTGTATCTGGGAAATAGGGATTTTGAGTGGCTTGAAATAGGATATGTATTTAACCAGGATTATTGGGGAAAAGGTTATGCAAAGGAAAGCTGTCTGGCTTTAGTGGGACAGGCATTTTCACAGGGTATACACAGAATCTTTGCTGAGTGCGATCCTGAAAACCCAAGTTCCTGGAAATTGTTAGAGGCATTGGGGTTTGAGAGAGAAGCACATTTAAGACAAAATGTTTATTTCTGGAAAGATGACGAAAACAGGCCTCTTTGGAAAGATACCTATATTTATGCTAAATTGAACGGCGTAATGGGCTGAATTGAAGAGACAGACTAAAAAAAATTTTTTGTAACTGTTCAGCAGGTCAGCGCATTTAGCTGCGCAGGTCAACGCTTTGCGTTGACCGTAAGAAAGTGATTCAAGAGTGCTAAAATCCATCGCCAAAGGCGATTTAGGATGGATTTTAGCAGTAACTGTGAGGGGTACTGAACAGTTACAATTTTTTTATGAAACACTGTGGCATTATACTATAAGAATATATACAGGCCTATGCAACGTGTTTTAGCTATAGTTGAATAAAAACAGATGAGGAGGTGAGAACTTTGAAGGAGCTTTTTGCGCGGATATCAACAGAGGATTGGGAAGAAACAGGCGGTTCCTTGGAGCTCTCATGTCAGGAAGTGGGTCTGGCCCTGGAAAAGGATGAAGTGAAGGAAGGCTTCTTTACGGTAACCGGGGAACCCGGACAGGTGACGGAAGGGTACGTTTCCTGTGATGAAGAGCGTATGGAGTGCCTGACTTCTTTTTTTTCGGGCTCTGTGGAAAATATAGAGTACCGGTTTGACAGCCGCGGGATGCGGGAGGGGGAGGAGCGCAGGGGAAGATTCCTGATCGTGTCCAACCGGGGTGAGTATGAGGTGCCGTTTCAGGCGGTGGTGGTACATAAGGAGCTGGTCAGCTCAGAGGGCGAGCTGGGCAATCTGTTCCAGTTTACGAACCTGGCGAGAAATAGCTGGGAAGAGGCAGTGAAGCTGTTTTATTCACCTGATTTCCTGCGGGTTCTGGGCGGGCAGGACCGGAAATACCGAAATCTGTACAAAGGTCTTTCCAGAGATCCGGGAAATGTGCATAACGTGGAGGAATTTCTCATTTCCGTGCATAAGAAGCAGCCGGTGGAATATGTGCTTCCCCGGACAGAAATTGTGGTGGCAAACCTTCAGGGACAGGGAGGGGAGACGCTTCAGATTGTAAAAAACGGCTGGGGCTGTACCTATCTGGAGGTGGAAACGGAAGGGGGTTTTCTTTCCACGGAGAAAAAAATCCTGCGGGAGGAGGATTTCCTGGGAAACCAGTGCAGCCTGCCTTTGTTTGTCAATCAGGAGGCGCTGCATGAAGGAAAGAATTTCGGAAGGATCATTTTAAGACATGCCTATGGAACACAGTATGCATCTGTTACCATTATCAAAAGGGCGGAGCATCGTGTGGCGAGAACCGGGCGCCGGCAGGAGATGAAGCGTCTGACGGTGGAGCTGGTACGGCTTTATCAGGATTATAAAATGAAGCGGATGAATGCAGTGCTGTGGAGGGCGCAGACCGCTGAGGTGGTGGAGCGGATGAAGCGGCTGGATGATAAGAATCCTGCGGTACGGCTTTATCAGGCGCATCTTCTGATTACGGAGGAGCGCTTTGACGATGCGGGCCGGATTCTGGAACATCTGGATATCACCCTGGACGATGAAGCGCCGGAGCTTTACTGTTATTATCTGTATCTGAGCAGCCTGTATCACAGGGATGAGGCTTTTACCGCAGAGGTTACCATACAGGTGGAGGATTTTTACCGGGTATACCGGGATAACTGGCGGATTGCCTGGCTTCTGCTGTTTATGCTGGCGCCCCTGGGTAGAAGCGTTTCCCAGAAATGGCTGTTTCTGGAGGAACAGTTCCGGCGCAGCGGGACGAGCCCCGTGCTGTATCTGGAGGCTCTGCACCTGGCGAATTTCAGCCCAACCCTGATGATGAAGCTGGATACCTATGAACTGCAGCTTCTGCATTTCGGCGCCAGGAACGGAATCCTTTCCGAGGATCTGGTGGGGCATCTGGTCTATCTTGCAGGAAAGGAAAAATATTATAAGGAGTGCCTGTTCGGGATTTTGAAGGCCTGCTATGAGAAAAAAAGTGATCCGCAGCTGCTTGCCGCCATCTGTTCCCTGCTCATTAAGGGAAATAAAAGCGGCCCGGAATATTACCTGTGGTACCGCAGGGGCGTGGAGCAGGAGCTGAGGGTTACCAGGCTGTATGAATATTATATGATGTCGGTGGATTTGAATAAGGAAGTGGAAATCCCCCGCATTGTACTCATGTATTTTGCTTACCAGAGCAATCTGGATTATGAACACTGCGCCTACCTGTATGCCTATCTGCAAAAGCACAGGGAAGAGTTCCCGGAGCTGTACCTGGCCTACAAGAGCCAGATAGACCGCTTCGTGCTGCAGCAGCTCTATAAAGGCCGCATCAACCGGCATCTGGCGTATCTGTATCAGACCGTCCTGGATGAAAAAATGCTGACCAGGGATAACTGCCAGGCAGTGGCGCCCCTTCTTTTCATGCAGCAGCTGGACTGCGAGGGATCGGATATCCGGCAGGCGGTGGTCATCCATACCCGGCTGCGGGGCGAGCAGGCCTATCCGGTGGAGGATGGCAGAGCCTATGTGGCGGTTTATGATAAGGATTATGAGATCCTTCTGGAGGATGAAGCCCATAACCGTTATGCCGCCGGAAGGCCCTTTGTACTCGACCGGCTGATGTATCCGGCCCGGTGCGCGGGCGCTTTGGAGCCCTTTGTGGAAAATTCCCTTGGCTTTAATCTGTTCTGCTGTGAGAGCAGCAAGGGAAAAATACGGATTACGGAAAAAAATGCGTCCAGGTTCCGGCTGCTTGCGGAGGATGAGCACGTGATCCCGGCCTTTGCCCGGGCGATACGCATAGCGCTGCTGCGTTTTTATTATGGACAGGAGAACCTGGAGGAGCTGGATCTGCTGCTGGAGACATTGAAAAAAGAGGATTTGGACGCGTCGGATGTTTATGAGGCGGCAGGCTTTCTGGTGCTCCGTTCCTTTTATGAAAAGGCTTACGCCTGGCTGCAGGGAATGGAGCTGGGACGTGCGGATGCCAAAATCCTGCTGCGCCTGTGCAGCAGAATGCTGGAAACCGGCCTGTGCACCCAGGATGCGGCCATGACCCGGTTTTGCTACAGCGCATTCGGCAGGGAAAAATATGACAGCCATATCCTGCAGCACCTGGTGGAGCAATATGAGGGAAGCTGTAAGGAACTGACGGAAATCCGGAGGGCTGCGGAGAACTTTGCGGTGGACACCTATAACCTGACGGAAAGGCTGCTGGTGCAGCTGCTCTATACCGGCGTAAATGTGCTGGAACGCACCGGGCTTTTACGGCAGTATATTGTGGGCGGCGGGAAAAATGAGCTGGAAGCGGCTTTCCTGCACAGGTGCAGCGGCCTGTATCTGATGAACGGGGAAAAAATGGACCGCTACATCATCACTGATATCGGCAGGGTGGCGGCCAGGGGTGAGCCCTTAAGCGATATGTGCCGCCTGGCGTTTCTGGAATATTTTGCAAGAAACCGGGACGAGCGCGGCGAAAGGGTTGATTTGCTGATTAAGCAGTTCGGGGAGGAGCTTATCAGCAAGAATATGAAGCTTCCTCTGTTCCAGGAGTATGTGGATATCCTGGAAGGCGCGGAACCCATGATGGATAAAACCATGGTAGTTTTCCGGGGCCAAAGGGAGCGTCCGGCAGTGATCAATTACCGGATAGTTTCAAATGGAACGGGCGGCAGCGAGCCTTCTGCGTCGCAGAAGACTTACCGGACCCTGGAGCTGCAGCATATGTATGCGGGCATTTATACGGCCAGTTTTGTGTTGTTTGCAGGAGAAAGCCTGCAGTATTTTATCACGGATAATTCCGGCAGCGGGGAGATCCTGGACAGCGGCGAGCTGAAAATGGGGGACTGCAGCCTTTTTGTGAAGGAAAGCCGGTATGGCTTGATTAACGATATCGCTTCCGCCCGCCTGATGGGAGAGGAAGCGGAGGCACAGGAGCTTCTGGAACAGTATCTGATGACGGAGTGGATGACTGACGGACTGTTTCAGATAAAAGGGCAGTAACAGAAAAAAAGCGGCGGTTTATAACGGTTCAGCCCCATCGGGGCTGTTACCGTGGTTCAATTTTAACTGGGCTGCCGTAAAAGAAAGGCAGGTGAAGGAAGATGTTTCTGGGAAATGGGGACAGGAAAAGCGGGACAGGCGCGTTTATCGGATATGACATCAGCGACAGGTTTGCCCAGATCAGCTTCTGGATGCCGGGAGCGGATAAACCGGAAACACTGACCCAGGTCATGGGAGAGGAGCAGTACATGATTCCCGCGGTGCTCTGCCGGCGCACGGATCGGGATGTGTGGACCTATGGAAGGGAAGCGCTGAAAAATGCGTCTGCCGGTGACGGCATCCTTGTGGAAAACTTGCTTTCCAAAGCGCTGGCGGGCGAGAGCGTGGAGGTGGACGGGGAAAGCTATGAAGGGGCTGTTTTGCTTTCCCTGTTTATCAAACGAAGCCTTTCGCTGCTTGCGGGGGCGGTCAATCCGGAAAAAGCGGGCATGTTCCTTTTTACGTTGGAAAAAGTGGATAAGCAGACCGTGGAGGTGCTGTCCCGGGTGGCGGCGCTGATTTCCCTGCCGCCGGAACGGGTTTCCTGCCAAAGCAGGGCGGAGAGCTTCTTCTATTATAATATCAACCAGCCGGAGGAGCTTTGGCGGCATCATGTGATGGTATGCGATTTTTCGGGCAGCCATATGAAGCTGCTCATGTTTGAGGTAAACCGGCATACCAGGCCGGTGACGGTGATGATACGGGAGGATGATTACCCGCAGCTGCCAAGAGAGGCCCTGCCGGAGGAGGAAGCTGAACGGGAGGCTGTAAAACAGCGGATGGACAGCGTCTTTGCAGCGATTTTAGGAAAGGTGTGCGAGGGAAAAATCATTGATACGGTTTATCTGATAGGCGACGGTTTTGAAGGTGACTGGTATACCCGTTCGCTGCCGATCCTCTGCCGCGGCAGGCGTGTTTTCCTGGGAAACAACCTGTACAGCAAGGGAGCGTGCTATGGGGCAAGGGCCAAGCAGCAGCCCGGTGAGAACAGCAGCGGCTACGTTTATCTGGGCAAGGACATGCTGAAGGCCAATATCGGGCTGGAGGCGGCCTTCAGGGGGGAGGAATCCTATTTTGCACTGCTGGATGCAGGAACCAACTGGTATGATGCAAAAAGGGAATGTGATTTCCTTTTGAACGAGGATCATGCGTTTTCCCTGCGGATTACGCCTCTTTCCGGGCGTGAGGTAAAGGAAGTGACCGTAACGCTGGACGGGGTTCCGGAGAGGCCTGTGAGAACGACGAGGATACGCCTGACGGTTTCTCTGGAGGATGTGGATACAGTAAAGCTGCGGATGGAGGATCTGGGCTTTGGGGAAATGTTCCCGGCATCCCATAAGATATGGGAGGAGACTTTCAGTCTTGGCGGACGGCAGGAGCGATTTTAACATATTTCAGCGAAAGGAGGCGGAGGCGCATGAGCAGGGTCCATTTATGTCTGGGAAGACTGGCAGATAATCCATACACCTTTGAAAAGTCCAGGGTCCGTGTTTTTTCCATAGAGGAGCTGTGCTTCTTCCTGCGGGAAAATGCGTATCTGCTGGATGAAAATATTTTTACCCGGGGGCTTTTTGACTGGATAGGGAAGGAATGCGCCCTGCCGGATCTGGGACAGAAGCTGAATATGCTTTTAAAAAATAAGGAGAAACCGGAAAGCTTTGTTACCGTAATTTTTGAGTATACAGGGTATTTTGACGACCGGGAAATCCGGGAAACACAGCATCTGGTGGAGGTGAGCGCGGATGTGACGCTGTCAGAGAAGCAGAAGGCCAGGGCGGATTATTTCCTGGAAAGCAGGCGCTATGTGCTGGCGTTGCAGGAATACCAGAAGCTGCTTCATGACGGCGAGGGACTGTCCCCTGTTTTCCTGGGGAAGGTTTACCATAATATGGGCTGCGCGCAGGCCAAGCTGTTCTTATTTGAAAAAGCGGCTGTGTCCTTTGAGCAGGCCAGCCGTCTGGGAGGAGATCCCGCCAGCCTGCTTTCCTATCTGGCGGCGATGCGGCTGCATCTGAAGGAGCAGGAGTATCTGAATTTCCTGACGGAGCATCCGGAGTATTATGAGGCGTCCCTGGAGCTGGAAAAGCTTGTGGTGGAACGCAAGGAGGGCTGGACGGCTTCCAGGAATGAGTCTGTGGTAGCTGAGATTAAGAGCGCTTTCTTCTCGGGAGAGGAAGAAAAGTGTGGGGAGCTGATGGAGGGTGTCCTGGGAAAACTGGAGGAGGAGTACCGGGATTACGTAGTGCAGTGAGGGAGGACGATTGCGGGCCCTGTCAGCCTGTGGTTCCCGGCAAACTCCCGCGGGAACCACAGGCTGACAGGACCCGCAATCTGGTTATGTAAAGGTAGGACTGTAGAAGAAATAAGAGGGAGTATTATTGGTTTGATGTGGAGGGAAAAATGGCAAAGATTGTAATGACTAATATGGTGATGTTGGAAGTTGCAGATAGGCTGTTAGTAATTGACAGAATAAAAAGATTTAAAGGAGTTGCTTTCCCTGGGGGAAAGGTTGAAGCAGGGGAAAGCATATATGATTCTGCAGTTCGTGAGTTTAGGGAAGAAACAGGACTGTTTCTCTCCAATCTTAAATGTAAGGGATTTTATTATTGGGAAGGTGAAGATGATTTTAAGTATTTTGTGTATTTATACAAAGCGAAAGAGTATAGCGGTGAATTGAGAATAGCTACTGATGAAGGAAAGGTCTATTGGATTGAAAAAAATTTGTTAAGAAACTGTACCTTGGCACCACACATGGATGAATATTTGCGTGTGTTTGAAAATGACTATTCAGAATGTTTTTGTACATATAAAGATGGCTATATTCCTCATTATAGATAATTGCTATTATAAGGATATTTGAATAAAGTTGTTCGAGAGAAGGAAGAACTCTATCCGTGGGTTACATTGCTTGCGGCCTGTAGCAGATAAGTTGGGTGTTTGCTGGGCGCTGTATTACAATGTGTGAAGCGACTTTTTAAATGGGGAAAGTGTTTATTTTAAAAGAAAGGCTGTAAATATGATAGATGCAGAAAGCTTCAAAGAACTGATGGAAGATAACGGGGAATGCTTTCCTCTTTTAACCCTTGATGAATTTTTTAAAGGAAATACGCAGGAGGATTCCATTGCCCCGAATCAATGGGAGTTTGGCCGGCCTTCTCTTGGTGAAATGTGGGAGCTGTTGAAAAAAATTGAGCGGTTGCCCAAGGTGGAGTGGGTTCGTGTTGCCCTTCATGATGATACGGAAATTATTAAATGTGGCGGGGAGGAAATATTGAATCTTGCGGGAGATTCTATCGTAGTATGTGCGGACATCCAGCCTGAAGAACTGGAAAAACTGGTGAATTGCGAGTGGTTATGTTCTGACGGGGTAATTGAAATAAATCCTTCGGAACTAGATATTTATTCGTGCATACCATTAATTCCGGAAAATTTTAGTTGTTTGGAAATTGTGTGGGACTAATTCAAAGAAGCTGGTTTTTGTATACGATGATGCGGAAGCTATAGAGTTTAATGAGAATTACCTTAAAACCCCATATTTCCGGGATGTACAACTATAAGTTGTCAAATTGAGTGTGCTTTGTAGGTGGTTTGCAACCATAGCAGGGGCTATGATTGGGCACAGTCAGGAACGGCTGAAATAGACGGAGGCCTAAGGTATGTGCGTATCAAAACGAGCGGAACTTGATTATCTGATCTGTAATGCACCTCTTGAATATTCTGACCTTATCTTGAATGGCAATCCCGAGATATATTTGAAAACTGTAACTGGATATAAAACATTGGATAGCTGATTAAAAATGCCCGTATGAGAAATCCTGCGGACATTTTTTTTATAACATTTCCGTGAACCCCATTGAAAAAACTCTGACTCGTGGTATAATCCCATTTGGGATTATATTGAAGGAGGTACACATGAACAAAGAGTCACTGAAAGTTGTCAACGACATTAATCGGGCGATCATCAAAGCCCGTGGGATTTACTCTGAGTGGTCTGCCCGGCATGGGATCAGCTATCATGAGATGCTCGTGCTCTATACCATCAGAGAGTTCGGGTTCTGTACCCAAAAACAAATCTGCGACAGCTATTTACTTCCACGCCAGACAATGAACAATGTCATTACCAGAATGCGAAAGGACGGTCTGCTGGAATACAGCAGTGCGCACTCTATTGGGCGTGAAAAGGCATTTGTTCTGTCGGAAAAGGGTACCGGCTATATCGCGCCATTGCTGGCTTCGCTGGAAGGAATGGAAACCGGGGCGCTGGAACTGCTCGGCGATGAAAAGCTGGCCATGCTGACAGGGCTTTTATCGGATTATAATAAGGCATTATGTACCGTTATGGAGGAACAACAGGAATAAATGGATACGATTGCATTTTACGGAAAAGAGAAAATCAGTAAAATACTTCTGAAATTGGCTCCGCCTGTAATGCTGGCACAGCTCATTCAGGCGCTGTATAACATTATTGATAGCCTGTTCATCGGAAGATTCTCCGATGATGGTTTAACGGCTCTGTCCATCGTATATCCGCTTCAGCTTTTGATGATCGCTCTTGCAGTGGGAACAGGTGTTGGGATCAACACCATCATTGCCGCTAAGCTTGGTGAAGGCCGGGAAAAGGAAGCCAATGAATACGCTGGTGTGGGTACTCCGTTGGCCACAGTCCTTTGGCTTTTGTTTGCCCTGATCTGTTGGCTCATTATGCCCGCTTATGCCAGGATGTCCACCGAATCCGAAACGATCATTCAGGATGTAATCACTTACGGCAGGATCGTCTGCCTGTTCAGCTTCGGCCTGTTTTTAGAAAGTATCTGGACAAAGGTTCTGCAGGCCAACGGCGATATGAAAACTCCGATGGTTGCGCAGATCGTCGGTGCTGTGACGAATATTATTTTAGACCCCTTGCTGATTTTTGGTATGTTTGGACTGCCCCGAATGGGCATTGCCGGAGCTGCTGTTGCCACCGTTGCAGGACAGATCGTTGCCGCACTGATTGTTATGAAGAAGGGTTATCGCCCTTCACCTGCAAAAGCGGTTTATCCCCGATACATTGCAAGGATCTTCCATTTGGGAATGCCCAACATCCTCATGCAGTCTGCGTATACCTTTTATATCCTTGGCCTGAATCTTATCCTGGCGGGCTTCTCCGATCAGGCTGTTACTGCGCTGGGACTTTACTATAAGTGGCAGACGTTTTTCTTTATTCCGCTGAATGCCATGCAGACCTGTATCGTACCGATCATCAGCTTTAACTATGCCGCCAGAAACATTGACCGTTGCAAAAAAACATTGATGACTGCGATTGGTTTCGGTCTTGTAATGATGACAATAGGAACGCTGTGCTTTGCTTCCATTCCCGGACCGATGCTCAGTGTATTCACATCAGACCCTCTTGTAATCGAGATTGGGTGCATCGGTTTCCGCTTCGTCGGCATCAGCTTCCTGCCCATGGTCACTTCTCTGATTTTTCCGGTATTCTTTCAGGCTGTGGGCTATAGCTTGAAAAGCACAGCCTTGACCGTTATCCGTACAGTGGTACTGTTTGTACCTTTGGGATATGTATTTTCCCGCTTTGGTCTTACATGGTTCTGGATGACCTTCCCGGTAACGGAAATTATCACAAGTATTGCGGGCATCGTATTCTATCGTCAGTTTCTGGAGGCGGACTACGTTAAAAACAGAAGACCTGAGATTCCCGTTTCCGGTGCAGCTCCTGCATTACAGCCATCCAAACCGGGCGTTATTATCACCATAGCAAGACAGCACGGTTCCTCTGGCAAGCAGATTGGCAAGCTGGTGGCGCAGTGCCTGGACATTCCGTTCTATTACAAAGAGATGATCGCATTGGCTGCCCACGAAAGCGGACTGGATGCGGAGTTTATTTCTGATATTCACAAGAATTCTCCCGAGGTGCTTCGTGACCTGTATCTAAGCACCGGTGCAGTCAGCCACGCTATAGATGCTCAGAAGAAAATCATTTGCCAGATCGCAGACAATGGCAGCTGTGTGATCGTTGGCAGAGCCGCAGGCTATGTGCTTCGGGATTATGACAATGTGGTTCGTGTATTTATCCATGCACCGAAGAAACATCGTATCAGGCGGGTTATGGAAATTTATGGTGACACACCCGAGGAAGCCAAGTGGAATATCCACCGTTCAGACAAAGCCAGAAGTGCCTACTATCGCCATATTTCCGGAAAGCGCTGGGATGATGGGAAAAACTATCAGCTTGTTCTGGATTCTTCCATAGGTATTGATAAGGCAGTAGAAATGATTGTGAATTATGTTTCGGAAAATGAGGTATATAAAGCCCGCCGCAGCGATCAGACCCCGTAGCGTATTCGTTCTTGTTCCAACTCGGAAGGAATCGTCAATTTCTTCGCTGGCTTACCAAACGGGATTTTTAAAACATGACGGATGGCACCCCTGTAAAAAGATATATTCCCAGAGTGGATTTCAGAAGGATATGTTTATTGTGTCTAATGAGAAGATATGGCTTATGGGAAAAGATGGATACATGAATATTTCAGTTTGTTGAACTGAAAAGTTTGCAATTTATGGAGGAAAATAAAATGCGTGTAGTAATAATTGGTGCAGCAGGACATATTGGCACTTATCTTATACCTATGCTTGTAGATAACGGATATGAAACAATAGCGATTACCAGAAAAATGTCAATGCCTTATGAAGATGCACCTGCGTGGCATAAGGTGAAACGTGTCTTATTGGATAGAGAGAATGATTCGGAATTCATTGAAAAACTAAAGGCTATGGAACCGGATATTATTGTGGATTTGGTAAACTTCAATATTAAGGAAACCAAGAAGATTGTCGAAGGATTCGGGGGGACAGGATTGTTTCATTATCTTTATTGCTCATCTTGCTGGGCTCATGGAATGGCAGAAACAATACCGTTTAATCCTGATGATTTGAGAAAAGAACCATTGGATGAATACGGAAAAGACAAGTTTGCCAGTGAGATATACTTGAAGGAACAGTATCAAAAGGAGGGCTTTCCATCCACAATTATCATGCCGGGACAGATATCAGGACCTGGTTGGACGATTATTAATCCATGGGGAAATACTTCAATGAGAGTATTTCAGGATATTGCTGATGGAAAAGAAATAGCACTTCCAAACTTTGGACAGGAAATCCTGCATCATGTTCATGGTTATGATGTTGCACAGGTATTTTACAAAGCAATTACTCATAGAAACCAAGCACTTGGAGAGGCTTTTGATGCCGAAGCTGCTACACATATAACATTATATGGTTTTGCAAAACATATGTATGAGTATTTTGGTCATGAACCTAAAATTAAGTTTCTTCCATGGCCGGAATGGTGCAAGTATGAAGGAAATTCCGAAGAATGTGAACATACATATTATCATATTGTGCGAAGTGGTGTATTTAGTATTGAAAAAACAAAGCAGCTTTTAGAATATCAGCCTAAATATACTTGCCTGGAAACAATTGATCTTGCAGTGAAAAGCTATATTGATAGAAATTTAATAAGGGTTTCCGATAACTGATGTATTTCTTCGAATTTGAATTTACGGAAGAGGAATACAATGTTTAAGGTGATAAAGGAAAATTTTGTTGTCATTGGCAAAGAAAGACGCAAACGGGAGTATTGTGGGAATAAACTATATGTATTTTCCGATAAGAGAAGTTTGATATATTCACATTTATTTTTGCGTGTCTCAGGCAGATAAAACGCATAAACAGGGCCTGTGAGTAGGATGGAAATACTGGATAATGACATTTTCAGGGGATGCCTTCATTTGTTTTGGGTGCAGGCCTTGCTTTTGGTCTGATAGAAGGTTAGATGAGTATTATGCCTGCCTGGTAAAAGGGGTAATTGCCAGGTCCCGGTATGGCGGAACAGTTTGCTTTGCTGGTTTTATATTTAACAGTCCTGAGCGTCAGTCAATAATGATTGGCGCTTTTTTCATCTTTTTATTAATTCTGTGCGGCCTGCGTATATAAAGATTGCCCTTATGGGGAATCCACAGTATAATTACTTTAATCAGAATCAAAATCAGAACTGGTTGGGAAAATGTTAGGTTGGTTCATGGAAAAGAAGCGGCTGAAACGGATCTCGTAGGATACTGCCGGTTTATAAGACCGGACAATAAAAGTGGAGGAAGAACTAATGAAGAAAAATGATGTTGTGACACTGTCAATGGCTGAGCGAAGGGCGGAAGGCTTATTATGGGTTGATACTGGCGAAAACATGAATCAGCAAATATACGCCAGGGGCCTTTGCCAGGATTTCAATCAGACGAGAGCAACGGAAACTGAAAAAAGAGAGGAAATTTTAAAGAAATTGCTGGCTTTTTGCGGAGATAATGTGTGGATAGAACCTCCGCTTACACTGGCGATGGGAAAAACCGTTTCGATTGGGAACGGCACGTATATTAATTCCAATCTTACATTGGTTGATGATTATGAAATCATAATAGGGGAAAAGGTTCTTATTGCGCCCAATGTTACAATGAGCACCACAAATCATCCAATGCACTATATGGCGCGCAGCCGTGGGGAAATGTACTGTAAAAGAGTGGTAATTGAGGATAATGTATGGATTGGAAGCAATGTTGTTATCTGCGCCGGTGTGACTGTTGGTAAGGGATCGGTAATTGGCGCCGGAAGTGTTGTAACAAGAGACATTCCCCCGATGTGTTTTGCCGCAGGCAGCCCCTGTAAGGTAATCCGGGAAATTACCGATGATGACTTGAAAGAATTCGAACCGATACCTGAATAAATAAAAAGGGCGATAATAATAACTGAAGGTGAGAAAAACATGGTATGCGGAGGGAAACGTGAAAAAGTATATAATATTAGCCGGAGTACCTCGTGCCGGAAAAAGTACAGCTTCACAAATAGCTGCAAAAACATTGGGATATCAGCATATTAGCATGGATTCCATTATTGCTGGAATTGAAAAGGTATTCCCGGAAACTGATATTGATACGGAAGCATCTGTTGACCCACAGAGAAATTTGGAACATATCAGTTCAAAAATCACTCCATTTATTAGGGCAATGATGGATAGCGGCGAATATGATGAATGTGATTACGGAGTGATTTTTGATGTATATCAGTTATTACCTGAAGATTATGTAACATATATTGACGATGAAAAATGTGATATAGCCTATTTTTTATCATCTGATTCTACACCGGAAGAAAGACTTAGAATATTACAGCTATATGACACACCGGATGATTATACCTATTTTCATTCGCAGGAAGAAAAACAAAGAGAGTGTGCAGATATTGTAAGCATCAGTAATTATTTAAAGCAGCAATGCATTTTATACGGGTTGTCTTATTATGAGACATCGTATAACCGTGAAAAAGTATTGGGTGAGTTTATATCTAAGCTAAGTAAATGAATTCCTGTCTATGCAGCTGATAAATTAAAGTTTGCGGAGGAGGTTGTGATGAAAAAAATATTAGTGGTACAGGGTGGCGGACGCTTTAACGGTAATACCAGTCAGTTAGCAGATGCGTTTATTCAAGGCGCAATGGAGGCCGGACATACAGTTGAAAAGATTTCCTTGAATAAGACCGAGGTGAAAGGCTGTATCGGATGCAACGCTTGCCGTTATGGCAAACCATGCGTGCAAAAGGATGGTTTTAATGAGCTTGTTCCTAAGATTAAGACGGCAGATTTGATCGTCTTTGCATCGCCATTATTATTTTGGACATTATCCTCCAAAATCAAGGCATTCATTGAGAGATTTTATTGCATTGCTGAGGAAGATCCGAATCCGCCGTTAGGGCGGTATGAAAGGTATCCGGTCAAAGATGCCGCGTTACTTATGACATCAGCTGATGATTTTTTCTGGACATATGAACAGGCGGTATCCTATTACAAATTTACGATTATCAATTATATGGGTTTCCGTGATAAAGGGATGCTGCTTGCCGGAGGGTGCGGAGATACGAATGGAAAACCGCAGATTGATAAAACGAACCACCTTAGGGAAGCCTACGATTTCGGGAAAAATATTTACAGAGAATAGAGTCAATAGAAAGTTATTTCTTGCATTCATGATAGCGAAGGCATACTTGATAAATTTGAACAGGGAGAAGGGGAAGGAATGAAACAGAATATCCTGTAGATTGTGAGTATTGCAAATTCACGTTGATTTTAGCGCAGTTCAGACATTTACATACTCATATGGGGATGATTATGGGATTTGTTATTGATGATACGGGTCTGTGGCCAAGGGTTTTGGGGTTGGAGAGTCCTTTTCCCCAAGGGAAATATGATAAATATTTGTAACGGGAAAACTGTTTGATGAATTGACAAAACCGGAACAATGCAGTTGTAGCCCCAGGTTTGCGGGGCTGACAATTTTACATTTAGTCTGGCAGAGAATACATATGGAGAAAGCATATTTTAACTGGAGCAGTGGAAAACATTCGGCAATGGCTCTATATTACGCAATTAAATATGGAAAACATGAAGTTTTGTCGTTGTTTACAATTGATAAAAACGCTGGAACTAAAATTGCAATGCATGAGATAGGCATTGATTTATAAAAAAGACAGGCCGGCGCGATTGGAATCCCCTTAACAGTATTAGAATATGATTACAGGGCATCAGAAGAGGAATACAAGAGAACTGCTTTCTGAATTTATTAACCTGAGCAAGCTGTAAATCTTTGTATGGAGTGATAAAATCGGGATAGGCGGAGAAGATTATGATAAAAAAGCTGGCTTTGATATTAAGCATGATATTTATAATTTTAACATTTGTTGAGGCCGGATATATTCTTTTTAAAGGTGGAAAAGTTAATGCTGGGTATGCTTGTGTGCCTATGGTTTTGGCATTGATTTCTCTCTCTTTTTATCGAAAGTACAAGTGACGTATAACTCCTGGATTATAAAGCGAAACAAACTGAATTTGTAAAGGAGAATAACTATGCTTTTAGCAATAGAATGTATGATTGCTTGTATAATTTTTGCATTGATTATACTGCCAACACAATATAAAAACCCAATCAAGTATATTATGTCGTATCCTCCAGAAATCAGAAAAAGAGTAGAGTCTTTGCCAGAATATAAAAATACTGTTAAAAGTACTGAAAAAGGACATATATTGAAGAAACTCATTGCTGTATTTGTGTGCATTACTCTTTTGGCGGCAGTCGCCTATTTTTCAGGAGCTAAGAAATTTGAAACAGCATTTTCACATGTGTTTATCTTATTCCTTGCCGTCAATCTCTTTGATGTAATTGTGCTTGATATTGGTGTATTCTGCCATAGTAAAAAATTAAGAATAGCTGGAACCGAAGATATGGATAAGGAATATAAGAATTATTTATTCCATATTAAAGGCGGCATAAAGGGAATTGTGTTGGGAAGTGTGATTTCTCTGCTATCTGCAAGCATTGTTTACATAGTATCTATTATATAAATTAGAATTTTGCCGGAGAGAATATAAAATTATGAGTGTGGGATTAAAGTTCAGATATGCGCAGCGAAAAGATGTTTCGCTGATATTGAGATTTATAAAAGAACTGGCTGTATATGAAAAGATGCTGGATGAGGTAATCGCAGATGAAATTATGCTGGAGGAATGGATTTTTGACAGGCAAAAAGCAGAAGTAATATTTGCGGTGGTTGACGGCAAGGAAGTCGGCTTTGCTTTATTTTTTCATAATTTTTCTACCTTTTTAGGCAGGGCAGGCTTGTATCTGGAGGATTTATTTGTTTTACCGGAGTACAGAGGAAAAGGATATGGAAAAGCCATTCTAAAAAAACTTGCGGAAATTGCCGTCGAGCGTAAGTGCGGCCGGTTGGAATGGAGCTGCCTCGATTGGAATAAACCAAGCATAGATTTTTATTTATCACTTGATGCAGAGCCGATGTCTGATTGGACTGTGTATAGACTTACCGGTGACAGACTGAAGAAACTGGCACAATAATATAAATTACAGGTTGTGGAGAAAAAGCTGTTTGTACAGTTTCCCGAAGAAGGTACAGAGACAGACGGCAGTAAACAGAAAAGCTCTGATGGAGAGCAATACAAAAACAGTGAGGTGTTTTATGGAGTGTTATGCCCGTCCTTTTAATACACTTGGAAATTATTTTTCCGCAGATATTATGGCGATATATAGGGGAAAATGGGTGTTTTGTATGCATAAACAGCGGAATACGTGGGAGCACCCCAGCGGTTGGATAGAAAATGGCGAGACACCCATGGAGGCCGCAAAAAGAGAATTATTTGAAGAAACCGGGGCGGTTAATTTTGATATTGAGCCGCTCTGCGATTATTACATAGATGCGGAATTGAATGGCTATCACTATAAAGGGAATGGACAGGTATATTTTGCAGTTATTCATACTTTGGGCGATTTGCCGGACTACAGTGAAATGGGGAAGATCGGACTCTTTGATTCTCTGCCTGATAACTTAACGTATCCAATTATACGTGAATTTTTTCCGATAGCATTGGAAAAAAAGAGCAGGGCTGAAATGTTCAGAATAGGAAGGGCATTCTTTTGAATTAAAATTAAAGAGACTGATTTAGATTTGAATTTACAGGTGAAAACAATGATATTTGAATCAGAAAGGTTAGGCTTTCGGTTACTTGAACAGGGGGATTTGGATGAGCTTTTCAACAAAGTTTGGGGCAACACAGAGACAATGCGTTTCTGTGGGGGCGCAATTGCAAGAAAGCAGATTCCTGAGATTATAGAATACAACCGGGGGCAGTATAACACGTATGGCAATGCGATTTTTGCAGTAATAAAAAATGATAGGCTTTTGGGTATTTGTGGAGGAGAGCCTGACGAGGAGGACCCGCTTCATGTTGAGCTCATTATTCACCTTGCAGGAGAATACCAGCATCAGGGTTATGGTACTGAAGCTTTGAAAGCATACGTTGAATGGCTCAGGGCCGGCAAAAAGGCTACATATATATACGCTTCAGTTCACCCTGACAATCAGGCTTCATTAAACATGACAAAGAAATGCGGCCTTGTTCAATGTGGGTTCAGGCAGTATGAAGATACAGGCTTTGTGGATGAACCATATTTCGAACTTATTCTCGATTAGAATAAGTTGGAGAGACAGGTGCTGCGAAACGAATCGGGTGCAGGCAGGCTTTGTCAGTCATATGGGAATATACGCCATATGACTGACAAAGCATTAGAAAACAGTACAGGTATACTAAATGCGGTAATGGAGCTCCTCAGGTATATTGACGATACCAGACGCGCATTCCCTGTGAAAGCCGGAACGCTGTACAATGCTTTTACAGTTGACAGTTTAGAAGGTGCAAAGGAGAATTTTGAAATGAAAAAAATTGGATTAGGAATAGCTATATTATTATTTGCCCTTGTATTTAGTTGCTGTTCATCTGGAATGGAGTGGCTAACTCTTATAATTGGGATGATTGGACTTGTTTTTTCTGTTATAGGTTTTATGGATAAAAAAAGTTGAAGCCTAAATCTGCTGAAGCCGCACGTAATACGCAGAAAGGAACGCCGACACAGGACGGTATCGGCCCTTTTTGCCATCTGGCAGGGCTGTTTGGCCAAAGACTTTATTTTTATAACCGGACAAAGCGTTATACGGATAAATTGAAAATAGACAGTTCGAGGTGTATTGGCTGCGGGCAATGTGCGGCGGTATGCCCCATGAAAAATATAACCTTAGTGGATGGAAGTGCCAAGTCAGGCGAGCGGTGTACAATGTGCTATCGCTGTATCAGCCGTTGCCCGCAACAGTGCATTACCTTATTGGGAAAACGTGTTGTGGAGCAATGCAGGATAGAAAGGTATCTTTGAGAAAGGCCGTTTTAAATACAGATTTTTAATACATATCGGATTGCTTCTATTCGTTGTTCTGTGGGATTTCAAAGGAACCTGAGGTTTTATGCCGCCTTTTTATGCCCTGCATGCAGTGGGATTTATTTTCGGTCCTCGTTAAGGAAGAAGAGGTAGCGGGAGCAATTGCGGTTTCAGATGCCGGAAGAAGGATGGTTATGATAAACGAAGAGACGTGCATTTTTTTGTATTTGGCAGGATAAAAGGAAAAATCCTGGCATGGCAGCTGGGCAAAATTCTCAGCATTCCTGCAGTGAAGGATGCTCAAAGCGGCGGTCAGCTGGGGTAATAGGCATCATGCCGCAAAGGGTTATGCGGTACCGCGCCATATACAGGCGTTGGGAGGTTATGGACTATGGATTTTATCAATGAAATGGAAAATATGTTTCTTCAGGCCGTGCGGGGAGCGGTGGAGCCTGCCCTGTGGGAAGCCTGGTGGGATGCTCATGCGGAGCAGCTGAAATCCCACCTTTCCCCCGGTTATTTCCAGCGTATCAAACCCGGCAGGCCGGTGGATTACGCCTCCATGTGCCGCAGCCAGGAAGGAGTTCTGTACTATTTTTACCGGCAGGGATATCCTGTGGAAAACAGCTCTGACTATTACAAAATAAAGGCGGAAGAGGAATTCAAACGGCGGCAGGAGAAACGCCTGCAGGATTATTATGAGAGGATTTCACCTGTTATGGATGCCTGGGAGGCCTTTCTTGCAAAGCATCCCGTGGCGCCGGTGGCTTTCGACTGGCAAAAGAGGCTGGGGACGCCGCCGGGACAGGCTCCGGATCCGTCTGCGCAGGTTCCTGATCCATCCGGTCAAATTCCGGCCCTGCCTCATCAGGTTCCGGCCCCACCCCAGAGCGCCAGCCCAATTTTACCGCAGGATAGCCAGAAGGAAAACAAAAGCCTCATGCACCTTCGCCTGAAGGAAAATATGCAGGCAAAAATTGCCCCTCTTGCCAGGGCATACGGCATGAAAAAAGCAGGCCCCAAAACCTTTGTAAAGGAGCAGAACGGTATCGTCTCCTATCTGAATTTTGTGGGATATTTCAGGGGAGGCGGGTACGAGGCGATAGATTATTGTATCTGCCCGCTCTACGACATCCGCAGCCATATCCTCAATCTGCCGGGGGATGTCATGCACGGGGAACGCCGTAAGGAAATGCTCTCCGGATGGGGTGTCATACAATTTGATTTGAACGGGACAGATACGGAGGGCATCAACCGGAAATTTGACCAGATTCTTACCTTTCTTGCCGAAGAGGTATTCCCCTGCTGGGAACAGATTGACTGCCTGGAGGCCTTTTTCGCGCCTGAACGCCAGGCGTTATTTCAGGCGATGCTGGCAGGGCCGCCGGATCCAATCAGGGAATGCCTGTTGTGGGACGACAGGGCCGATGCCGCAAGGCCGCATCCATGGGGAGCCGACGAGTATCTGTTCGGTGTATGGGAGCTGCTGTCCGGTCAGGAAGAAAACGGCTATGAGCGCCTTACCAGATGCCTGGAACAGGGAGAGCCTTATATCAGGCAGTTCCAGGAGAAAGGGGATTTTACAATAGAAAACAGCCTGAAGGATCCCATGAAGCTGTTATACTGCAATACGCAGCTTTTTTACAAAACCAGCGGACAGGTGGGTAAGGATGCCCGCAGACGGGCGGTTTTGGAAACCTATAAATATGTGTGCCGGTATATGAGAGGCTTCCATAAGCTGGAAAGGCTTCCGAAAAAGTGAATACAGAAGTAAAAGCAAACTTTTTTTCATCGGATTACATAGATGCAACCTGAAATTGACAAAGTGCATTCCCTGAAATATGGAAAATGGCAGCGCGATCTGGCAGCATATTGCTATCAAATCACAGGAGGTATACATGCAATGAATTTAGGTGAAAAGATTTTTAAGCTAAGGAAAGAAAAAGGATTGTCTCAGGAGGCTTTGGCAGAACAAATCGGAACAACCAGACAGGCTGTCAGTAAATGGGAAAATAATCAGGGATTTCCGGAAACAGAAAAGCTTTTGCAATTATCTAATATCTTTGAGGTTTCAACAGATTTCTTATTAAAGGATGCAAAAACAGAAAAGAGTGCTGACGAAAAGGGATATTATGTGAGCAGGGAAATGGCGGAGGCATATATTATCAGTGAGAAAAAAGTCAGCCGGTATGTAGGAACAGGCTTTATGTTCTGGGCATTGGCCGGTATCCCTTATGTAATGTTTCCGGCAGGGACAACATGGCGGCTGCTTGGAATGGCGCTGTGCGTTGTGGCGGGAATTATTTCGGTGGTATTCGCAATGTTTTCAGAGGAAGCAAAATATAAGATTTTAAAGCAGGAACCATTGTTATTTGATTATGAATACCTGAAGGAATTATCGAAGGAGTATGCTTTCCGAAAAAAGAGATATGTGGCCGTGGCCATTCCCTGTACGGTGCTGTTTATTATCGGCGTTTTGGTTCTGGGCTTTACAGCGAGGGGATATATTGCATGGTCGGATTTTCATTCCTTTGTTTTCCTTGGATTTGCGGCAGGCATCTTCGGGTTTGTGTACTCTGCCGGTGTTATGGAAGCGTACGAATTGCTGGTGGAAAACGAGCAGTATTCGTCACGCATATTTTTCAGGATAAAACGGAAGATCAAGGAGAAGCTTGACAGAATCTGATTGCTGTCTGCAGAGCTTGATGCATAAAAGTCATTATGCTCTATCTGCCATCCGGGATGTTGTTTCTTCAATAAAATATCACATTAAAAATCACATTCAGTCTTGACACAGGAAATCACCTCATGATAGGATATTGCCAGTGATGATTTAGTATGCTAAATCGATAAATTAGTAAAGGGATGCTGTGGGACAGTATTCCTGCATGAGGAGGAAGAACTATGAAAAAGGCAGCGGCAATTCTGTTGGCAGGTGTGATGGCGTTTGGCCTGATCGGCTGCGGCGGTACACAGACATCAGGAAGCGGACAGGCCGAAGGCGCGGCACAGGAGAGCAGTGCGGCAGCGGATAACGCGGCGGCAGAAAGCACAGCGGCGGAAAGCGTACAGGAGGAAGAAAGCAGCACGCAGGCGCAGAGTGCGGATGCGGCGGCGGACGGAGAAGGACGCCAGTTTATTGTTGGTTTCGATGCGGAATTCCCGCCTTATGGTTATAAGGATGAGAGCGGTGAGTATGTGGGATTTGATCTGGATCTGGCGGCTGAGGTATGCAAGCGTCAGGGCTGGGAGCTGGTAAAGCAGCCCATTGACTGGGATTCCAAGGATATGGAGCTGGATTCCGGAGCGATTGACTGCATCTGGAACGGATTTACAATGAACGGCAGGGAGGATCAGTATACCTTCAGCGTGCCTTATGTGGATAACAGCCAGGTATTTGTAGTGGCTGAGGACGCGGGAATTGAAACGAAAGCGGATCTGGCAGGCAAGGCAGTGGGAGTACAGAAGGATTCCTCCGCGCTGGCAGCCCTGGAAGGGGATGAAAAGGCGCTGGCCGATACCTTTGCGGCGCTGAACCAGTATGCGGATTATAATACGGCATTTATGGATCTGGAAGCGGGTGCCATTGATGCCCTGGCCATTGATATCGGCGTTGCCAATTACCAGATTGCCTCCAGAGACGGCGGCTATGTGATTCTGGACGGCGAGGCTCATAAGGAATACCTGTCCACAGAGCAGTACGGCATCGGCTTTAAGAAGGGCAATGAGGAGCTGAAAAATACGGTTGAAGCGACCCTGATGGAGATGGCTGAGGACGGAACCTTTAAGCAGATAGCGGAAAAGTACGCAGATTACGGACTGCTTGACAGCATCTGCCTTGGAAAATAACAGAAGCTGGCTGAAGCCGCCGGTAAGTCAGTGAATAAATATTGATGATTCTCGGATAGAGATTCGGAAGGAAAGCCGCAACAGCGGCTTTTTTCCGGTTAAGGAATTTGGGAAAGCCCGAAGCAAACGAAAGAAAGATAAGTGGAGGAAGCCATGGAATTGGGAAATATGCTGCAGCAGCTCGCAGGGGGTATGCTGATTACAACGGAGATTTTTGTATTGACCCTGTTGTTCTCCCTGCCGCTGGGATTGTTTTTATCCTTTGGAAGGATGTCCAAAATCGGGGTGCTTCGTTTCATAACGAAAATTTACATATCGGTAATGAGGGGAACGCCGCTGATGCTGCAGCTGATTGTTGTGTATTTTGCGCCTTATTATGTGTTCGGCATGAAAATATCCAAGGGCTACCGGATGGTGGCGGTAATCCTGGCCTTTGTGCTGAATTATGCGGCGTACTTTGCGGAGATTTACCGTTCCGGAATCGAGTCCATGCCGGTGGGACAATATGAGGCGGCTAAAATTCTGGGCTACAGCCGTGCGCAGACCTTTGTAAAAATCATTCTGCCCCAGGTGATTAAGCGGGTGCTCCCTGCGGTGACAAATGAAATGATAACGCTGGTAAAGGATACCTCCCTGGCCTTTGTGCTTACCGTGACGGAGATGTTTACCATCGCCAAGCAGATAGCGGCGGCCCAGGCCTCCGTAGCTCCGCTGATGGCGGCCGGCGTATTTTATTATATTTTCAATCTGGTAGTTGCCATGGTGATGGAGCATGTGGAAAAACGCCTGAATTATTACAGAGGTTAAGGCAAAAGAAGCCTGGGAAAATGCAGGGGAAGCGGTTCCCCGGTATTTCCGGGCTCCGTTTCTACACAGAGTACACGGATAGGAGAAAAAGGAACAAAATGAGCCGGAATTTTCTTGAAATAAATCATATGAAAAAAAGCTTTGGGGAACTGGAGGTTATCAAGGATATTTCCCTGACCGTAAAGGAAGGGGAGGTGGTTTCCATCATAGGGCCTTCGGGCTCAGGAAAGTCTACGCTGCTTCGCTGCGCCACCATGCTGGAAAAAATGGACGGCGGGGAGCTTTCCTTTCTGGGGGAGAAGGCTGCTCATGAGGAAAATGGCAGGTGTGTGTATGCCTCCAGGGCGGATTTAAAGCGGATCCATAAGCATTTTGGACTGGTGTTCCAGAGCTTTAACCTGTTCCCGCATTACAGCGTCCTGAAAAATATCATAGATGCGCCCATGACGGTGGACGGCATTTCCAGGAAGGAAGCGGAGGCACGCGCCGAAAAGCTGCTGGCCCAGCTGGGCCTGTCCGATAAAAAGGATGCTTATCCCTATCAGCTTTCCGGCGGACAGCAGCAGCGTGTTTCCATTGCGCGGGCGCTGGCCCTGCAGCCGAAAATCCTGTTTTTTGACGAACCTACCTCAGCGCTGGATCCGGAACTGACCGGGGAGGTGTTAAAGGTAATCAGGCAGCTGGCGCAGGAGCATATGACAATGATCATTGTAACTCATGAAATGCAGTTTGCCAGGGAGCTTTCCGACCGGATCATCTTTATGGAGCAGGGCGTAATTTGTCAGGAAGGAACGCCGGAGGAGCTTTTCAGTTCACCTAATGCACGGGTCCGTGAGTTCATCGGGCGTGTGATGAACGTGTAAGTTTTCTTGATTTTTGAAAAGCGGTGAGATATACTTGTTTCAGTTATGCTGTTCTTTCCCGGGGAAATCATGGCAGCAAGGTCAGGCATTTTGCAGCGGGAAGGGTATGTGCAGGATAATTGTTCAGTAAATGAAAAGCAGAAGGTTTCAGGACAGGCTGTCCTGACGGAACAATCTGAGTATAAAGGAGTTGCCGTTTATGAGTGATAATATGGACAGATATGTAAGCCCGCTTTCGGAGCGTTATGCGAGCAGGGAAATGCAGTACATTTTTTCCCCGGATATGAAATTCCGCACCTGGAGAAGGCTGTGGATCGCCCTGGCGGAGACGGAAAAGGAGCTGGGCCTTCCCATTACGGAGGAGCAGATTGCAGAATTAAAGGCCCATGCGGAGGATATCAACTATGAGGTTGCCAAAGCAAGGGAAAAAGAGGTGCGCCATGATGTTATGAGCCATGTTTATGCTTACGGCGTGCAGTGCCCGAAGGCGAAGGGGATTATCCATCTGGGGGCTACCTCCTGCTATGTGGGTGACAACACGGATATCATTGTGATGACGGAAGCGCTGAAGCTGGTGAAAAAGAAGCTTGTGAACGTGCTGGCGGAGCTTGCTTCCTTTGCCGGAAAATATAAGGATCTGCCCACCCTGGCATTCACCCATTTCCAGCCGGCCCAGCCCACAACGGTAGGCAAGCGCGCAACCCTGTGGATGCAGGAATTTTACCTGGATCTGGAGGATCTGGATTATGTGCTTTCCACTATGAAGCTGCTTGGCTCCAAGGGAACTACGGGAACACAGGCCTCTTTCCTGGAGCTGTTTGACGGCGATATGGACAAGGTAAATGCGCTTGATCCCATGATTGCGGAAAAAATGGGCTTTCAGGCCTGCTATCCGGTATCCGGGCAGACCTATTCCCGTAAAATAGATACAAGAGTGCTCAACGTGCTGGCGGGAATCGCGGCAAGCGCCACCAAGATGTCCAATGACATCCGGCTTCTCCAGCATCTGAAGGAAGTGGAGGAACCTTTCGAGAAGAACCAGATCGGTTCCTCGGCCATGGCTTATAAGAGAAATCCCATGCGCAGTGAACGGATTGCGTCCCTTTCCCGCTATGTGATTGCGGATGCGCTCAATCCGGCGATTACCTCTGCGACCCAGTGGTTTGAACGTACCCTGGATGATTCCGCCAACAAGCGGCTGAGCGTGCCGGAAGGCTTCCTGGCTGTGGACGGCATCCTGGATCTGTGCCTGAATGTGGTGGACGGCCTGGTGGTATATCCGAAGGTCATTGAAAAACGGCTTATGAGTGAACTGCCTTTTATGGCAACGGAAAATATTATGATGGATGCGGTGAAAAAAGGCGGCGACCGCCAGGAGCTGCATGAAAAAATCCGGGAACTGTCCATGGAAGCCGGCAGGCGGGTGAAAGCGGAGGGTAAAGACAATAACCTGCTGGAGCTCATCGCACAGGAACCCATGTTTATGACTACCGCTGAAGAACTGGCCGAAACCATGGACGCTTCCAAATATATTGGCTGTGCCCCGGCACAGGTGGAAAGCTTCCTGAAGGATGTAATCGGGCCTGTGCTTGAGGAAAATAAAGAACTGCTGGGCGTGAAAGCGGAAATTAATGTGTAATAGCGGTTTACAGGATAAGGATAAGATAAGAAGAGGCTCTGCGGCGGCAGAGCCTTCTTTGGAATAAAAAGGAAATGTGGAAAGCCCCGGTTAAAGTCTGGAGCCGGGATATGTATGAGGAACGGAAATGGAAATCGGAACGTAAGAAAGAAAATAAACAGGCAGGAAAAAGAGCTGTAGAGCCGGTGGCGGCAGATCTTAAAGATTTATTTGACTGACAGACAACGCAGTGCAGAATTGTCATTATATATAAAGACTTCCATGCGCAGTTCCATTATAATTACATACAAAATGGGAGCGATAATATATGGATAAAAATGGTTACCTGAGGCAGTACTACGGCAGTTACCGGGAAGATGCCCGTCTGTCTGCTGCAAAGCACGGCCTGGTGGAATATCTGACGACAATGAAATACATCCATAAATTTCTGGAGCAGGGAATGCGTATTTTAGAGGTGGGAGCCGGAACCGGGCGCTATTCCCTTGCATTGGCGAAAGAAGGCTTCCGGGTAGATGCGGTGGAACTTCTGGAACACAACCTGAATATCCTGCGATCAAAAACGGAGGATGGCATGAGACTTCAGGCAGTACAGGGAGATGCCCTGGATTTGTCCCGCTATCAGGAGAATACGTTTGACATAACCCTTCTTCTCGGGCCGATGTATCATCTTTTTACGCAGGACGACAGGAAGAAAGCACTGGAGGAAGCTGCACGGGTAACCCGTGAAAACGGGATTCTGTATATCGCCTACTGCATGAATGATCCAACCGTGGTGGGAGAACTGTTTGCCCGGGGAACCATTTACGACTGCCTGGAGAAAGGAAAGCTGACGGAGAATTTCCATTTTACCGCGCAGCCGGAGGATCTGTTTGCACTGGTGCGGACAGAGGATATTGCGGAACTGAACCAATCTGTACAGGCGGAACGGATCTGCCTGACAGCCACTGATGGCGCAACCGGATATATGCGCCCTGTCATAGACAATATGAACGATGAACAATTTGGCATCTATATGAAATACCATCTGGCGGTCTGTGAAAGACAGGATCTGATAGGGGCAAGCCACCATACGCTGGATATTCTGCGAAAAAAGACCCCGGCCTCCGGTACAAAACGTGAATAAAAAACTAAAACATAAAAAAGTAATTGCAATACCGGATAATTCATGCTATAAATAGACATTATAACTTACAAAGGAGCGAATTATGAGTCAATTATTCTCACTTTCCATTCGACGCAGACGATGAAGCTTGTATCTTTATAGGTACAGGCTTAATTTGCTGTGTGCCTATAGAAAGTGAGTTGGATTATATTTATTTTCAAAGCACTGTCGGGCACACACAGCCTGTCGGTGCTTTTTTATTGCAATTGAAAACTAAATAATTGAAGCTGTGCAGTATTTATGCCGGAAGTAGTCCGGTGCCGCCCCGGCGGGCTGCAGAAGCATTTGAAAGCGCAGGGGCAGTTTCCAAACACGCTCTGCTGCGCAGAAGGGAGCAAGTATGAAATTATTAACAGAGCTGTTATCAGCAGTATTTATGAATGCATTTTCAAAGTGCGGTTATGATGAATCACTCGGTAAGGTCAGCATTTCCGACAGACTTGACCTGTGCCAGTTTCAATGCAACGGCGCGCTGGCCGGAGCGAAAAGGTATAAGAAAGCACCTTTGACGATTGCGCAAGAGGTTGCAAATCAGATAACCGGCTGCATTTATATCCATAAAATAGAAGTGGTCCGGCCGGGTTTTATCAATATAAGCGTGCAGGATGAATTCCTTGCGGACTATGTCGAACAAATGTACCATGACAAATTTAAGGGGATCCCTCAGGCGGAAGCTGAGGAAACCATAGTGCTTGATTACGGAAATCCCAATGTTGCCAAACCGCTTCATGTCGGCCACCTGCGTTCTGCCATCATCGGGGAAGCCTTAAAAAGAATCATTACAGCGACCGGCAGGAAAGCGGTTGGGGATGTCCATCTGGGGGATTGGGGCCTGCCGATGGGGCTGGTCCTTGCAGCGCTGGAGGAAAGATACGCAGATACATTGCCCACGCTTACAGCGGATTTATTAAATGAAATCTATCCGGCCGCAAGCCGGAAAAGTAAAACAAATGAGGTCTTTCTTGAAAAAGCAAGAACGATAACAGCCCGGCTTCAAAAAGGAGATACACATTACACAAAAATCTGGCGTAACATGGTTGAGGTATCTGTAAAGGAAATCAGAAAAACCTTTCAAAGACTGGACGTTTCCTTTGATTACTGGTATGGGGAAAGTGATTCCAGTAAATATGTGCCTCAGCTGTTACAGCTGTTAACGGACCGGAACCTGCTTGTAAAAAGCGAAGGCGCACAGGTTGTAGAGGTGGCGAAGGAGAATGACAAAGCTCCGGTCCCGCCTGCGATTATTGTGAAATCCAACGGCTCGGAAGGATACGTGACGACAGATATTGCAGCGATTATACAGCGGGAAAAGGATTTCAGACCGGATAAAATATGGTATGTCGTAGATTTCAGGCAGAATTTACACTTTACCCAGGTATTCCGTGTCGCCCGGAAGGCAGCGCTGATACCAGAAAGCACGGAGCTTGCCCATCTGTGTTTTGGAACGGTAAACGGAAAAGACGGCAAGCCGTTTAAAACCAGGGACGGTGGAGTAATGCAGCTGTCAGAGCTGCTGGATTCGGTAACAGCCTGTTCCTATGAAAAATTAAAATCATCAGATAATATAGCGGAGGCGGACAAAAAAGCCGCAGCGGAGAAAATAGGGATAGCCGCGGTGAAATTCGGTGACTTAATTAACCACTATTCCAAGGACTACGTTTTTGATACGGATAAATTTATGGCATCGGAGGGCAAAACAGGCGTCTATCTTCTATATACGGTTGCCCGTATCAATTCAATCCTCAGGAAAACCGGCATCAACTGCGGAAAGGTAAAACTGCAGGGAGTTTATTCAGAAAGTGAAAGAGAATTATTGTTAAAAATTGCACTCAGCGGCAGCGCTTTTATAAACGCCTTTCATGAGAAAGCCCCCAATATTGTCTGTGAAAATGCTTACCAGATAGCAGTGGCCTTTTCAAAATTTTACCATGAAAACCATATAATAAGCGAGAAAGATGAAAAGAAAAAAGCCTCCTGGCTGGCACTATGCGTCATTACAAAGGAGATGCTGCTAAAACATCTGGATACATTGGCAATAGAAACAGTGGATGTTATGTAATTTACAAAGCAGCGCCTTCCAACTTAAAATATGAATATGCATTTCACGCTCCATTTCTGCATTCCGCTTCCCTGCGCATTGCGGATACGCTTTTCCTGCCCTATACTGACAGCAGACATTAAAAATCAGTCGGTCGGCCGGACAGAAAGCGGCAATGAAGGAGTGGCATGAGTTATTTTTTTCTGGCAATTTTGTTTATAGCGGAGTTGGTAAAGGAAGGCATCTTTTTTGGCAAAAGGAAGCGCATACCGGTGGTTCAAATGGGTTTTATTACCGCAGAAATCCTGTTTTTCCTGCTGCTTGTCATATTTGGTGGGCTGCCCCTTGATACAGCCTGGCTGTTTCCGGGCATTTATCTTGTGTGCGGCCTTATATCTGCTTACTTCCTTTTTCCTGAGGGAAAAAAGAAGGACGGCAAAATAAGAAAGGCGGCAAAATACCATCCGTCGGCCCTTCCTGTTCATCTATTGCTTTTGTTCCTCTGCATGATACCGGCCCTTTTGTTCCCGCCTGTGATACCTTTGCCTGTAACCGGCGGCTACGCTTACGAGACGGTAAGCTTTACCTGGATAGATGATGCGAGGGAGGAGGAATTCTGCTCCGACGGTTCGTCCAGGCGGGTGGCGGTGCAGTTTTGGTATCCTGTTTCCGGGGAGGGGGAAAACTTCCCGCTGATCGTGTTTTCCCATGGTGCCTTCGGGTACAGGATGAGCAATTATTCGGCCTATACCGAGCTTGCCTCCAACGGATATGTGGTATGCAGTGTGGAGCACCCCTATCATGCGATTTTTTCAGAGCTGGATGATGGGGAAGTGATTATTGTGGATAAGCAGTTTATGAGCGATATTTCCCGAATAAATGGAGACGGCATGCCGGAAGAAGAAAACTTTCGGGTGACCAGACCCTGGCTTCGGCTGCGGACAGATGATTTGAACTTTGTAATGGATGAGATAACAAGGCTTTGTGGAGAAGAGGACGCGCCGCTTCCTTTTTCCATAACGGATCCTGACAATATTGGGCTTTTCGGACATTCCCTTGGGGGCGCGGCTGCGGTGACGGCTGGACGGGAACGGCCGCAGGTGCGGGCCGTCATCGATCTGGACGGGACTATGCTGGGCGAGGAAACCGGCTTTGCGGACGGAAAATACCAGATGAACACGGAGCCTTACCCGGTTCCCCTTTTATGCATCGATACCTCCGAACATTATGAGCAGGGGCAGAAATACGGCGATCAATATGTGAATCATGTAATTTTGTCACTGGCAAAGGATGGAAGAGAGATTCAGTTTACCGATGCCGGGCATATGAATTTTACGGATCTTCCTCTTTTTTCCCCGCCGCTGGCAGCGCTGCTTGGGACCGGAACGAGGGATGCGGGGGAATGTCTGGTCACGATGAACGGAATCATCAGGGATTATTTTGATTATTATCTGAAGGGACAGGGAACGCTTTCTCTACAGGAAACGTATTAGAAACCAGAAACAGCACAGTCCTCCGGCAGTCTTCCGGCAGCCTGCCGGTATGCCTCCGATCCCTGGCCCACTTGAGGCCCGCATGCAGTCGCAGCCACGCATAACCGTACCGCAGGCGGAACAGATGCTGTAAGGCCTGCACAGGAAGACTCATTTAAAAATCAGAAAAGGAAAGGATTCGCCTGACTGCGGCAGCGCCTGTCAGCAGCGGATCCGGGAACAGGCAATGCGCGTAACGGTGGAACAGATTGGCCGGGAAAAAGAAGAACAGGTCCTGATCCAATGCCATGAGGTGACGGAAAGTATACGGGAAATAGAGCGCTTCGTCAAGCTGCGCCAGGAAAAGCTGGAGGGCTATGACGCGGACAGAATGTACTGCATACCGCTTTCGGACGTATATTATGCGGAAGCCGTGGACAACCGCCTGTATATTTATACGGAAAAAAATGTGTACGAGCTTAAAATGAAACTATATACCTTTGAAGAAAACTATTGCTCCGGGGAATTCTTCCGTTGCTCCAGAACGGCGGTGGTGAACCTGATGCGGGTTTCGTACCTGCGCCCCGGCCTGAACGGGCGGCTCTCCGCAAGGCTGACGAACGGCGAGGACATCATTATTTCCAGAAAATATGTAAATGCGTTGAAAGCGAGGCTGCAAAATGAGTAAAAAGGAATTTATGGGACAGGTGTTTATCAGTTTTTTTGTCGTGGTAACCTGCATAAACCTGGGGATGGCCTTTATGGGGATGATCTATGCCCCGGATACCAGGTTTGGCTATGAGGCCCTTCTGTTCCCGGTGTTCTACGGTTTTCTGGGGATTCTGCCCTCAGCCGTGCTCTACAGCAGAAAAGAGCTTACAGTGAAGCAGATGCTTCTCCGCAAAATCATACAGCTTATTTTGATAGAAGCGATAATGGTTGGCATCGTATTTTTCCTGGGAGGGACGGATTTCAGTACGCTTTTACCCTTTATGATAATGGTTTTGGCTGTCTGCCTGGCTGCGGAGGGCATCCTTTGGCTTGCGGCGGATAAAAAGGTCAAAAAGCTGAATGCCCAGCTGAAGCGGTTCCAGGATCGGGAACCGGCTGCAGATACATCCCGCGGCTGATGATGAATGTTATTATTCACTCAGTACTGTGCATTTACTGCACAGTATGTAAGAAAGTGATTCAAGAGTGCATAAATCCCATTGCTGCAGGCAATTTTTACTGGATTTATGCAGTTACTGGTTTTCGGAGTGAACAGAAACAGAACAATAATAAAAAAGAATAATATCTTAATCTTTTATTGATTAAAACTACAAAAAAGGTTAAAATATTAGCTATGAATAACTTTGATTTTTTGAGATCACCAGGAGAAATAAGTAAAGATATTGCAGGCCGTATGAGCAGAAGGAGAAAGGAGAAAAAAATAACACAGGTACAGCTGGCGAAATATTCGGATGTGAGTTTGGGATCCATAAAACGTTTTGAACGTACCGGAGAGATATCATTATCTTCGCTCATAAAAATTGCATTTGCATTGGGGTATGAAAACGACTTTGACGGGCTGTTTACAAAAAAAGGCTACGCGTCCATTGAGGAGGTCTTAAATGAACGATAATAAAATGTTGTCTGTATTTATGGATAAGCGAAAAGTAGGGACGCTTGCGGTTACAAAAGATAAGCTCACAGCCTTTGAGTACGATGCGGATTGGCTGCGAAACGGATTTTCGGTCAGCCCGGTCTCTCTGCCGCTTCAGTCCGGGGTTTTTACTCCCAAAGGATTTGATCCGTTTGAAGGAACCTTTGGCGTGTTTGCAGACAGCCTCCCGGATGGTTGGGGAAGATTGCTGGTGGACAGGATGCTGCGAAAAGAAGGTATGAATCCTGTAAAGGTAGATGCATTGAACCGCTTGGCAATAGTGGGATCCTCCGGTATGGGAGCATTAACTTATTACCCTGAAAATAAGCTGGTCTCCGATGATAAGGACGTATCTTTGGATGACCTGGCCAAAGGCTGCGAGGCTATTATGAAATCGAATGATAGTGAAAATCTTGATGAGCTTTTTCAATTAGGCGGTTCTTCCGGCGGGGCAAGACCCAAAGTAAATTATATTATTGATGGAGAAGAATGGATAGTGAAGTTTGCGTCTTCCTATGATAAGGGAAACATAGGGGTACAGGAATATGAGTATTCTCTTTGCGCAAAAGAATGCGGCATCAGGATGGAGGAGACCCGGTTGATGCCAAGTAAGCTTTGTCAGGGTTACTTCGCAACTAAAAGATTTGACAGAAATGGGGGAAAGAGGATTCATATGGTTTCTGTCAGCGCATTGCTGGAAACATCTCATAGAATTCCTAATTTGGATTATAATATTCTGATGCAGCTTACTTTGAAATTGACGAATGATTATAGCCAGCTGGAGCAGCTTTATCGTCTTATGTGTTTTAATGTTTTTGCGCATAACAGAGATGACCATTCCAAAAATTTTTCATTCCTTTATGATGAAAGTCAGAAAAAATGGGTTCTATCACCAGCATATGACTTGACATACAGTAATTCTATTGGCGGAGAACATGCAACAACAGTGAATGGAAATGGGGAAAATCCGGGAATAAAGGATTTGCTGGCTGTTGCTGAGGATATAAAGCTTGATCCTTATAAAGCCAGAGCTATAGCAGAAGAGATTGAGGAAAAGGTTTACTGCAGATTAAAAAAGTGGTTGTGAGTCAATAAATGCTTTTATTCCTGCGAGCAACGAGCCAAGTAGCCATGCTTGCATGGATATTTGGCGACTGCCGCGAGGTCTTTGATTCAGATGGAAAGATGAAAAAAGAACATTTCATAGACACTTCCATATTTTTCCGGTATGATAAAGATAAGACAGGCAAAAAGTCCGTATGGGGCGGACTTGGAAGGCTGACGGAATACCGGGGGAACTATGATAAAAGCGATTGTGGTGGATGATGAGATTTTAACAAGAGAAGGAATAAGCGCTAATATTCCGTGGGAAAAGCTGGGATATGAGCTGGTTGCGGTCTGCGCCGACGGCAGGGAGGCAAGGGACTATGTGCAGGGCCATGAGGTGGATGTGGTTCTGACTGATATCTGTATGCCATATATGGACGGCCTCCAGCTGAGCGAATTCCTTTATCATGAATATCCGCAGATTAAGATCATCATTTTCAGTGGTTATGATGAATTCGAATATGCCAAGCAGGCCCTGAAATATCAGGTGTCCGAATATCTGCTCAAGCCGGTCACCGCTTCGGAGCTGTCCGGGGTGCTGATCCAAATCGGTGAAAAAATAGATGAACGCAGGAAAAATGAAGAGCTTATCGGCAGGCTGAGCACCACCTATCACAAAAACCACCTCCTTGTGCGCTCCGATGTGCTCATGAGCCTTGTCATGGGAGACAAGACACGTGAGGAAAATGACAGGGAGCTGGAGGAATTGGGAATAACCCTCTGGGGGAATGCTTTCCGGGTCGCAGTGATAGAGATAGAGGACTACAGGGATGTGCACAGCCTGGATGATAAGAAGAAACAGGAACGCGCCCTTATCGCCTTTGTCGTATACAATGTATCACAGGAAATTGTGGAAAAATACGGCGCGGGAGAGGTGTTCCAGGGGAAGGAGTACCGCACGGTCCTCCTGCTGGAGAGCAATAAGCCGGTGGAGTTCTGCCGGGAAAGCCGGGCCATTGCGGAGGAGATCAACGGACGGCTGAAGGAAATCCTGGGAATGAAGACCAATATCGGAATCGGCGGCTGTATCAGAGAACGTCAGGATCTGTTCCATTCCTATGAAGATGCGCTGGCAGCGCTTCAGTGCCGCTATATTTTCGGGGAGGAGTCCCTGTTTGTGATGGAGGATATCCGTCAGCATACAGGGGAACAGACGGAAACGGAGCTGGCGGCGGAAGAAATCCTGGATGCCGTCAAGCACAGCGATACCCAAGCTGTTTCCCGGATCATGGGAAAAATGAAAAAAGGCGTCCGCACAGCCGGCTGGACGAAGGAAAGGGTGCACATGTATCTGCAGCAGCAGCTGGATGCGGTTCCGGAGCTTCTGCGTTCCTTTCAGCTGGAGGAGCAGGACATCGTCTGGGAAAAAGAACGGGCGCTGGAAGGGATGATGAGCGCCGTAAGCCTGGAACAGGCGCTTTCCGTGATGGAGGGCTACTACCGGAAAGCGGCGGAAATGCTGGATACGGGGAAAAATGACGGCGGGAAGAAATATGCGCTCCTTGCCATGGATTACATAGAAAAACATTATGGGGAAAACGAACTGGGACTGAATTCGATATGCTCTTATCTGAATATCAGTACCAGCCGTTTCAGCGCCATTTTTAAAAGCGTCACAGGGGAAACCTTCATGGAGGCGCTTACCGGCATACGGATGCAGAAGGCGAGAGAGCTGCTGGAAAACACCGCTCTGAAAAATTATGAAATCGCTGAAAAGGTAGGTTTTTCAGATCCTCATTATTTCAGCGCCGCCTTTAAAAAGGCTACGGGAAAATCACCTACAGAGTACGCCAGGGAAAAGAGGGGGATGTGATGAAACGGCAGGAGAAAGCGGGGGGCCGCCGGGTAAAGCTGCCCTTTTCCAGCATCAGAACCAACATGCTGGCGGTGTTTTCCGTTTTGATAGTGGCAACGCTCACTTTTTTTTACATTATATCCCTGAACTATACGGAACGGACGATATTAAATAATTCCATAGATTATACCACCCGCCTGACCGGGCAGGTGACCAGGGACATTGATTCCTACATTGATTATATGGAAAACATATCCTCCATGGTGGCTCACAGCAGCGATGTGCAGAACTACCTGCTGGATAAAAAATCTGCGGGAGATCCCAACCTGTACCGGAGGATTGTGACCCAGTTTTCCACGGTACTGGAAACACGGAAGGATATTTCCAATATTGCCGTGGTTTCCGAAGAGGATAAAGGAATCATCAATGATGGAAACGATGTCCTTAATGTGAACATTCCCCTGTACAGTGTGGACTGGTACGGCAAGGTGAGGGACAAGGGCGGGACCTGGCTCACCTCCTCCCATGTGCAGAATGTGATTAAGGATAATTATAAATGGGTAATTACCATGAGCCGCGGAATCGAGAACCCGGATACGGGGGAAACGGTGGGCGTTTTTTTCATCGATTTGAACTATAAGGCGCTGGAAGACCTGTGTGAGCGCAATAACATCGGATCTGATTATATTTATATTATTGATCCTGATGGCAAAATCATTTACCATCCCAAGCAGAAGCTTATCTACAGCTCCCTGAAAACAGAAATGGTGGATGAAGTGCTGGAATGCGAGGATGGCTATTTCCTGAAAAAAGAAGGGACGGGCGGCAAGCTCTATACCATTTCCATATCGGGGAAAACCGGCTGGAGCATTGTGGGCGTAACGGATATGGCGGAGCTTATGAAGGGGCGCTCCGAGGCACAGCGGCTGTATGTTATTATCACAGCAGGATTTCTGGTGGTAACCGTGCTGCTGTGCGTGGTATTCTCCTCAGCGATTACGCGTCCTCTGGAACGGCTGAAAAATTCCATGAAAGAGGTAGAGCGCGGCAATTTTGAGGGGACGCAGGTAGAGACGGAGGGAAATAACGAAATCGCCGGCCTGGGAAAATCCTTCAATGTAATGATATACAAAATACAGCAGCTGATGGAGCAGAACATCTACGAACAGGAACAGAAGCGCCTGAGTGAGCTGAAGGCGCTGCAGTCGCAGATCAATCCCCATTTTCTGTACAATACGCTGGATTCCATCATCTGGATGGCGGAGGGCGGCAGGAACAGTGAGGTAGTGCTTATGACCTCATCCCTGGCCAGGCTGCTGCGGCAGAGCATCAGCAATGAGGACGAGCTTGTTTCCATCAGGCGTGAGGTGGATTATGCCGCAAGCTACCTGACCATCCAGAAAATGCGTTACCAGGACAAAATGGAATTCGAAATCGATGTGGATGAGGGGATAATGAACCAGCAGATCATCAAGCTGGTGCTGCAGCCAGTGGTGGAAAATGCCATTTATCACGGAATCAAATATAAGGAAGGAAAGGGTCTGATAAAAATAACCGGAACCTACCGGGATGGCTGTATTTACCTTACCGTATATGATAACGGCAGGGGGATGGAGCAGGAAGTGCTGGATCATATCTTTGATGCAAAGAATGGGGAAGAAAAATCAGGGATAGGAATCTGCAACGTACAGATGCGGCTCCAGCTTTATTACGGCATAGAATATGGGATTTTTTACAAAAGCATCCCCGGCGAGGGAACGGCAGCCACGATAAAAATCCCGTTTGTGGAAGAGGAGGCGCAGGAAACAAATGAAGATAAATAAGAAAAAACTTCTGTCGGCCATATTTCTTCTGCTGGCGGTATCGGTGGTTTTGCTTCTGGCGTTTATGCGCAAGGAACCCAAAAAAGAGCCGTACTCCATTATTTTTATTTCCAAGATCATTGACGACAGCGATTTCTGGACCCAGCTGATAGATGGGACAAAAGCGGCGGCGCAGGAATACGGCGTGGAACTGTCCGTCCGTGCGCCGGAGGCTGAGGACGATTATGAAATGCAGAACATTCTGATCGAACAGGCGATTTCAGAGCATCCGGACGCTATTGTCCTGACGCCGGCCAGCTATACGGAAACCACTCCGCTGGCCCGCAAGATTGTGGACAGCGGCATACGCCTGCTCCTTCTTGACTCGGAAATCAATGAGGACGTGGAAGAATGCATCATTTCCACAGACAATATCAAAGCGGGGCAGCTGCAGGGCTCTTATGTGCGGGAGATCCTCAAACCGGATTCCCAAATCGCCGTAATCGCCCATGTAAAAAACTCTTCCACGGCCATCGAACGGGAAAAAGGCCTGCGGGAAGGGTTGGGAGAGGAGCAGGGGAAAATTGCGGATGTGGTTTTCTGTGATTCGAACTATGACAAGGCCTATCAGCTTATGCTGGGCGTCCTGGAAAAGCATCCGGATGTAGATGTGGTGGTGGGGCTGAATGAATACTCCGCCGTCGGTGCCGCCCGCGCCATCGTGGATAAAGGCCTGGCAGGAGAAATCAGTTTTGTGGGCTTTGACAGCTCCCTGGAAGAAATCAAAATGCTGGAGGCTGGAATTTTCCAGGGCATGGTGATACAAAATCCATTCAAAATGGGGTATCTGGGGGTGGAAACCGCCGTGAAGGTGCTGAACGGTGAAAAAGTGCCCAGGGAAATCGACTCCGGTTCCGTACTGATAACCCGTGACAACATGTACCTGGACGAAAACCAGGAAATGCTTTTCCCTTTTAAAGGAGAATAGAGGGGGAAAATGTGAAAGCGGTTGCAAGAATCAACAAATAAATTGAACTTTTTTGTGGCTTTTGTGGTGTAAAAAGGGTAAAAATTTACAGAACAGTAAATTTTTACCCTTTTTTTGTAAGAAATCACATTTAGTGTTGGGGAAGATGCCACTATACTATAAACATAGGCTTGAGTGATGAGAAAGAAAGCAGTAATTAATGAGAAGGGATGGAAGGTGAAAAAGTGGGGGAAGTTATTCTGACGATGAAGGATATCGATAAATCCTTTCCGGGCGTTCATGCTCTGAAAAAAGTCAGCCTGGAAGTCCGCAGGGGCGAGGTACATGCCCTGATGGGTGAAAACGGGGCAGGCAAGTCCACGCTTATGAAAATTCTGACCGGGATCTATTCCAAGGACAGCGGACAGATTATATATGAAGGGAAGGAAGTGGAGTTCACGCATCCACGGGAGGCCCAGGATGCGGGAATCGCTATTGTGCATCAGGAGCTGAATATGATGCAGCAGCTGACCGTGGCTCAGAACATATTCATCGGCCGGGAGTATATGAAGGGTAAAATCATAGACGACAAGCGGATGAATGAGGAGGCGGCGAAGCTGTTTGAAAAGCTGAATATCAGTATCGATCCTTCCCAGGTGATGGGTGATCTGACCGTAGGAAAACAGCAGATGTGTGAAATCGCCAAGGCAATTTCCAAAGAGGTAAAAGTTCTGGTATTTGATGAGCCTACGGCGGCGCTGACGGATTCGGAAATCAATGAGCTGTTTAAAATCATCAGGGATTTAAGGGAAAAAGGAATCGGCATTATTTACATATCCCATCGTATGGATGAAATCAAGATCATTACCGACAGAGTCACTGTCATGCGTGACGGGGAGTATGTGGGAACCCTGATAAGCAAGGACTGTACCAAGGACGATATCATCAATATGATGGTGGGGCGGACAATTTATGAGGAACCAAAGTCCGTAAGCAATGTCCCGGACAATGCGCCGGTGGTGCTGAAGGTGGAACATCTGCAGGCCGGTAAAATGGTGCAGGATATCAGCTTTGAACTGAGAAAGGGAGAAATCCTGGGATTTTCAGGGCTGATGGGAGCGGGAAGGACGGAGACCGCCCGGGTTATTTTCGGCGCGGATAAGAAGCAGGGCGGCGATATATACGTCAACGGCAAAAAAGTGGAAATCAACAGCCCGCAGGACGCAGTGAAGGCAGGAATCGGTTACCTGTCGGAGGACAGAAAGCGTTACGGCGTGGTTCTGGATAAAACCATTGCGGAAAACACCACAATGGCCTCTCTGGAAAAATTTGTGAAGGGTTTGTTTATAGATAAGAAGGGCGAGGAAAGCACGGCACAGGACTATGTGGAGCGTCTGAATACCAAGACGCCCACAGTCACCACGCCCACGCTCAGCCTTTCCGGCGGGAACCAGCAGAAAGTGGTTATCGCCAAGTGGCTGGTAAGGGACTGTGATATCCTGATTTTCGATGAACCGACCAGAGGTATCGATGTGGGGGCCAAAAGCGAGATTTATCATCTGATGAACGAACTGGCCACCTCAGGCAAGTCCATTATCATGATTTCTTCCGAACTGCCGGAAATCCTGCGCATGAGCGACAGGGTCCTGGTTATGTGCGAGGGAAGAAAAACAGCGGAAATTCCGATAGAGAAGGCTTCACAGGAAGTAATCATGCAGGCCGCTACGGTAGGCATGTAAAGAGGGAGGAAAAACATGGCAAAAATAACGAATACGGGAGGGGCCGTAAAGAAAAATCCCCTTGCGAAATTTACAAAATCCATCGGGACGCAGAGGCTGATCGCCTTACTGGCCCTGATTATCCTGTACCTGGTATTCGGGTTCATCAATCCGGCATTCCGGTCCTATGCAACGCTGGTCAACATTTTTGATGCCTCTTATTATATCGGTCTGATGGCAATCGGCGTAACCTTCGCCATCACCTCGGACGGCATCGATCTTTCCATTGGAACCGTGCTCACCTGTTCCGCATTGATTTCCGGACAGCTGATCACCAAGTATCATCTGCCTGTGGCCCTGGGGCTTTTAGTGTGTATCTTCATCGGCGCCCTGTTCGGGCTTCTGAACGGCCTGATGGTGTCCTACATGCATCTGCCTCCCTTTATCGCAACGCTGGGTTCCATGATGCTTTCCAAAGGCCTCGGTTCCATTTTTACCAAGGCGCAGAGCGTTACCTGGCCGCAGTCCAGCCAGGCGGAAGGCTGGTTCCGCAATATCTTCAAAATCAACCAGAACGGCATTTTGATTCCCACCGGTTTTATTCTCCTGATTGTTATCGCCATCCTGGCGTCCATCCTGCTCAATAAGACCCGGCCCGGCCGTTATATCGTGGCATTGGGCAGCAACAGTGAAGCAACAAGGCTTTCCGGCGTTAACATTGCAAAATGGAGAACGCTTGCCTATATCATCAGCGGCACGCTGGCAGGCCTGGCAGGCCTGGCCTATGCCTCCATCTATTCCACCATCCTTCCCGGAGGGGGCGGCGGCTTCGAACTGGATGCCATCGCAGGCGTGGTAATCGGCGGCACTTCCATGAGCGGCGGCTACGGAACCATTTCCGGTACCCTGATTGGTGTGTTTATCATGTCCGTGCTGAAAACCGGTCTTCCCTTTGTGGGGCTGCAGAGCAACTGGCAGCAGGCGGTTACCGGCGTAGTCCTGGTGTTCGCAGTATTCATGGATGTCATGAACAGACAGAAAAAGAAAAAAGTCTGAGCAGAAACAGGAAGCTTTCAGACAGTTACAGAAAATGTTTGTAATGCCTGTCATATCAAAAAAGGAACGATATGAAGGTTTTTGATTACAAAACCGGCGGAAGAAGAGCCGGGGGTATTTCAAATTTAAAGGAGGGTTTTACATGAAAAAGAAATTACTCAGTATCGCATTGGGTGCGGCTATGGTAGCAAGCATGCTGGCAGGCTGCGGAAGCAATGCTTCCACAACGGCTCCTGCAGCGTCCACACCGGCGCCCGCGGAGACAAAATCAGAAGCGCCTGCAGAGCCTGCTTCTTCAGAAGCAGCGGCAGATACAGCACAGGCTTCTACAGAAATTACGGGAAAGATCTATCTGGTATCCAAGGGCTTCCAGCATCAGTTCTGGCAGGCAGTGCTCCAGGGGGCAAATGAAGCTGCTGCGGAATACGGCGTGGAAATTGATTTCCAGGGACCCGATACCGAATCCGATATCGCACAGCAGGTACAGATGCTGAACAACGCATTCAATAACAATCCGCCCGCAATCGGCCTGGCAGCTCTTGATACAGAAGCATGCCTGGATACGATTAAGGAAATCCAGAAAGCAGGCATCCCGATTGTCGGCTTTGACTCTGGCGTACCCGGTGCTCCCGAAGGCGCTATCGTTGCCAATGCGGCAACAGATAACTACAAAGCAGGCGAACTGGCTGCTGATGAAACCTACAAGCTGATCAAAGACAAAGTTGCATCCGCAACCGGCACCGTAAGAATCGGCGTTATGAACCAGGAAGCTAACTCCGAATCCATCGTACAGCGTGGCTCAGGCTTCGTTGATAAGATGAAATCCCTTCTGGAAGCAGACGGCAAGACCGTTTCCGTAGAAGGCCATGACAAATGGGCAAACAAGGTTGACGGCGCAGATGTTATCATCGACGTAGCAGTTCCCGCATCCGTAAGTGCAGACCTTTCTTCCGTTGACGCTCAGAACCTGTTAAACAAGCCTGACACCATCTGCATCTATGGCTCCAACCAGTTCTCAGGTGAAGGTCTGATTAACGGTGACGCAAACATCGGCAAACTGGGCAAGGACGTGGTCGGCGTTGCATTTGACTCCGGCGTGCTGATTAAAACAGCAGTCAGAGAAGGCAAGCTGGCAGGCGCTGTTACCCAGGATCCTCTGCAGATTGGCTACAAAACCGTTGAGCTGTGTGTAAAGGCCATCAAGGGCGAGCCCGTAAGTGATGTTGATACAGGATGCCAGTGGTATACTGCTGAAAACATGGACGATCCCAAGGTTGCTCCCAACCTTTATGACTGATTTAAAAAGGTAAATCTATAAGCTGTACTTATTTCTTACATAATAAATATTGATTTTACTTATGGTTAATAATAATATATAATCATAAAGTAAAAGACGCAGAAAGCGGGTTTTTTACAAAAATGGTTTTGTAAAAGCCCGCTTTTTTTGTTGTGGAGCGGCACTTTTGCCAATCTGCGGCAGGCAGATGTCCTTTCGGGGACGCAGATTTGAAACAGGAGGAATAAGAAATGGTAAAAGCAGTGGTAGGCGCTAACTGGGGCGACGAAGGAAAAGGTAAAATCACGGACATGCTGGCCAGGGAAGCAGACATTATCATCCGATTCCAGGGCGGTGCGAACGCAGGACACACGATTGTCAATGACTATGGCAAATTTGCGCTTCACACCCTTCCGTCCGGTGTTTTTTACAGACATACGACGAGCATTATCGGAAACGGCGTTGCGTTGAACATTCCGGTATTTATCAATGAAATACATTCCATTACGGACAGAAACGTACCCATGCCGAATATCCTTGTTTCCGACCGGGCGCAGATTGTAATGCCTTACCATATTCTTTTTGATCAATATGAGGAAGAAAGGCTGGGCGGAAAATCCTTCGGCTCAACCAAGTCGGGCATTGCCCCTTTTTATTCCGACAAATATGCGAAAATCGGCTTCCAGGTATGCGAGCTGTTTGATGGGGAAGGCCTGAAAGGAAAACTGGCCAGTGTATGTGAAACGAAAAATGTGCTTCTGGAGCATCTTTACCACAAGCCTCTGCTGGATGTGGAGGAGCTGTATGCAACCCTGCAGGAATACAGGGACATGATCGCTCCCTTCGTATGCGATACCTCCGCTTATCTGGACAAAGCCATTAAAGAAGGGAAAAATATCCTCCTGGAGGGACAACTGGGAACACTGAAGGATCCGGATCACGGAATTTACCCCATGGTAACCTCATCCTCCACGCTGGCCGCCTACGGCGCTATCGGCGCAGGTATTCCGCCCTATGAAATCAGGCAGGTGGTTACCGTATGCAAGGCTTATTCCTCCGCAGTGGGCGCCGGCGCGTTTGTATCCGAAATTTTCGGGGAGGAAGCGGAGGAGCTCAGGCGCAGGGGCGGCGACGGCGGAGAATACGGCGCTACCACAGGACGTCCCCGCCGGATGGGCTGGTTTGACTGTGTGGCCTCCAGATATGGCTGCCGTCTCCAGGGAACTACGGACGTGGCCTTTACCGTTCTTGACGTGCTGGGCTATCTGGATGAGATTCCGGTGTGCACAGGATATGAGGTGGACGGCACGGTGACGGAGGACTTCCCGGTCACCTGGAAGCTGGAAAAAGCAAAGCCCGTCCTGGAAACGCTGCCCGGCTGGAAATGCGATATCCGGGGCATCAGGAAATATGAGGAACTGCCTGAAAACTGCAGAAAATATATTGAGTTCGTGGAAGCGCATATCGGCTATCCCATTACTATGGTGAGCAACGGCCCCGGCAGAGAGGATATTATTTACAGACAGAGCGCTCTTTGCAGATAACAGGAAAAACGGATGCTGCAGGAGCTGGAGTAATACAAGGTGTTTTATCATGAAACCAGCCGCGCGCAGGTGCTGGATTTGTTACGCAGGGAAGATAAGGCAGAGAGGGACGCGAATGATTCGTACGGTTATTTTTGACATAGGCAACGTGCTGACGGTTTTCGGCTGGAAAAATTTTATCCACAGCTTCGGTTTCCCGCCAGAAACCGAGGAAAGGGTGGGAAAGGCAACGGTGGACAATCCGTTCTGGCATGAGTTTGACAGGGGCTTTTTAAGCGATGACGAAATGCTGGCCGGGTTCATAAACAATGATCCTACCGTGGAAAAGGAGATACGCCAGATTTTTGTCAGCCTTCACGGCATTGTAACAAGGGCTGATTATGCGATCCCCTGGATTCAGAAGCTGAAAAGCGCAGGGTATCAGGTGCTTGTCCTCTCCAATTTTTCCGATAAGGTGAAACGGGACAACGAGGATGCCATGGATTTCCTGGAATATGTGGACGGCGGCATCCTTTCCTACCGGGACGGAGTTATCAAGCCGGATCCGGCGATTTACAGGCTTTTGCTTGGCAGGTATGGCCTGAAAGCGGAAGAATGCGTGTTCCTGGATGATATACAGTCCAATCTGGATACGGCAGCCGGACTGGGCATACATACCATCCTTTTCCGGAGCCTGAAGCAGGCGCAGGAGGAACTTTTGCAGCTGGGTGTAGACAGCATATACTGATTTGCGGTAAAATAGATTCGTCAGGAGATTTACAGGTATCAGGAAAAAGCAGTAAAAACGGGCGGAGCGGCAAGGCTCTGCCCGAAAACAAAAAGGAAAGCCAGGCGGTATGGGATAGCAGCCTGGCTTTCTTTTTTCAGTATTTATTTTCCGTTGGAATTATCCTGACCCTGCCTGCGTTCCTTAATCTTGCCGAACAGCCAGATATATATCCACAAAAGGATGGGAAGCCCGACCGTTGCCACCAGGCAGGCCTGGAACAGGCGGTCGGCACCCGGAAAGTTCAGGCATGCAACCACCAGCGTTGCCAGATAGAGCAGGAGCAGCAGGCCCACGCATACAAGGGCCGCAATCTGCTTTGGTGTTTTCTTCTTTTTATCCATTTCCATTTATCTCCTTAATCATCTGCATCAATGGCTTTTTAATCATCTACATCGAATGCTTCCAGCTTGCTTTTTTTCGGAATCGGCTTGCTGTCGCCGTGCTTTACAAAAAGCATGGTGAAGAAGGCTGCCGTAACGAAAAGCGCGGCATAAGGGAACAAAGTATGATAGCCTACATGCTGGAGCAGGAAACCGGAAAGAATAGGGGTGACGATCTGCGCCGCCATGGAAAAGGTATAGTAAAATCCGGTGAATTTACCGATATCGCTGCCCTTGCTCATTTCAACCACCATCGGATAGGAATTGACATTGATGGCCGCCCAGGCCACGCCAACCAGGGCGAACAGGCCGTTGATCCATACATGGTATTCCTTTACTGTCGCGCCCAGGGCAAACATGGAGGCAAGCAGCACTATACCGCCCAGAATCGTTTTTTTACGCCCGATGCGGGAAGCAATGGCTCCCACAGGGATATAGGAGCAGATGGCTGCAATTGTGGCAACCAGCAGGCAGTTGGCAAAGCCGCCGCCCTGGATTCCCCAGTAAATCTGCGCATATTTGGAAAAAGCGGTAGTTACCGCATTGTAGCCCATGAACCAGAAGGAAACGGAAATCAGGATGAGTATCAGGCTCCTTTTTACTTCAGGAGGCATGGGGGCATTGGCGGTTTGCGTTTCTTCCACCGTACCCTCTGCAATATCCAGATCACGGTCGATTTTCTCACGTTCCTCACGCAGTGGATTTTCTTTTATTTTCCACAAAAGGAGCAGCACCGCGGCAACCATTACCAGTGCAACGATCAGGAAAATGGGGAGGTAATTGGGCTTGCCGGTTTTCGGTACCAGCGTGGAAATCAGGATCAGGGAAATCACGCCGCCAACCGCGCCCATCAGGTTGATGATGGCATTCGCCTTGGAGCGCAGCGGCTTGGGCGTAACGTCGGGCATCAGGGAAACGGCAGGGGAACGGTAGCTGCCCATGGCAATCAGCGTAACGCACAATGCCACAACAAAAAGGGCCAGGGAACCGATATTATCCGCAAAGGGCAGGAAAAGCATGGCAATTACCGCCGCCGCAGTACCGCAGAGGATAAAGGGCGTACGTCTGCCCAGCTTCGTATGTACCTTATCGGACAGGCTTCCGAAAAACGGAAGCATAAAAAGAGCCAGGACATTGTCAATCGCCATAATTCCGCCGGAAATGGTGTCGCTGATGTGGAAGGTGTTTTTCAGAATCAGCGGGATGATGCTGTCATAGAGCTGCCAGAAGGCGCTGATCGACAGAAAGGCCAGACCGACCAGAATGGTCCGTTTTGTGTTAAGCTTCATAGGTGATACCTCACTTTGCAAGTTTGCGGTCCCTGTGTGTGGGACGCTCTACTCCTATGATATATCAATACAACAAAAAGAGCAATGTTTTCGTGTGGAGGGCCAGGGCCTTTTGTGATGGATTTCAGCATTCCTGGATCGCTTTCTTATGGTCAGCGCGAAGCGCTGGCCTGCGCGGTAAATGCGCAGTCCTGTTTGAACTGTTACAAATTATTCTTTGATGTCTGGTTTCTGTATGTGTTGCGCTTGCGGTACTTTGGTTTTATTATAAAATATGAAGAAATGGTATGCGGGAGTGGACATAGAAGTGGGGGAAAGGTATATGGTAAAGAACAAAGTGTAATATTGAGGGATAGGGAAGTGGAAAAGAATTTTTGGGGAGGTATTCTATGGAGTTAAGAACAGATGATAATAAGGGAAGACTGTGTGAATTTTTGCGGCGGAAAAGCAAAGTCCCCCCTACAGCACTGCTGCTGCAGGAGGGACTTTGAACTAGGGGAGGAATCCTCCCCGCAATGGGAGGATAAGTAATTATTTATCTTGCGTAATCATAAACCGGCGGCAGAGCCGCCTGGTTTATGAATCATCAAAGGAGGGGGTTCCGATGATATTAACAGTATGTCCCCGCATTGAAATAATATACACAGAAAATAAAAAAATTAAATTTGTATGGTATTGACTTTACCGATAAAATAGATTATGATTACTACAACAGAGAAAAATAAAAATATCATATGCTGCGGATACATGCCAGTGATTCCGGGAAACTTGTTTATTATTTGCTTTACCTTTGATATTATGCAAAGGAAGCAGAAAGAAGCTGATTATGTTCAGTGGATGAAAAACAGATAAATAGGTGGGATCATGGGCTATTTTTTTATATTTATATTTTACCGGTAAAGGAGAATGGCAATGGGAAATAGAGTCAGACTGATTGATATCGCTAATAAGGCGGGAGTGTCCAAAATGACGGTGTCCCTTGCGTTGCGTAATGATCCTTCCATCAGCAGGGAAACTACCAATATGATAAAGGAGATTGCGGATACGTTGGGATACGTGCCCAACCGAATTGCCAAAGGACTGGTAAACGGGCGGACGTATACGATTGCTGCGATAGTGGGCGGCGATATGCATGATGATTATCATAACCAGTTTCTGAAAGGAGCTACAGACTATGCGATGGGTAAGGGGTATACCCTGACGATTGCATTGACGGAAGGCGATAAGAAGCTGGAAACGGAAATTATTCGTAAATACCAGGAAATGGGAATAGATGGATATCTCGTATTTCATTGCGGGAGCAGTACAAATTATAAGAAGATGAAGGAACAGGGAATCCCTTTTGTTCTTTATACGAAATATTTTGAGGATATGGATTGTGATTACGTGACCTGTGATGATCTAAAAGGCGGATATGACATGACACGTTATTTTTTGGAACAGGGGCATGAAAGAATTGCTTACATATATGATAAGGGATTGAAAAATTCCTCCGAGGTAAAGAATAGATGCAGAGGGTATCAGAAAGCTATGGAAGAAACGAGTCAGGGATTTGAGGAAATCATGGTAATCCCTTATGATAATTCCCTTGACGGAAGAACGGTGGAGGAGAAGAATCCTGAGCTTATGGAGCTTCTGCATTCAGATAAAGTTCCTACAGCATTTTTTATCTGCAACGATGTGGTGGCGGCGGCTTTTCTGGCGGATATGAAAAGTTTGGGCTGCCGGATACCAGAGGATTTTTCTATTGCCGGTTATGAGGGGGTTTATTTGGGGGCTGTTTTGGATCCGCCTCTGACTACAATGTCTACCCCTATCCGGGATATGGGGAAAACGGCGTGCGAGCTGCTGATAAAGAAAATAGAAGGTAAAATTCAAAAGAATCAAATATCTAGGATTAGTATGGAGCCGGTACTGACGATTCGGAAATCTGTGAAGAGAAGGGAGGAATTGGAGTAGGATTCACGGAATCGTGGCTTATTACTATAGAACAGAGTGCGGAAGAGGGACAGGAAGGCAGTAATAAAATAAACTGTCTTATAAAAAACATACCCACACCTGCTGGCACAGGATGTGGATATGCCATAACAAATCAACTACGAGAGTATTCTAACATATTTACCATAATATGTATAGAAGTTATGGAAAAGAAGTCCTGTACTTCCAGTTTTTAAATTTTAACGGGAGGTATGTATATGTTAAGAAAAGTGTTGGGGATTGTATGTGCATGTATATTGGCAGCCGGTTTGACTGTGGGCTGCGGCGCAACAGGGAAAAGTTCGGAATCAGCGGATACAGGAGGAGCGCAGGAAAATGCTGCTGTGATATCCGAAGCTGCCGAAACGCAGAAAGATACCGTACAGTCAGAAAAGAGCGGGGACAGCAGTTCAGAAGAAGCTTCTTCTCAGGAAAACAATAGTGTAATGTCCCGTAAGGCCGAAGGTCAGACCATAGTGGTATGGGGATGGGATTTGCCTGAGTTTAATAAGAAAATTGAGGATTATGTAAAGGAAGCATCTGGGGTTACGGTCAATGGCCAGACTATGGCCAGAGAAGATGAAGTCTCCAAATTGACTGTGGCGGCTGCAACAGGAAATGGACTGCCGGATGGTTTCAAGCTGGGAAATGAAGATATTCCGCGGCTTGTAGCTCAAAATGCTATCAGGGATATTACAGATTTGGTGGAGCCCTATAAAGATTGTCTTCCTCAGGTGGCATGGGACATGGTTACCTATGAAGGAAAGATTTGGGGAATTCCTGCAAACAGCCCGGCAGGCGGAATGTTCTACCGATATGACGTTCTGGAAAAATACGGAATTAACCCGGAAGAACTGACTACCTGGGATAAATGGCTGGAGGCCGGCAAAAAAGTGGTGGAAGAAAGCAACGGCGAGGTAATGTGGTTCAATGCACCGAAAAATAAGGTGGGAGTTCCGTTGGATATGACTATTTTCCAGCAATATGGGGCGCAGATACTGAATTCGGATCATAAGGTAGCAATCAATTCCCAGAACTACAAAGATGCCCTTTCCCTTCTCCAAGAGATCAGAGACGCAAAAATCAGCGCGCCCATTGATGACTGGAGCGCGCCCTGGTATCAGAGTATGAAGGACGGAACAGTTGCCTGCTATGGAAACGGCACCTGGTTTGTACAGACCCTCATCCAGCAGGCTCCGGATACTCTGGGCAAATGGTATTTTACACCTTTTCCTGCGGTAGAAGAGGGCGGAGACAGGTACCCTAATTTCGGCTCCACCGCCTGCTTTATCAGTTCTCAGACAAAAAATGTGGACGCCGCTTTTGAATGGTGCAAAGCATGGACGCTGGACGAGAAAGGCTCTCTGGAAATCGGTTTGAAAGAATTAGGGGTTTCCGTGGTAAGCAATGCAGCGCTGGAAAATGAATATGTAAATCAGCCGCATGAATTTTTTGCCAAGGATCAGGCATATTGGAAACTGGCTACACAGGCTTTTTCCAATTCCACCTATGTTCCTCCCTTCTTTGCGGATTCTTCCGAAGCGGATTCCATCTGGCAGCGATATTATGAGCAGTGGTGGCTTGGAAAAATGGACGCAGATACCGCTTTAAGCAGTGCGGAGGAAGAGATCAAAACAAAGCTGAAACTGGAATAAGGAATTTTAATTTTGGGACGGCAGGCCTGTCACCTGCTGTCCGTCTCTCAAATCGAGGAAAAGAAATATGAGTACAGCAAAAAAACACAGCGGCATAAAAAAAAGCCGCGTTCCCTATCTTTTTATTGCGCCCTTCTTTCTCACATACATTGCATTTCAGCTGTTCCCTCAGCTTTATTCTCTGTGGCTATCCGTATTTGATGTGCGGTTCGGCTCAGATTTTACATTTGTAGGTTTACAAAATTATTGCGATGCCCTGAAGGACCCTATCTTTTGGGACAGTTTGAAAAATACGGCAATATTTTGGGTTTGTACACTTCCTGTGCAACTGGTAATTGCGTTTATCATCGCATCATTTATGGTAAGCATGGCACCCCGGCTGCGCGGTATGCTGTCCGGTGTCTTTTACCTCCCAACAGTAACGAACTTGGTAGCGGTTATACTGATCTTCCAGCTGATGTTCGACGAAAATTTCGGTATTCTGAATTTCCTTTTAAATGCTTTGGGGATAAATGGTGTGTCATGGCTTACGGATCCTGTCTGGGCAAAAATCTCCACGATTATACTTATTATCTGGAGAGGCATGGGGTATTACGTGGTGTATACGCTGGCCGGTATGATGGGAATCGATCAATCTTTGTATGAATATGCGAGATTGGAAGGCGCGGGATATTTTCAAAAACAGTTTTATATTACGCTCCCGTCCATGCTTCCGATACTGCTTTTTCAGGCATTTTCCGGGACCATTGCAGGCTGGAATATTTTTCAGGAGCCGTTTCTGCTGTTTAACAAGGCTGGGGCAGCTTTAGGAAACGGCGGGCCTTTGGGTGCGTGCCGGACCTCTGCAATTTATATTTATTCAGAAGGATTTGCGAATCTGAAATATGGATATGGAGCGGCGATGTCATTGATCGTAGCTGTAATAACAACGGTTTTTGCCGTGCTGCAGTTCAAACTGTTTCGGGAAGACAGGGAGGTGAAATGATGAATAAAAAAAGAAAAATACATAATTGGGTTATTGGTATTTTGCTGGGAGCAATAGCCGCAATTTCCTTGTTTCCTTTCTATTGGAATCTTGTTTCGGCTTTCAAGCCGGTTTCGGAAATATTCACCTATCCTCCAAGTCTGATTCCCAATCTTTTTACACTGGAAAATTTCCAGCGCCTGCCGGTTTACTTTCCCTGTTTTGTCCGAAATATACTGAACAGTTTTCTGCTTGCGGTTATTATACCAGTGCTGCAGCTTTTCTTTAATTCTCTGGCAGGGTACGCTTTTGCAAAGTTTCGGTTTCGGGGAGATAAAATTTTATTTGGGGCTGTATTGGGAACCATGCTGATACCTTCAACAGCAGGTTATATTCCCCAGTTTCTGGAAATGTCCAGACTGCGGCTTACAGACACTTATCTGGCTATTATTCTTCCTGCAATGGCCGGGGCATTTGGTGTATTCTTATTTCGTCAGGCCATGTATTCCGTTCCGGATGAATTACTGGAGGCATCCAGGATGGACGGTGCGGGAAGCTTTCGTTCTTACTGGCTGGTAGCGCTTCCACTGATTCGGCCGATGATGATAACAGTGTATATTAATGGATTTATTACTACGTGGAATGATTATTTTTGGCCGTTTATTGTTCTCAGTACGGAATCAAAGCTGACCTTCCCGGTGGCATTGGCAGGAATTCAGGGACAGATGTTTGAGACACCATGGGGAACAATAATGGTAGGAGCATTAATTATATCGGTACCTACTTTGATAATTTATGCAAGTCTTTCCAAATACATAGTTCCGGATATATTTGCCGGAGGAATTAAGGGCTGAAAACTGATTAAATGGAAATGAGAGGATATAACTATGGAATTAAACAATATAGGGATGGGACTGGGAAATATTGCACTTATGTCTGATGCAAAATCGCGTTCCATCAGCGCAGAAAATTTTACAGGGGAAAAAGGAATGGGCGGAAAAGCGTTGGAAGGCGTGGGTGCGTCCTGTGCGCGTGAACTGGGGCAGGGCTGGAAAGTTTCGCCTGCAATTTTTCTGGGAGCAAAAAGCTCCTTTGTCCTGGCAGAGATTGATGGACCTGGATGGATACAGCACATGTGGATGACCTGTGCGCCTGAATTATGGAGGAGCATTATTCTCCGGATTACCTGGGATGAGGAAGAAACGCCGTCCGTGGAGTGTCCGCTTGGGGATTTTTATTGCTGCGGTTGGTGCGAAAGAACGATTGTAAACGCGCTGCCAGTGGCTGTAATGACTGCAGGGGGTATGAACAGCTATTGGCCGATGCCATTCAGAAAACGGGCCAGGATTACTGTGGAGAACATCGGAAGCAGGGATATTCCGCAATTCTTTTTCCAGATAGATTATTCTCTGGCCGAAGTGCCGGATAATGCTGCGTATTTTCATGCCCAGTGGAGAAGAAGCAATCCTCTTAAATATATGGACGTGCATACAATTCTGGATGGGGTAAAAGGTAAAGGACAGTATGTAGGAACGTATCTGGCATGGCAGACCAATAGCAATGGCTGGTGGGGAGAAGGAGAAATGAAGTTCTATATGGATGGCGATAAGGAATTCCCTACGATTTGTGGAACAGGAACAGAAGATTATTTTGGCGGAGCGTGGGCTTTTGAGGGAAATAATTCTCAGTATGGGGATTATACTTCGGCATTTCTGGGCTTTCACCAGGTAATTAAACCGGATGGCTTCCTGAAGGGAAATACAAGATTTGGAATGTACCGGTTCCATGTGCCGGATCCGATCCGTTTTGAAGAGGAACTGAAGGTAACAGTACAGGGATTGGGCTGGCGTTCGGAGGGAAGATATCTGCCTTTGCAGGATGATATTGCTTCTGTGGCCTATTGGTATCAAAGTGAACCGCATCAGCCATACCCTTTTATAGGTACCGTAAATGATTTGGAAGTGATATAGGAGGAAGTCTGAGATGAAATATAAGATGCTTGAACATGCGTCAATGGCAGAAATGAAAGAAAAGCATCCGGATTGGATATGGAACCGAAGCGATACTCATGTAATATTGGGCGTTCCCGGAACACTGGACGCTTTCAAGACACCTGTGGAACCGGGAAATTCTTTTTCCCCTGGTCCTGGTACTTATGGCATATCTTCCTGGATATATGAGGATGGGGTTCTGTATGCCCCGGAAAATATGCCTCTTACGGATTTGGAATGGAAATTTGAAGCAGGTCATCTGCCGGTATTGACGTCCTGTTTTAAATGCGGGAAGGTACGGGTGACTTCCCGTCTTTTTACAGAGGGAGATACGCAAATCAGTGATATCAGGGACTATTACAGGATTGAGTTAACGAATTCCAGCGAGGAAACGGCACAGGGCAGTTTGTTTATCCCTATTCGTTCCTTCGGGGCAGCAGGAGGAGCCATTCACAGCTTGAAAAGCAGTACCCACTGCGTCAAAATAAACGGTGCTCCTGTGTTTGTTATGGGAAAAGAGCCGGAACAGTTCCGAACGGTGAGTTATGCAAAAACTGGAAAAGATATTTCCTGCTATCTGAAAAAAGGACAGCTTCCCGGACAATGGGAAACAGAGGATGCTTCCGGCTGGGCCAGCGGTGTACTTGTCTATTCATACTGCCTGAAGCCGGGGGAAAGCGGCATTTATGATTTTATGTGCAGGCTGCATGCGGGACACTGGATGGTTGGAAAGAATCTTTCCTATACGGAAGAAATCCATTGGGAAGAGACAAAAGAGCGCCTGCTCACTTTCTGGAAAAAGAAACTTAAAATAGGCTTGCAGTTGCCGGATAAGAGATTTACGGATGCATTTTACTGCCAGCTGGTGCATTTGTATATGTTTACGGTTCATGATGATCCGCGCATTTCTCCTGTTTCCTATCCACTCTGGTGGCTTCGTGACGGAGCATATGTGGTGAATGCGCTGAACAAAGGAGGAATGCACGAATTTTCGGAGGCGTCCTGCAGGGGAATTGCTCAAAAGTATGCATTTGGTGGCTTTGGATCGGAGGGAGATGCTCCCGGAGAAATCATATGGATTCTGTCAGAACATTATCTGTTGACACGGGATCAGGAATACCTGGAGGATATGTATCCCCACATAAGAAAAAAGGCGGAATTTTTGCTTCGTATGCTGGAAACCGATAAACCGGTAAAGATTCATACAGAATTCACTACTCCGCAGATGATGCTGGAACCAAACCTTGATATGATGTGTCTTCCTGCGGCGGAAGGGCTGATACAGGGCAGGATGGATAATCATTATCCAATAATCTGGGTAAACTCCTTTGCCTATCTTGGGCTTAGCAGAGCTGCACTTTGTGCCGAAGCAGCCGGGTATGGGGAAGAAGCGAAAAAATGGAAGGCTGCGGCCGAAAAGCTGAAAGCTGCAATCAAAAGGAAATCTTCCCAGATTTTCGGGCAGAATGACAGGGATGTAAACTGTGCTTTCTGGCCTGCGGGCTGGGCTTCTGTTGCAGATAAGGAAATTCTTGATAAATTTGATGAATTTTGGGAAAACGTAAGATGTCCCGGGGGAGTGCACCATCCGGAACCGTTATGGACGTACTTCGAAGCCGGCCAGGCTCATAACCAGCTGCTGACAGGCAGAAAAGACAGGGCATGGGTATCTATTGAAATGTTTTTATCCACCCATACCGCACCAGGACTATATACCTATCACGAAGGGGAAAATGACGAAAATTCGGCGCAGCTTTGGCAGCGGACAAGAGGCTGGGATGACATTAATTATGTAACCCCTCATGGATGGACTGCTGCGGAAGTATTCCTTCTTTTAAGGGACTGTCTTATTCGTGAAGATGACGGGACGCTGCTGATTGGTTCCGGGATACCGGAAAGCTGGCTGAAGGAAGATTTTGAAGTACAAAATATCCCGACATATTATGGCCCGGTTTCCTTCCGCTATTCGGCGCGACAGAACTGTCTGGAAGTTGAAACGCAGGCGGATAAAGTGGTTTCCTGTCTGCCTGAGGATATTCAGCTTATTCGGACGCAGAAACCGTCATGATTAATGGAAGTTTGCCGTCGAAATCCTTTTGAAAATAACCTTAAACCACCGTCAGAAATGGTGTGGCACATCATCAAATAATTTAAAAAGCACAACACACCACCAGACAGGCGGCGTTTCTTACTTTCCCATGAAAGATAAGGAACGCCGCTTTTTTAGGTACTCATGCCATTCGGTAGGGGCAAAATTTGCTGCATTTTGCCGTTCATCTTTGTTTGGGGATGTGATTACACATATTAAAACATTGACAGTAATAAAGCATATTGTTCATATCAGTTTTATTGATTTTGTTCGACAGTCCGTATATAATTGGCGATATAAAACAGAAATGACAATTAGTATATGGATTATACAACTGCCCCGGAAGCTGCGATAAAATGGGGTATTTCAGAACGATGCGTCCAGAAGCTCTGCCGAGGATAACAGAATACCGGTTATTGAGCGTATCAGCCATATATGCCTGATACCAAAAGACGCGGAAAGACCCGCTGACGGGCAACGAAATGAATCTTTCAGAGGAAAGGAGTAAATTTGTATGGCTACTATTTTGATTGCAGAAGATGAAAAAAATATGCAGGATATTATTGTGGAGTACATGAAGCGTGGCGGCCATTCCTGCATTACGGCAGACGATGGCATTGACGCTGTTACGATTTTGAAAAACAATCCCGTGGATTTGGCGATTTTAGATATTATGATGCCGCACCTGGACGGCTTTTCTGTCTGTAAGATAGCGAGAGAAATGTATAATTTCCCTATCATTTTTCTTACGGCAAAGGAGGGGGAGGATGACAAGTTAAAGGGCTATGATTACGGCGCCGATGATTATATGACAAAGCCGTTTAGCCCCAAGGTGCTGTTAGCAAAGGTCAATGCCTTACTACGCCGTTCCTCGTCTGAAAATACCCAGGAAACCTTAACTGTCGGCGATCTGACTTTAGCAACGGCTTCACACAGCGTTATTGCAGCGGGCGACGATATTGATTTAACCTATAAGGAGTTTGAGCTATTGCGTTTTTTCATGCAGAATAAAAATCAAGTGTTTTCCCGCGAACAACTGTTAAACCGTATTTGGGGATATGATTTCGGGGGAAATACCCGGACAGTGGATACACACATCAAGACTCTGCGGCAAAAGCTTGGTGCGCAGGGGCATCATATCGTTACGTTGATACGTTCCGGCTACAAGTTTGAGGTATGATGATGAAAAAGATAAATGCGTGGTTTGGATTGAATACGGTTCGGAAAAAAGTGCTGCTGCTTTCAAAATTAGCGGGCGGCATTATCGTCTTTTTTTATGTTTTCACATCGGAATTACCAACCAATCGAAGCATAGCCTTTGTTATTTGGTTTGGGCTATTGGTGGCGGTTATCATCGGCGTGGACGCTATGCTGGGGCATTTTATTTCAAAGCCGCTCGATGAAATCAACCGCACGGCGAGGCAAATGGCAAAGTTAGATTTTTCAGCGCATTGCAATATAGACGCGGAGGATGAATTTGGAGAGCTTTCACAAAACCTGAATACAATGTTTTCTAAGCTGGGGGAAGCTCTTGAAAAACTGGAAGCAGCCAATAAGCAGCTTGAAAAAGAAGCGACAAAGCAGCATTTACTATTGACGCAGAGAAAAGAATTGGTTGACAGCTTATCCCATGAAATGAAAACGCCGCTTGGCCTTATCCGCGCCTATGTTGAGGGGCTGAAAGAGGAAACCGATGAACAGAAAAAACAGCATTACATGGAGGTTATCTTATCTGCAACAGACCGCATGAATACTATGATAGTTTCCCTGCTTGATTTGTCTGCATTGGAAGCGGGGGCCGCAAAGCTGTCAGAGGAACGCTTTGACTTTATAGAGCTGGCCGAAACCGTGGCCGGACGTTTACTGATAGACACACCAAATGCAAATTACCGTTTTACTTATGAACTGCCGGACGAAAAAGCCTTTATTTATGCCGATAAATACCGCATGGAGCAGGTCCTTAATAACTTGATACAAAACGCAAAAAACCATGTTTGTGATAGCGGTGAAATTCATTTATCTGTTATCCGGAGGGAAAGTAAATTGCGGTTTTCAATCTTCAATCAAGGGGAACAGATACCGCCGCAGGATATTCCAATGATTTGGGAGAAATTTTACCGCGGAAAGTCCTCACAAAATAACACCTTTAACAGCTCCGGCCTTGGCCTTTCTATCGTCGCTCAAATCCTGTCCATGTGTGAAACGGACTATGGTGTTGAAAACAAACCAAACGGTGTTGAATTTTATTTTGATTTCTCCATAATTGCATAAAGCCGAAACGAGGAAACGCCTTGCTCTTAAATGAAGCAGGGCATTTTTATTTCACACCGATTTCACAGCCGCCACACTTCGATTTCACCGCATTTTCATAGACTGACCTTATTAAAACAGATAGGAGGAAAAGGATATGTTTTTAGGATTGGAATGGTATTGGTGGCTGATTATTATCGTGGTGGCGGCAATCTCTCTTCCGTTCAAAGTTAAATTTATGAATTGGTGGAGCAAACGCCAGAAAGAACAAAAAGATAAGCGAAAAGACAAATGGGGTGATGAAGAATGATTGAGGTTGAAAATTTAACTTTCTCATACCAGAAACAAAAACAAACCCTGCATGGATTGACCTTTTCCGTAGCTGACGGTGAGATATTCGGATTTTTAGGCCCGAATGGTTCCGGAAAGTCTACCACACAGAAAATTTTGACGGGCATTCTACAAGGATATGGGGGAAATGTCCGCCTTTTCGGTAAGGCTTTGGGGTCTCAGCAAAAGAACTTTCGGGAGAAAATCGGTGTGCTGTTTGAATTTCCATATCTCTACACGAATTTAAGCGCACTCGACAATCTGCACTATTTTGCTTCATTTTATCCAGCAGACAGCCGGCGCGACATAAATGAACTGTTGGAGCTGTTGGAGTTTAAAAAGGACTTCTTAAAAAAGCCTGTATCTTTCTGCTCCAAAGGAATGCGGCAGCGTGTTAGCATGGCACGGGCGTTACTGAACAATCCGCAGCTTTTGTTTTTAGATGAACCGACAAGCGGACTTGACCCGCAGGGCGCGGTACTGTTCCGGGGTATCATTGAGGAAGAACGGAAAAAAGGCACAACGGTTTTCCTGACTACTCATAACATGATGGATGCGGATTTGCTTTGTGACAGGGTAGCTTTTATCGCTGACGGTGAAATAAAGGCAATCGACACGCCGAAAAAGTTAAAAGAAGAAAACAGCAATCATCAAGTCGAAATTAATTATGTATATCAGGGAAAGCACGGTACAGCAGTCATTGAAATGCCAGAGCTGAAGGCGGGTATTCCGTTCCCGTATGACGAGATCATCAGTATTCACTCCAAAGAACCGACGCTTGAAGATATGTTTATCCAGTATACAGGGAGGGGGTTGACATAATGTGGAGAGGGTTTCTTGCTTTGCTGAAAAAGGACTTTAAACTGATGTTATCAGGCAGGTTTTTCCTGCTTGCGCTTGGCTCCCTCATTCTGTATTCGTGTTACATTAATTTTGTCTATATAAACCTGGATCAGAACATATATCTGGTGTATCTCTATGATCCGCTCCATACGCAAAGTACAGCGTCCGCTGAAATAACAGAAGTTGACAGTATAGAGAAATTGCAGGCAGAAAGCAGGGACGGCTATGCCGTCGGCATTGACGCTTCCAATGGAACGCCGGAAATTATTATGGTTTCATCTGGCATAGACAGTACGGACAGATACCGTGCCGTATATGCAAACTTTTTGCTGTCCCCCAAATTGCATACTGCGGCAGAGATAATCGGACAGGATAACAAGGAAATGAAAAACCGCAGGGAAATCACTTGTGAATTTCTGTTTTTTGAATTAACGGCGGTGGGCTTCTTGGGACTTGCTTCCCTGCTGTTCAAAGAAAAACAAATGGGGCTTATCCGCGTCCACGGGGTGCTGCCTGTGGGCAAAACGGCGTTTATCGCCTCGAAGTTAGGTCTGTTTCTGCTGTCCGACCTTGTATTTGCAACACTTTTGACTGTCATAAATTTAGGCATTCCGGTGGGGCTGTCCGTGTTGCCGCACGTTTTACTACAAACGGGTATTTTGTCCATGTTTATGGCATTGGCAGGGTTTTTTTGCGCGATGCTGCTGCCCGGTTTCAGGCAATTTTCTTTACTGTATCTTGTTTTGGCGGTTTTCATTACAACTCCCGTATTTCTTGCGGGACAGACGGGGATTGCCTGGGATTGGATAAAGTATTACCCCATGTATCCTCTGTTTATGGCAATGAAAAATGCGTATTGGGGTGTATCGGCTGCAAATGGCATTTACTATACAATTTGCGGACTGACAATGATAGCGTTGTTCCTGCTTGTACGCCGTGTGCTTGTCTGTGAAATGGCAAAGGAGGGATAACATGAAAGGATTAAGGTATCAGCTTAAAAATATCCGGCGGGACAAAATGTGTATTCTCTCCTTTTTGCTGCCTGTTATTGTTGGATTTGTTATCAGTCTGCTTTCTGGGGTGAGCCTTTCATCTTTGGGCGAAACAGCATTTTGCATTTTGGAAAATGACCTCACGAGTGACACAATAGAATGGTTGCAGACAAACGGCAGCGTTACAGTATTCCCCGATATGGTATCTTTGGAAAATGCTGTCAATGACCCTGCGACACAAGCGATTGGCGTACTGCAAGACAGGAATGGGATTAAAACGCTGCTGTCAGGCGACGAGCTGCAAGTAAATACAGTGATTGGCAACACACTCCCTCAGCTTTACGCGGAAAGGGAAAACATGGCTTTATCTCAAACAACTATTATCCCTGCTGAGGACAACAACGACGGTCTTAAATCCCTGTTGATAGTAATTACAATGGTTACGGCTATGTTCATGGGCTGCACCTTTAACGCCATGAGCATAATCAGCGAAAAGGAGGACGGCATTGCCTTTATCAACGAAGTTTTGCCTATGGCAAAATGGGAGTATATGTTTCAAAAAATCACGTTAGGATTTTTTGGCGGTATTTTATCTGCGATTATAACAGCCCTCGTCTGTATGAAAATTACTGTCAGCGGGATTCTGCCGCTGCTGTTAATGATTGCCTTGTCAGCGTTTATTGCCGCGTTAGCCGGGTTGTTTATAGGACACTTTTCAAATGGCCTTATGGCAGGCATTGTATATATCAAGATTGTAATGATTTTGTTCCTTGCCCCGCCTGTTTTATTTTATCTGGCTGTCCCCATGGGCAGTATTACACATGCCTTATCGTATCTGCTGCCGTCCAGCGCAAGCTTTTATGGATTAATGGACTTACTGACCGGGAAAATGCAGGATATATGGATAAACATAACAGTTTTGTCAGCACATTGCCTTGTATGGGTTTTGTTATTCTTCGTTACAGCGCATGGCAAACGAAAAAAGGTACTGACGCAATAGCACGTAAAACCGTTGCCTGCCATTAGATCTGTAACGGCGCGAAGTAAAGGCGGCGGCTTTAAAATAACAATCAAAGCCACTGTTTATCTTTTAAAAGAAATCATATGGAACTTTCCTGTATATGTCGCGCGGCATGGGAAGTCTGGCTGGACTTTATGGGAATTTTGTTATATACTATTTCTATTCTGAGCGAAAGCAAGGAAAATATGCGGTAAATCCTGCAGCAGTATGTTCCGTATTGGAAGGTGCTGAATAAAGTGAGCCGGATATAACCGGTGAAAATACACGGATGAGGTGATAAGAAATGGCATTATTAGAACAGTGGAGATCAATGGCTTATTCCGAAACGGCCAACAAGGGAGATTTGCAGAGGCTCTGGGCTGCTTATTTTGAAAAGGAAAAAGAGATTTACGCCCAGCTTTTAAAGAACCCTGACGAGGTGGTTAAGGGAACTGTAAAGGAACTGGCTGAAAAGTATGATGTGGATATCATGACGATGACCGGCTTCCTGGACGGAATCGACGAAAGTCTGGTGGAATCCAACCCTATCGAGGAGATGGAAGAGGATACCGAGGTAAACCTGGGATTCGATAAGGCCCTTCTTTATAAAAATATGGTTGCGGCCGGCGCTGACTGGCTGTATGAGCTGGAAGAGTGGAACGATATTTTTGATGAGGAGACGAGAAAAGCGCTTTACAAGGAGCAGAAGTCTTCCACAACTATCGTAAAGGATAAAAAGGTTTATCCCAATGATCCCTGTCCCTGCGGCAGCGGAAAGAAGTATAAGAAGTGCTGCGGTAAGAATAAATAAGGATGGGAACGGAAATGGAAAGCAGAGTGCAGGATGCGGTTATGCTGTTTGAATCAGGGTTTAACTGTGCGCAGTCCGTCTTTGCCGCTTATGCGGACCTGTTCGGGATGGACAGGGAGACGGCGCTTAAGCTGGCCTGCCCTATGGGAGCGGGCGTCGGGCGTATGCGTGAGGTTTGTGGAACGGTTTCCGCCATGGCGATGCTGTCAGGGCTGAAAATGGGGAATACGGATCCTTCCGATGAAGAAGCCAAAACGCGTTCCTATGAAATCGTCCGGAAAATGAGCGATGCTTTTCGTGAAAAAAGGGGCAGTATTATCTGCCGTGAGCTTCTCGGGATGCCGGCGTCTGTAACGGAAAGTGCCAGGCCTTCCCAGCGGACCGCTGCGTATTATGCCACCCGTCCCTGCAGCCATATCGTGGCGGAAGCGGCGCGGATTGTGGAAGAGATGCTTTTGGAAGATGTAAATGATCAGGTAAAATGAACAAATAAGATGTATAGATAAGAAGTATAGAAAAAGTGTAGATAAGACCCGACCGGCTCCGTGCATTGTGGAAATGTACGGAGCCTTTTTCTGTGCAAAAACTGAAAAACAGGAGCCAAAAAGCAGGTAAAGCAATTAAAATAATCAAACCGTTATGGCAATGTTACATTACCCGGAATATTTGCCGGAATCCGTTGACATTTCTATTCTATTAGAGTAGTATGGAAATATATTCTACTTAAGTAGAACGAATCCATGCCATAACATAATATTACAATAAAAACCGATATTGCAGAATATCACAAGATTAAGCTGATTGGAGGAAAGACATGAAACGATTTATAAAAATGACCTGCCTGATTTGTATACTGTCTCTCTGCGCCGCCTGTGGCGGCACAGAAAATGCGGAGGGCTCCCACGGAAAGGAGGCGCCAGCCTTTACGGACAGCTTGACCAAGGATGGGACCGGGATCGCCCGTCAGGCGGAAGCCGCATCGGATATGATGGAATACTATAAAAACCGATACATAGAGTTGGAGGAGAATTTTGCCGATATCCGCTGGTATGATGGCAGTAAGATGAAACAGACACAGAAAGACCGTCTTGCGGGATGTATACCCAACATCACTTATAATGAAGAAACTGTTTTTCCCAAGGAGCTTGAGAAGGAGTTTCCGGCGCAGCTGATTCTGGAGAAGGGCAAGTCTCCGGGATTGGGCGTGGAGTCCCTCCATGAACAGGGAATTACAGGAAAAGGAGTGGGGATAGCAATTATTGATCAGGTCCTTTATACCGGGCACCCGGAATATGCTTCCAATCTGGCTCTTTATGAAGAAATGCATGTGGTTCCGAACCAGTCCGGTTCCATGCACGGTGCGGCGCTGGCTTCGATTTCCGTAGGCAAAACCTGCGGTGTGGCGCCGGATGCCACCCTGTATTTCTGGGGTATGGATAATGTGAAAAGCTGGGACAGGGAAGACGATGGGAACGTGGCCTGGAAGGAATACGCCCGCGTTATTGAGCGTGTAATAGAGGTGAACCGCACTCTGCCGGAAAACGGGAAAATCCGTGTTATCGCTATCTCAAGAGGCTATAATTTTACGGGGAATGAAGAGGTGGACGCAGAGCTTCAGGTAATGCTGGATGCCATTCACCATGCCAGTGACGAGGGTATATTCGTGATTACTACATCTACGGAGATGAATTATGATTTCTTTGAGGCTTATGGGACGGATGCGCCCTTTGCAGGGCTTGGGAAGCTGGATCCGCTGGGGGATCCGGATTCCCCGGACACCTATACGCTGGGAAGCTGGCAATGGGAAAGTGCTGAAATGTTTGAAAAAAGCATTCTTGTTCCCATGGACGGCAGGACTACGGCGGACATGTCGGGAGATACCTATGTATATTATGCCGACGGCGGCTGGAGCTGGACCGTGCCTTATATAGCCGGTGTGTATGCGCTCTGCGCCGGGGTAGACCCCGATATTACGCCGGAAGCATTTTACGATGCGGCTGTGAAAACAGCGACCGTAATTACCCGTTCCAAGGAAGAAGGCGGAAAAGAATACACCTTCCATATGATGAATCCGCCCGCCCTGATTTCCTCCTTGCAGAATAATGCTTAGGCTGCTTCCCTTCATGGCCTCCGTCCCATTTTTTCCTGGTATGGGGCGGAGGCCGGGCAATTTTCAAATATGCTGTAGCATGTGTTAAATATGATAAACATAATCCCCGCCTGCTCAGGAGCAGCCTTAAATCTGCACAGACACCCCTGCAAAACCGGGCTTTATGAGAACAATTATATACAAATTTTCACATATCTGACCATAGCCTCCGGACGCCCCAGCCGTTATAATAAATATGATGAAGCATTCGGGGGAACGGGGAGGCTCAGGCAGCGCCCTTCCTTCTGACGATACGCGCGGCGAAGGCCGCATGCGCGCAAAGGATGCGCAGATGGGAGCAGATATGCAGTACGGACATTTTGACAATGAAAAAAGAGAATATGTGATTGACAGAGTGGACCTGCCCACCTCCTGGACCAATTACCTGGGACTGAAGGATATGTGTGCGGTGGTGAATCATACGGCAGGCGGCTATATGTTTTACAAAACGCCGGAATACCACAGAATCACCCGCTTCCGGGGAAACAGCATTCCTATGGACCGTCCCGGACATTATGTGTACATAAGAGACAATGCGGACGGGGATTACTGGAGCATTTCCTGGCAGCCCGTGGGCAAGAGCCTGGAGGAAGCGAAGTATAGCTGCCGCCACGGCATGTCCTATACGGTATATGAAAGCGAATATAAGGACATTGCGGCAAGCCAGAAGCTTTCCATCCCGTTGGAGGATCCGGTGGAGCTGTGGGATGTGAAGCTTAAAAACAACAGCGACAGAGTGCGCGAGCTGAGCGTTTTTTCCTATTGTGAGTTCTCCTTCCACCATATCATGATAGATAACCAGAATTTCCAGATGAGCATGTACTGCGCCGGTTCTTCCTATGAAGACGGCATTATAGAACATGATCTTTTTTATGAAGAGTTCGGCTTCCAGTATTTTACCGGGAATTTTGAGCCGGACGGCTTTGACTGCCTGCGGGATAAATTCATCGGCCCCTACCGGACGGAGGATAACCCCATTGCAGTGGAAAAAGGGCAGTGCGGCGGCTCCTTTGAGCTGGGCAACAACCATTGCGGCAGCCTGCAGAAGAACATCACGCTGGCGCCCGGAGAAGAAATCCGCCTTGTTTTCATGCTTGGGGAAGGAAACCGGGAAGCAGGACGCAGGATGCGGGAAAAATACAGCAGCACGGATACGGTGGATCTTTCCTATGCCGCGCTTCAAAAATACTGGAACAGCAAATTTGACAAACTCCAGATTCAGACCCCCAATGAGGGTATGAACACTTTGATCAATACATGGACTCTGTATCAGGCGGAAATCAATGTGATGTTTTCACGGTTCGCTTCCTTCATTGAAGTGGGAGGAAGAACCGGCCTGGGCTACAGAGACACGGCACAGGATGCCATGACCATACCTCACTCCAATCCCGGTAAATGCAGGCAGAGACTGGAGGAGCTTTGCAGAGGTCTGGTGTCAGAAGGTTATGGACTGCACCTTTTCCAGCCGGAGTGGTTTGTTCCTGACAACGAGGTCAAGCCCTTCAAATCCCCCACAGTCATCCCCACGCCGAATAAGGATGACTATGTGCATGGCCTCGCTGACGCCTGCTCGGACGATGCCCTCTGGCTGGTGTCCTCCCTTGTTGAATATATCAGGGAGACCGGAGAATTTGATTTTGCGGACGAAATCCTCACCTATGCGGACGGCGGGGAAGGAACCGTTTATGAGCATATGAAAAAAATCCTGGATTTCAGTGCGAAGCAGGTAGGCGCGACCGGCGTCTGCAAGGGGCTCCGTGCGGACTGGAACGACTGCCTGAACCTGGGCGGCGGCGAAAGCGCGCTGGTATCCTTCCTCCATTACTGGGCGCTGTGTAATTTTATAGATCTTGCCTCCTTCCTGGGAAGAAAAGAGGATGTAGCTACCTATACGCAGATGGCGGAACGGGTAAAAGAGGTATGCAACAAAGAGCTGTGGGATGAGGAATGGTTCATCCGCGGCATCACCAAAAACGGAAGAAAGATCGGAACGAATCAGGATAAGGAAGGCAAGGTGCACCTGGAATCCAATTCCTGGGCGGTGCTTTCCGGAGCAGCCAGCCCGGAAAAAGGGAAAAAAGCCATGGACAGCGTGGATAAATACCTCTACACCCCTTACGGCATCCAGTTAAATGCCCCCTCCTATACGGTCCCTGATGATGATATCGGCTTTGTAACCAGGGTTTACCCCGGCCTGAAGGAAAACGGCTCCATTTTTTCCCACCCCAATCCCTGGGCATGGGCGGCGGAATGCGTACTGGGACGCGGCGATCGGGCCATGAAGTTCTACGACGCCCTCTGCCCCTACTATCAGAACGACAAAATTGAAATCAGGGAAGCGGAGCCCTATTCCTACTGCCAGTTCATTATGGGCCGCGACCATACCGCCTTCGGACGGGCAAGACATCCGTTTATGACAGGCACCGGCGGATGGGCTTACTTTTCCGCCACCAGATATATGCTGGGCATGAAGCCCCAGTTTGACCATTTTGACATCGACCCCTGCGTACCGGCAGACTGGAAGAAATTCTACATGACCCGTGAATGGCGCGGCGCCCGTATGGAAATTTCCGTGGATAACCCGGACGGCGTGATGAAGGGCGTGAAGGAAATCTGGCTGGACGAGAAAAAAGTTTCCCGCATACCGGTCCTTCCGGCAGGCAGCCACCACCAGATCAGAGTGGTTATGGGATAAAAATAAAACTGAGGCGAGAGTGCGTTTTTACAGACGCGTGTAAAAAAGGGAGGAAAAACCTATGATTAAGTTTGGAACAGGCGGATGGAGAGCAGTGATCGGAGACGATTTCACCAAGGCAAATATACAGCTTCTTGCCAGGGCGCTGTGCCTTAAAATGAAAGAAGAAAATGCGGCAGACAAAGGAATCGTCATCGGCTACGACAGACGCTTCCTGGCCAAAGAAGCAATGCAATGGGCCGGCCAGGTATTCGCCGCAGAGGGCGTAACTGCCTATCTTGTGAATAAATCAGCGCCCACACCCCTTGTCATGTTTTATGTGATGAAGCATGAAATGCCCTACGGCATGATGATTACCGCAAGCCACAACCCGGCGATATACAACGGAATCAAAGTCTTCACCGAAGGCGGCAGGGACGCCAGCGCCCAGCAGACGGATGAAATCGAAAAATACATCGCCAGGATCGAACACGAGGAAGTAAAGTCCATGGAATACGACAAAGCCCTGGAAGCCGGACTGATTCAGGAAATCTATCCCCTGAACGAATACCTGGACAATATCATAGACAACATTGATATGCAGGCCATCCGCAACAGCAGGCTCAAAATCGCCCTTGACCCCATGTACGGCGTAAGCGAAACCTCCATCAAGACCATACTGCTTACGGCCAGATGCGAGGTTGACACCATCCATGAACGCCACGATACGCTTTTCGGCGGCAAGCTTCCCGCCCCCACCGCGGCAACACTCCGCCCCCTCCAGAATTTCGTCCTGGACGGAAAATGCGACATCGGCATAGCCACCGACGGCGATGCCGACCGCCTTGGCGTCATTGACGACAAAGGAAAATTCCTCCACCCCAACGACATCATGGTGCTCCTCTACTACTACCTGGTAAAATACAAAGGCTGGCAGGGCCCCGTCGTCCGCAACATCTGCACCACCCACATGCTCGACAAGGTAGCGCAGGAATTCGGCGAGAAATGCTATGAAGTCCCCGTCGGCTTCAAACACATCTCCGCCAAAATGACCGAAACCAACGCAGTCATCGGCGGCGAATCCTCCGGAGGCCTCACCGTCCGCGGCCACATCCACGGAAAAGACGGCGTTTACGCCGCCTGCCTCCTGGTAGAAATGATAGCCGTCACCGGCAAAAAACTCTCCGAAATCTATGCCGACATCGAAGCCGAATGCGGCAAGATATACATGGAAGAAAGAGACTACAAATTCAACCAGGACAAAAAAGAAGCCGTACAAAAAATCCTCCTGGAAGAAAAACAACTCCCCGCCCTCCCCTACGAAATAGACCACGTCTCCTACTTAGACGGCAGCAAAGTCTACTTCAAAAACGGCGGCTGGGTAGTAGGCCGCTTCTCCGGCACCGAACCCCTAATCCGAATCTTCTGCGAAATGCCAGAAGAACAACAGGCAAAAGAAGTCTGCCGAATCTACGAACAGTTCCTCGACCTGAACTAATCAAGTAACTAAAGTAATCAAAGAATTAAAGTCATAAAAATTTTTATAAGTAAAAAATTATAATATAAAAATTTAAAAGATCCCCACGCAGGCCACTGATGTGCCCCCAATAAGTTAGACTTTATTGGGGCCACATCATACATACCTAACCTGCTAAGGGATTTTTTTACCTCTATATTAAATTATACTTTTTTAGCTTTACATCAAATCCTCTTTCCATACAATATATTATAAACACAACATTTCGAGTGGCCGAGGATACAGGTATCAGACCCGGGGGCCCTTGTCCTTCCCGGAGCGGTCGTGCCCAGCCTCCCTCCTTGGCCGGTGCGGCAGGGAGTGTACCGGAACCATTGGAAAAAATGGTGATATTTCTTACTGCCCCGAAAGACCATAATCCTGCCGCCCTTAGCAGCCTGTCTGACGAATGCAGACGACTTCAGTCGCTGCATGAGGAGTTCCGGCTGCGTTGGCAGAATTATGGCCTTACGGGACAGTTAGAAATATCCCATTTTTGAGACTGGTACCGGAACACCCCTGCCGCACCGGCCAAGGAGGGAGGCTGGGCACGACCGCTCCGGGAAGGACAAGGGCCCCCGGGTCTGATACCTGTATCCCTCCCCTCCCCCTCTACTGCACAGATTCCTTCAGCATTTCCAGGAAAGCGGATTCCGCCCGCGAAGGCCTGTAATCCTCCGGATAGATGAGCAGATCCGTCATTTTTCTGGGGGACCCATGGAATTTTTTCTGAACCAGGTGGTATCTGGACAGGACGGAATCAGGGACCGGGGAGACAAACATGAAGGTACCCGGCACACCGGTAAGGAAATCGAACTGGCTTCCCCGCTCGTGGATATGGATGCTGTTTTCATTATGGTCGGCATCCGGGGATTCATGCAGATAGGTGCACAGGGAAGTGTCATCGCATACGATTTCCACGGCCTGGGACAGAAGATCCTGGGTCAGCACCGAGGTCTTTGCCAGGGGATGACGTTCCGACATGATGACAACCAGCTCAAATTTATAAAGGGTTTCATAGGAAAGCTCCCGCAGCTTAAGAAGGGGGAGCAGCGTCTTTTCATACCGGTCAGGATACCGGATGATGGCCATGGACGCGCTGCGGTCGGACACATGGCTGATGGCGTCCAGCGTTCCCGTTTCATTATAATTTACCGACAGCTGCCTGCCCCTGGCGTTTTTGCTGAGAAAAGAGGTGAGCGCGCAGGTGATGTAGCTGGCGCGGGGGACGCAGATATGCAGGCTGATATTGTCCCGTTCCTCCCTGGTGCAGTAATTTTCCAGGGCCTGATACTGCTTTACGGCCCTTTTTGCCAGGGCCAGGAATTCCCGTCCCTTTTCCGTGGGAATAACGCCCCGGGAGCTGCGGGTAAAGATAGAAAACCCGATTTCCTCCTCCAGTTCCCGTATGTCGCGGCTTAAATTCGGCTGGCTGATGAACAGCTGCCTGGCTGCTCCGGTGATGGAACGGTTTTTTTCAACTTCTATTACGTATCGTAGTACATTGAGATTCATAATACAGCCTCCCATGTATATGCGTTTGTATTTCATTTTATACATTGTATACAAAATGTATCCGCTTCCGTACAATTGCCGGAAACCTGCTCTAAGCATAGCGTTTCCGGTAAAAAAAAGCAATAGAATATATAAAAAAATATATAACTGTCATATAAAAACAGTATACCCATGCGGAGCATGTTAGATGTATAATATTGAATATCAATAAGATAAATTTTTAACAGCCCTCAAGGGGTTCCTTAAGGGCAAGTGCGTATGCATGCGTTTGATTACGTCCGCATATGCATTGTAAAAATTTAATTATCTATAAAGGATAAGAAAGGAAGGTTTTTATGGCAAGGAAAATGAAAACCATGGATGGTAACCATGCAGCAGCGCATGCGTCATACGCATTTACCGATGTTGCGGCTATCTATCCTATTACCCCTTCATCACCTATGGCAGAAGCTACTGATGAATGGGCAACCGCAGACAGAAAGAATATGTTCGGACAGATCGTGCATATTACCGAGATGCAGTCCGAAGCAGGTGCGGCAGGTGCCGTACACGGATCTCTGGCAGCTGGTGCTCTGACAACCACTTATACGGCATCTCAGGGTCTGCTTCTTATGATTCCGAACCTTTACAAGATTGCCGGCGAGCAGCTCCCCGGTGTATTCAACGTTTCCGCAAGAGCTATCGCTTCTCACGCACTGAGCATTTTCGGAGATCATTCCGACGTTTATGCATGCCGTCAGACAGGCTGCGCTATGCTCTGCGAAAGCAGTGTTCAGGAAGTTATGGACCTGACAGCAGTGGCACATCTGGCTGCTATCAAGGGAAGCATTCCTTTCATCAACTTCTTCGACGGATTCCGTACCTCCCATGAGATCCAGAAGATCGAGACATGGGATTATGAAGATCTGAAGGATATGGTGGATATGGACGCAGTTGACGCTTTCCGTAAGCGTGCTCTGAATCCCAACCATCCCTGCCAGAGAGGTTCTGCACAGAACCCTGATATCTTCTTCCAGGCAAGAGAAGCAAGCAACCCTTATTATGATGCTCTTCCCGGAATTGTTCAGGACTACATGGACAAGGTTAATGAGAAGATTGGAACAGATTACAAGCTGTTCAACTACTACGGCGCTCCGGATGCTGAGCACGTAATCGTAGCTATGGGTTCCGTAAATGATACCATTGAAGAAACCATTGACTATATGATTAAGACAACAGGCGCCAAGGTTGGTGTTGTTAAGGTTCGCCTTTACAGACCTTTCTGCGCAGACGCTCTTATCGGAGCAATTCCCGAAACAGTAAAGCAGATCACCGTACTGGACAGAACCAAAGAGCCCGGTGCACAGGGTGAGCCTCTTTACCTGGATGTAGTAGCTGCCCTGAAGGGCTCCAAGTTCGATTCCGTTCCGGTATTCACAGGACGTTACGGACTGGGTTCCAAGGATACAACTCCTGCACAGATCGTTGCAATTTACGGCAACACCGAAAAGAAGAAATTCACCGTTGGTATCGAAGACGATGTAACCAATCTGTCTCTGAAGCTGGGCGCTGAGCTGGTTACCACTCCCGAAGGAACAACCAACTGTAAATTCTGGGGTCTGGGCGCAGACGGTACCGTAGGTGCCAACAAGAACTCCATTAAAATCATTGGTGACAACACCGACATGTATGCACAGGCATACTTTGATTATGACTCCAAGAAGTCCGGCGGTGTTACCATGTCCCACTTACGTTTCGGACATAAGAAGATTAAATCAACATATCTGATCCGTCAGGCTAACTTCGTAGCATGCCACAATCCTGCCTATGTACGTAAGTACAACATGGTTCAGGAGCTGGTTGACGGCGGTACCTTCCTGCTGAACTGCGCATGGAATGCAGAAGAGCTGGAGAAGCATCTGCCCGGACAGGTGAAGAAATTCATTGCTGAGCACAACATCAACTTCTACACCATCGACGGTGTTAAGATTGGTATTGAAACAGGCATGGGGCCCACACGTATCAACACAATCCTTCAGTCCGCATTCTTTGAACTGACCGGAATCATTCCTGCTGAGAAGGCAAACGAACTGATGAAGGCTGCTGCAAAGGCTACCTACGGACGTAAGGGCGAAGATGTTGTTATGAAGAACTGGGCAGCTATCGATGCCGGCGCTAAGGGCGTTGTTAAGGTAGAAGTTCCTGAAAGCTGGAAGAACTGCGAAGACGAAGGCCTTGATTATGCAGTAGTAAGCGGCGACAGAAAAGACGTTGTTGATTTCGTTAACAATATCCAGACCAAGGTAAGCGCACAGGAAGGCAATACCCTGCCTGTATCCGCATTCAAGGATTATGTGGACGGTTCCACACCTTCCGGATCCTCCGCTTACGAGAAGAGAGGTATTGCGGTTAACGTTCCTACCTGGGATCCTACAAAGTGTATCCAGTGTAACTTCTGTTCCTATGTATGTCCTCATGCAGTAATCCGTCCTGTTGTTATGACAGAGGAAGAACTGGCTAAGGCTCCTGAAGGAATGAAGGCTCTTGATATGACAGGAATGCCCGGAAAGAAATTTGCGGTTTCCGTATCTGTACTTGACTGTACAGGATGTGGTTCCTGCGCTAACGTATGTCCTGGTATGAGAGGCGAGAAGGCTCTGAGCATGTCTCCTCTTGAAACCCAGCTGGCACAGCAGGAAATCTTCAACTACGGACAGACCGTTTCCGAGAAGCCCGAAGTACTTGAGAAATTCAAAGAAACAACCGTTAAGGGATCTCAGTTCAAACAGCCTCTGCTTGAGTTCTCCGGAGCCTGTGCAGGATGCGGCGAGACACCTTACGCTAAACTGATTACACAGCTGTTCGGCGACAGAATGTATATTGCCAACGCTACAGGATGTTCTTCTATCTGGGGTAACTCCTCACCGAGTACACCTTATACCGTAAACAAAGAAGGCAAGGGACCCGCTTGGGACAACTCCCTGTTTGAAGACAATGCTGAGTTTGGTATGGGTATGCTGCTTGCCCAGAACGCTATCAGAGGCGGACTGAAGGCAAAGGTTGAAGACGTTCTTGCCAATACCGATGACGAAGCTGTTAAGGCTGTTTGTCAGGAATACCTGGATACCTATAACTGCGGCGTTACCAACGGACCTGCAACCGACAAGCTGGTAGCGGCTCTGGAAGGCAAAGACTGCGGCGTATGCCAGGATATCGTTAAGAACAAAGACTTCCTCTCCAAGAAATCCCAGTGGGTATTCGGCGGTGACGGATGGGCATATGATATCGGATTCGGCGGTGTTGACCATATCCTCGCCAGCGGAAAAGATATCAATGTAATGGTATTCAATACCGAAGTTTATTCCAATACAGGCGGACAGGCTTCCAAGGCTACACCTACCGGCGCTGTTGCACAGTTCGCAGCCGGCGGTAAAGAAGTGAAGCAGAAAGACCTGGCAAGCATTGCAATGAGCTATGGTTATGTATATGTAGCACAGATTTCCATGGGTGCTGATTACAACCAGACTGTTAAGGCTATTGCTGAAGCAGAAGCTTATCCGGGACCTTCCCTGATCATCGCTTACGCTCCTTGTATCAACCATGGTATCAAGAAGGGCATGAGCAAGGCTCAGACAGAAGAGAAGCTGGCTGTAGAGACCGGCTATTGGAATCTGTTCCGTTTCAACCCTGCTGCAGAGAAGAAATTCGTTGTTGACAGCAAGGCTCCGACCAAGGAATTCCAGGAATTCATCGGCGGTGAAGTAAGATACACCTCCCTGGCGCTGAAGGATGCTGAAAAGGCTGCAAGACTGCAGGCTCAGGCTGCTGAAAACGCTAAGGAAAGATATGATTATCTGCAGAAGCTGCAGGTTCTGTACGGAGATAACTAATCAATATACCTCTGTGAAAGGTATATTACGCCGGACGGGGCGGGAGCCGCAGGGCTCCCGGCCACCCCGGTAAGGCGCCGTACAACTTTACTTTTTGCTAAAAATATAAGCTGGCTTGGGATTTGTCTCAAATCCAGCTTTGTTTTTAAATGTACCAGTTAATTTTTTAACAATCAGGAAAGAGGATAAACACAAAAGTATGGGTATAGTATCTGATGACGCTACCATCTTAAAGATTAAGCACGAGGTGCTCACGGAAGTTGCCAAACTGGCCTTTGCCGGTGAGCTGGATGAAAAAAAAGAGAATATTCCCTATGAAATGATTCCCGGTCCCGAGGCGCATTTCCGCTGCTGTATTTACAAGGAACGTGAAATCATCCGTCAGAGAGTAAGGCTGGCTGAGGGCAAGTGCCCCGGCAACAGAGAAAGCAGCAACATTGTACAGGTTATCAACTCAGCCTGTGAGGAATGTCCCATCTCCTCCGGCTATGTGGTAACCGACCTCTGCCAGGGCTGTCTTGCAAAATCCTGTAAGCAGTCATGTAATTTCGGCGCGATTACCATTGGAAATGATCGTTCCTACATCGATCCCGAAAAATGTAAGAGCTGCGGTAAATGTGCGCAGGCATGTTCCTATTCTGCTATCGTAAAAATCCAGAGGCCCTGTATGAAGAGCTGCCCTGTCAGTGCAATCACCATGGATGAGCACGGCGTATGCCAGATCGACGAATCCAAGTGTATCCAGTGCGGGCAGTGTATCCATAATTGTCCTTTCGGAGCGATTGCTTCCAAGACCAGTATCGTAGACATAATTAACGCAATCCGTGAAGGCAAAAAGGTAGTTGCCATGCTGGCACCTGCCGGCGAAGGCCAGTTCGGTGAGAACATCACCATGGCAAGCTGGAGAACAGCGATGAAGAAGCTGGGATTTGCCGATTTTGTTGAAGTAGGCCTGGGCGGCGATATGACCGCTGCATTTGAGGCAGAGGAATGGGCGGAGAGCTTTAAGGAAGGTAAGAAAATGACTACCTCCTGCTGTCCTGCATTTGTAAATTATATTAAAAAGCATTTCCCGGAACTGGTTGGAAACATTTCCACTACCGTTTCCCCGATGTGCGCAGTATCCAGAATGCTGAAAGCAAAGGATCCGGAAACCGTTACCGTATTTATCGGGCCCTGCATTGCCAAGAAATCCGAAGCGCAGGACAAGAGCATTGAAGGAAATGCGGACTTCGTACTTACCTTCGGTGAGATCCGCGCCATGATGCGTGCAAAGGGCGTTGAACTGGAGCCCGAAGAGAACACCAGCCAGGAAGCAAGCGTATTCGGAAAGCGTTTCGGCAATGGCGGCGGCGTTACGGAAGCTGTTGTGGAATGCCTGAAGGAAAGCGGCGAGAGCACGGATATCAAGGTGGCAAGGTGCAGCGGCATTGCGGAATGCAAGAAGGCGCTGATGCTGTTCAAGCTGGGCAAGCTGCCTGAGGACTTCATTGAAGGCATGATCTGTGAAGGAGGCTGTGTCGGAGGACCCAGCCGCCATAAAGCAGCGATGACTGCCAAGAAGGACAGGGATAAGCTGATTTCACAGGCAGACGCCAGAGGCGTTCATGAGAATCTGAAAAATTATGATATGGATTCCTTCTCCATGCATCGTTAAGAGCTGACGAAGCACAGGAACCGGCTGCCGCAGGGCGGCAGGGCCTGTACGCCGGCAATGCCTCCGGGGCAGACGAAAATGGAGTGAGAGTTTACAGGAACGATAGTGTTCAGAAAGGAGCCGGTAGTTTACTGGCTCCTTTCTTCATACTACCATGAGGGGGAGACAATGAAACAGATATGGAAACCACACCGCCTTTCGGGGAACAAGAGGCAGCCCGCGCAGCTGAAATGGAGCATGACCATTCTGATGCTGATGTGCTGGCTTCTGCCGCTGGCCATTTTAACTATGGCCATCCTGTATTATGTGTCTAACCGGTTCTCCGTCCAGATGCAGGATAATATCGAAAAATCCATGGATACGGCGGTGGAAATATGTGAAATGCGGGTGGCCTCGGCGGTCAGGGTATCCAGAAGCGCTTCCTATATTCCGGATATCAAGGACAGCTGGAAGCGGTATCGGGAGGACCAGAATGAAGTGAAGCTTTTTGAAAAGGTGACCAACTTTCTGGAACAGATGTACCGTTATGACAGCAGCTTTTTAAGTACAATCGTTTATTTTATTGATAAGCCTGAGGATGTGTATTTTACCTACAGGAGTAATTATTACGGCAGCATCAAGGAGTTTGAGAATGAGGCACGTGATATCGTGGCTCAGGTATCGGAGGAAATAGATACCGGAATAGGCTGTGCGGTGCAGAGGGATCATCTGTATATGATCCGGAATATTATGACGCCCGCCTATGAGCCGTATGCTGTTATCGTTATGGATGTTGACAAAGACAGCGTATTCCAGAGCATCGAGGGGATTCCCTGGTTTGTGGATTACGATGTGAGCATAGATGGACAGTGGATCTGGGGAAGGGACTGGGCGGAGGACTACGCCTGTAAGGAAAGCGCGGGAAGAAGCAGCCTGTACCATGAGGGACGCAACAATGCATATGTGATCTGTGAGCGGAAAATGGATAATCATGTCATCCGGTATGTGGCGAAGCTTGATTATGATACCATCCATTATGAAAAAATGGCGCTCCGGTATATTACCATCCTGATGATGGCTTTTACCGTCCCGCTTATTTTTATTGTTTTTTATTTCCTGTACAGGAATGTTACGGTACCGGTGCAGGGCCTGATAGATGCGGCGTCGGAAATCGAAAAGGGGCATTTCGGCGTAAAGATCGAAAAAGAGGAGAGAAGCAGGGAGTTCCTTTATCTGAATAATGCCTTCAACAGCATGTCCGATAAGCTGAAGAACCAGTTTGAACAGATTTATCTGGAGGAGCTGGCGCTGCGGGATGCCAATATCATGGCGCTGCAGTCCCAGATCAATCCCCATTTCCTGAACAATACGCTGGAAATCATCAACTGGGAGGCCAGAATGGAAGGGAATGAAAGGGTGAGCAGTATGATCGAAGCCCTTTCCACCATGATGGAGGCTACCATGGACAGGAAGAAGCAGCAGATGATTCCTCTTTCCGAGGAAATCAGCTATGTGGAGGCCTACTGCTATATCATCAGACAGCGCTTCGGCGAGAAATTCCAGTATGAGAAGCGGATTGATCAGACACTGATGCGCATAGAGGTCCCCCGGCTGATCATCCAGCCGATTATGGAGAATGCGGTGGAACACGGCCTGGCTGGCAAGGCTGGCAAGATCCTGCTGCATATTTATGCGGAGGGCGACAAGCTGAAAATCGAAGTCATAAACGACGGCCTTATGACCCAGGAGGACAAACGGAAGGTGGAGGCGCTGCTGAGCGATTCACCGGACATGGCCGAACAGCACTCCGTCAGCCTTGGCATACGCAATGTGAACAAGAGATTAAAGATAATATATGGCCCTGACTGCGGCCTGACAATCAAAAATTACAAAGAGGATCAAACGGTCAGCACAATAACAGTCAAATTGCATAAATGATTTTTGCCGGAACAGAACAATAAAAGACAAATAATCACAATAGGAATCATTAACCTTTCCGCTTGATTGTTATATGATAAGTACAGATGAAAAACAAGTCATCCAAAACGAAAGGGAGGTTTCTTACATGAAAAGAAAATTATTAGCTTGTGTATTGGCATGCACGATGGTAGCTTCACTGGCAGGCTGCGGTGGAAGCGCAAGCCAGACAGCAACAGAATCCAAACCTGCTGAAACAACAGCAGCGGAGCAGTCCCAGGCAGCCGAGAGCACAGCACCGGCAGAAGAAACAACAACAGAAGCAGCAGAGGCAGGCGCTCTGGAAGTGAAGAGCGGAATCACCCTGAATGTTACAACAACCTTTGCTGGTGAGGAAAGCAACGTCCAGAATTATCAGGATGCAGTAAAGAGATGGGAAGACAAATATGGCTGCAGCGTGGCAGATTCCTCAGGAAGCGCAGATGAAACCTTTAAGTCCCGTGTTATTTCCGACTTTGAAGCCGGCGCAGAACCCGACGTACTGTTCTACTTCAACGGAAACGACTCCAACCCGTTTGTAGAGGCAGGCAAGGTTGTAACCATTGATGAAATCCGTTCCGTATATCCGGATTATGCATCCAACATGAAGGACGATATGATTCCTGCATGTCCCGCAGATAACAAAAAATATGCAGTTCCCTTCTACGGCTTCTGGGAAGGCATGTTCGTAAACAAATCCGTTTGTGAGCAGGCTGGCGCAGAAATCCCCGGTGCAAATACCACATGGGAAGAGTTCATGGGAATCTGCCAGAAGATTAAAGATGCAGGCTTCACACCTATCGCAGCTTCTCTGGCAAAAGAGCCTCATTACTGGTTCGAGTTTGCAGTATACAACCATGACACACCGGCCACACATGCATCCGTTCCGGCTTCTCTGGATGACGCAGCAGGAAAAGCATGGGCAGGCGGCCTGGCAGACATCAAGGATGTATTTGAAAAAGGATATTTCTCTGAAAATACCAATACCGCAGAAGCTTCTGAAGTATTCCAGAGCTTTATTGACGGCAAGTCTGCATTCTACATTGACGGTTCCTGGAAAATGGGCGGTATTGCAGAAGCTACCGAAGATATTGACAACTTTACCGTAACCTTTGTTCCCGGCGCTAACGAGCGTAAGGCTACAGATATCATCAGCGGACTTTCTTCAGGATGGTATATTACCAAAAAAGCATGGGACGATCCGGATAAGCGCGCAGCAGCAGTTTCCTTCATCAGCGATATGACAACCGATGAAAATGTATCCCTGTTCGCTCAGACAGCAGCTACAGCTCTGAAGAATGGTGTTACACTGGATACCGCTTCCCTGAATTCCCTGCAGATTGACAGCCTTGATATGGTTAAGGCAGCAACCGGTGTTACCGGCGCAGCTCAGGACCTTTGCACACAGGAACAGAGAGCACCTATCTTTGACCATATGCCTGAAATCGTAACCGGCAGCGTAGCTATCGAGGACGCAATCTCTCAGGTAATTGAGAACATGAACGAGTAATTATGCGGACCTGTTTATCATACAGGACCGGTGTATAACAGCACAAGGGCCGAAGGCATTTCCTCCGGCCCTTTCATAAAGAAAATAATGATGATATGCCGTAAATAAAGAACCGTGAAAGCAATATTTTAAAAAGCCAGTCTGATTTTAGAATATCAGCGCCCGATGAAACGGGCAGAGAGGTGTTGGTATGAACAATCAACCAAATATTTATAAAAATAAAAAACCTGTCTTTTTCTTCCTTTTCCCGGCTTTCCTTTTCCTGGCGCTGTATCTGTTTTATCCTTTTTTTAAGAACATCATAAACAGCTTCCAGATAATTAAGGATTTAGGGGCGCCCGCCAAGGGCTGGAATGACCCGATTTACAAGAATTATGCTAAGCTTTTTACCGATAAAAATATGGCAATTGCCATGAAGAACACACTTATCATGATAGTGGTAACATTGCTCGGCCAGGTAGGGATCGCATTGATTCTTTCCCTGATGGTAGACAATATCAAGAGGGGAGCAAAATTTTTCCGAATCGTTTACTTTTTCCCCATTGTGGTATCTGCTACCGCACTCGGCCTTCTGTTCAACCTGATTTTCCTGTATGACAAAGGTATGCTGAATCAGTTCCTGGGAATGTTCGGAGTAACGGAGCTTACGGACTGGAAGGATTCGGCCCACGCGATGGTGACTATGATGGTTCCGGTTATGTGGCAGTATGTAGGCTTCTATTTTATCATTCTGCTGACGGGCCTTAACAATATTTCAGATGAGCTGTATGAGTCTGCGTCAATCGACGGAGCCACTGCCTGGCAGAGAGTAAGGTACATTTCCCTTCCCCTGCTCCACAATGTTATCTGCACCTGCAGCGTCCTGGCTGTAACGGGTGCGCTGAAGGTATTCGACCTGCCCTGGACGATGTTGCCCAACGGCATGCCGATGGGCGAGACCTGGCTGACCGGTACATACATGTACTACTGGGCTTTCCAGGGCAAGGACATTGACTACAGCTGTACGGTTGCAATCGTTATCGTAGTGCTCGGCATCCTGCTTTCCAAGGTTGTCAACATGATTTTCAAAGAAAAAGATTATTAGGAAGGGGTATACAAAATGAAAAAGAAGAAATTTTCCGTAGGGCTGCTGTTTGTATATCTGGTCCTGGTTATCTGGGCGCTGACCACAATTTATCCGCTGATTTGGGTTGTCATGAACTCCTTCAAGGATAAAAAACAGATAGTATCCAACTCCTTTTCATTCCCTGTGGGCGCGCTGTTCACACTGGATAATTATGAGAAGGCAATCAATAAATTCAGTATTTTTACCGCTTACAGAAACAGCCTGCTGATTTCCTGTACGGTGGCTGCAGTGGTTATCCTGTTTGCAGGGCTTGCCTCCTATGCGCTGGTCCGCTATAAGTTCAAAGGCAGCGGACTGATGAACAGCCTGGTTATCGCAGCCATGATGTTCCCTGTATTTGCAACGATTATTCCCGTATTCCGTATGGAATCCAGCTGGCACATCGTTAATACCAACAACCTCTGGCTTGCGCTGTTATCCTGCGCGCTGCCGCAGATAGCAGGAAACCTGGCCTTTGCCATCGTGGTGCTTTCCGGCTACATTAAGGGACTGCCTGTGGAGCTGGAAGAAGCGGCCTACATGGAAGGCTGCAACGCTTATCAGATTTTCTTCAAGGTAATTATGCCGCTGACAAAACCCTCCTTTGCCACGGTTGGCATTTTCAGCTTCCTTTGGAGCTATAACGACCTGTTTACCCAGACCTTCTTCCTGCGTTTCCCTGCGCACTGGGCAATTACCAGACTGCTGAATGAAATCTCCGGCAGACAGGGTACGGATTACGGCCTGATGGCAGCCGCGGTTTCCCTGATTGTTGTTCCGCTGATTATCGTTTATGTATGCCTGCAGAAATACATCATCAAGGGCATGACCGCAGGAGCCATTAAGGGATAAGGCACAGAAGCTTTTGCTTCGCCTTTCCCGGAGGGATTCCGGAAAAACGAAAATGAAACAGTTCGGTTGCCTGAATTACAGCAAAATAATAAAAAAAACGGAAAGTGTCTGTCGGCAGGACACTTTCCGTTTTTGGCCGTATATGTTATAATGAAAAAATGTTGAAACTGTTTTAGCAGTTCAACCTTCGGCAGCATTGTAACTGAAATACTGAAAGTACATGACACAGGGGGATAATTCGTATGTACAAGGTGGCGATTGTGGATGATGAACCAGTTATTGTGAGGGGACTTACAATGACGATTCAATGGGAAAAGTACAACTGCCGGGTGGTGGGGACCGCCGGCGACGGACAGGAAGGGATGAAGCTGATCCGGGAAAAGAGGCCGGATATCCTCATTTCCGATATCTGTATGCCCGGGATTGACGGCCTGACGATGATTGCAGGCATGAAATCGGAGTTCGGACCTATGCAGATAACCATCCTCACAGGCTTCCGCGATTTTGACTATGCCCAGCAGGCTATCCGCCTGGGCGTAACAAGATTCCTGCTCAAGCCCTCCAAAATGGATGAACTGGACGAAGCGATCCGCGTCATGATAGAGAACCTGCAGCGCCAGGGAATCATGGGTACAGACGGAGAATCAGAAAACGGCGTAAACACTGGAAAGACCGGAAACGCTGGAGACACTGAAGGCGGCGGAAATACAGGAAGCACGGGAAATGCCGCCGGAAAAGGCCCCACAGGACAAAGCGCAGAAAATGCACCGGAATACCCGGCAATAAAAGATACTGCTTCAAAAGGCGCCGCCCAAACCGCTCCCGGCAATGAACCGTCCGATAAAGACGCCGCCGGGGAAGACAGGGAAGCCGGAGAGACAGATAGCCCTGCAAGCTGCTTTATCGTAAAAAATGCATTAGCCTACATAGAAGAAAATTACAGAGAAAAACTGAAACTTTCCGATGTGGCTGATCAGATATATGTCAGCCAGTGGCACCTGAGCAAGCTGCTGAACAAACATACGGGCCAGAATTTCTCTGAAATACTCAATAACATCAGAATCGAAAAAGCAAAAGAACTGCTCAAAGACCCATCACTGCGCATCGGTGATATTGCGGAAGAAGTGGGCTTTCTGGATATGGCCCATTTTTCCAGGGTATTCAAGAAACAGGCAGGAATCTCCGCCAACGAATACCGCAACACTATCCTGGGTAGGTAGTGGGGCGGACGGGGAATCTGAGCGTGGCTTTCCGGCTTAGGCAGAGGGGGAGGGGCTGTGGTTTTGGCCC
>NZ_QVLV01000019.1:0-120771 GCF_003435485.1 Eisenbergiella massiliensis
AATACGGGATGTGTTTCTACCTATTATAATGGGTTCGAATCCCCCGTGCTTCATTCGAAGAAAAGACCGGGAATCCGCAATATCAGCGGGTTCCCGGTCTTTTTAACATTTCTTCAGAAAAGGCAAATCCCCCAAAATATGGCTCACATCCGGCTCATTTCAGGAAATGCCAAAATGACCGGAAACCGGATCCCGGAATAAGGGCAGCTGCGGCGGCCGGAAGGTGAAGAGGAAGAACAGCAGCAGGTAAATAATAATAAGAACGGCGCTGAGAAACGGCAGCACGCGGGTTTTTGTCCCGGACAGTGCTGTGGCTGTGGTACTGATTTTTTTCTCAAGCAGGGCGCTTATCAGGAAGGCGAGCAGAATTCCCAGCAGGAAGACCATGATATCCAGTGCCAGATGATTGGTGCCAAGCAATGCGGTATAGGCATAAAACAGCAGGGGAATGGCAGCCATGCCTGCAGTAAGCCCGGCTGTCCTGGAGGGGAGGAAGGAAGCCGGCCTGCGTGAGGCATGAAAATAATCCCAGACAGAAAACAGCAGGCCGGGAAAGAACAGCAGCTTGATATGCTCCCACACAGATTCATTTACCGGGGCAAACAGGCCCACGATGACGGCGCTTCCCGACCATTCATAAACAAAGTGGAGCAGCGTACCCGCCACTGCGGTAAAAAGTACGCCGTAGATTTCATAACGATATTTTTTCCAGAACATGGGAATTCCTTCTTTCTCTTTTATTCCCGCGAGCAACGAGCCAAGTAGCCATGCTTGCATGGATATTTGGCGACTGCCGCGAGGGTCAAATACCCCGCTGCTCTGCAGCGCTGCAAGTTTGATACCCCGTTGCTTGCAGCGGGGTCTTTGATTTCTACAGAAAGTATTCCCTGTGAGCGCAGAAACACACATTTTTTATCAAAGCAGGATGAAATTGGAAAAATGAGTAGCTTTTAACATCTCAGGTATGGTATATTGATACAGTAAAGTGTTGTAGCGTGTCTTTCCTGATGAGGTAATATATATGCATAAAGGATACGTTTTTTCAAAATACGCATTGGATAAAGATTTAAAGGATATAGGAGGTCTCTGGAGCCGGATAGACTTCAGGGATTATATTATTACGCCTAAAAAGGTCTGGCTGATAAACCGCTGGTTCCAGGCGGGATGTTTTCTTCAGCAGCCTGCAAAGGGAATTAAGAGGCGGAAAAAATATGTGCGTCTCAAAGGCGGAGGCAGAATCGGTCTGACAATTTATGAGCCGGAGAATATCGGCAAGAATGCGCCCTGCCTGGTTTATTATCATGGAGGCGCTTTTGTGCTCAGGGACAGGCCGTCTACACACCGTCTGGCACAGGTTTATACAAGAGAGGTAAGGTGCAAGGTGGTGATAGTGCATTACCGGCTTGGAAAGCCTTATCCTGAGCCTGTGAAGGACTGCTACAGGGCGCTGACCTGGGTGGCGCGCAATGCGGATGCCCTGGGGATAGACAGGGAGAGGATTGCAGTGATTGGAGACAGTGCGGGAGGCGCGCTGGCGGCGGCTGTAACTTTGATTGCCAGGGACAAGAAGGGGCCGTCCATCTGTTTCCAGATGCTGATTAATCCGGTGGCGGATAAGAACATGACCTCCTGGTCCATGCGGCAGTTTGTGGACTCCCCGGGGTGGAATGCGAATCTGAACCGGCAGATGTGGGATCTTTATATGAGAAAAGGGGATTATGGAAGGCCGGAATATGCCGCTCCCATGAGCGCGCCGTCACTGAAAGGACTGCCGCCTGCTTATGTGGAAACACAGGAAATCGACTGCCTCCGGGATGAGGGAAATGCTTATGCGGACAGGCTTGCAGCGGCCGGTGTCCCTGTGGAGCTCAATGAAATCAGGGGAACCTTTAACGGCTATGATGTTTATGACAAAAATAAGCTGGTACAGCTTTCCGTTACCCGGCGCTGCCTGGTGCTGAAGCGTGCCTTTGCTAAGATTCCGCTAATAACCCGCTCATGATACGTTAAGAAAACCGGTAAACCATAGTATCCCTGCCCTGTTTATGCTATTGTGTCAATTAAGAAGATACAACGGTATACAGGAGGAAAAAATTATGTGGGATATCTGGTCTGTTTTATCAATAGTGATTATTGCGGTTGGCGTAATCGGCGGTTTTTATTATGAGAATATCAGGAAATAAGAACAGAACCGGCCTGGAAGGATCGATGTAATACGGATGCAATCATGCATCTGCGTTACATTGGTCCTTATTTTATTTGTACAATCCGGATTCTGTATATACAGGCAGATATTATGCATGTTTTTTCTCGATAATAAGGAAAATATTCTTTCAATTTTTCGCAAAACAATGTAAAATATCAATAAGAATGCCGGCGGTGCGGCGGACGGGAGGAAGAAAGGGATGCAGAACGAATACAGGCTGATTGCGCTGGATATGGATGGAACACTGCTGAATTCCAGGCACGAGATTACGCCCCGGGCAAAACGGGCGATAGAGAAGATTCTGGCGCGGGGAAAACAGGTTGTTTTTTCTACCGGAAGATGTATTGGTGAGATGGAAACCTATCTGGAGGCTTTTCCGGGTATGCGGTATCTGATTTGTGAGAGCGGAGCCTGTGTCTATGATCTGCAGGAGAAAAAAAATATAGCCAGAATACCCATTTCTCCCCGTCTCGTATGCAAAATTATTTCCTGCATTAAGGATGCTGATATCATGGCTTCTTTTTTTATGGGAAACCGTTCCTTTATGGATGCGGCCTATATGGGCAGGCTGGAGGAATTCGGCCTTGGCGGCTTTGACGATGTGTTTGACCGGAGCGTGGTGCGGGTGGCGGCCCTGTTTGATTTTTACCAGGAAAATCCGCTGGAGGTGGAGAAAATCAATCTTTTTTTCAATAACAGAAAGGATCGGGCGGCGGCGCTGGCGAAAATGTCCCGGCTTCCTCTTTCCCTTGCAAGCTCCCTGGCGGGAAATCTGGAAATCAATGACCGGAAGGCGAATAAAGGAGAAGGGCTCAGGATACTGTGCGGGCATCTGGGAATTCCCATGGAGCAGGTAATTGCGGTAGGGGATAACAGCAACGATATCGGGCTGCTGCAGGCCGCCGGCCTGCCGGTGGCCGTGGGGAATGCGATTCCCGGAATCCGGGCGCTGGCCAGGATAGTTGCAGCCGACTGCGATCATGACGGAGCAGCAGCTGTGATGGAAGAATATATGCTGGCTTAAGGCGGGGAAACAGCTGTATCGGAAGGGATAAACAACAGAACAGGAACACAAAAGAGAAGACCGGGCCGTGCGGCGTCATACGCAGAATAAATGACGTTGCCGGGCACAGGGTCTTCTTTTTTATAGGAAGAACGGCCCGATGTCAGTATCCTTCTGTATTTTTATACATTTTCCCGAAACAGAGGCAGTAAAAGGTGTGAAAATAAAATATTGCAGCTATTTGGAATGTCGGCATGTCCGGCTATGCAGGCCGGCGCCTTGCACTGACCATAAGAATGCGGATCGGGAGAGCAAAAATATACCAATGAAGGCGGAGCAGGGGGGGTGACAGTATCTGTAAAGGAGCTGAGAATCTGCAAAATATATAATAAATGAATTTTTTGTGCGTATTATACAGAAAAAAGTCTGTTTAAAGTCATCATAAATTGTGGAAAAAACTCATAATTATACAAAGTGCATATCAAAATTTAGAAAAATAAAAATAAATATAAAAAATATACAAATACACTATTGCAATTCAAAAAATGATGTGGTAATATACAACCATAGCAATTGGAAACGTTACCGACAACGTTACCGATAACGGTTCCGGCAATTAAGCATTCAAAGAAAAGGAGAGGTAATTATGAAAAAGAAACTGATTAGTGCATTACTGAGTGTAGCAATGGTTTCTGCACTTCTGGCCGGCTGCGGATCAAGCGCAGGGACAGAGAGCAGCACACCGGCACCTGCCGATACACAGCAGGCGGAGGAAAGCTCCGAAGCAGCGCCTGCATCAGAAACACCCGCAGCGGAAACAACCGCGGCATCAGGCGGGGAAGGAAAGGTGTATTACCTGAACTTTAAGCCCGAGCAGGCTGATGACTGGGTAGAACTGGCCAAGGCCTATACGGATGAGACAGGAGTTCCGGTAACCGTGGTTACGGCAGCGTCCGGCACCTATGAATCCACACTGAAGTCAGAAATGGCTAAGTCCGAAGCGCCTACCCTGTTCCAGGTTAACGGTCCTGTTGGCCTGGCATCCTGGAAGGATTACTGCTACGACCTGAAGGACAGCGATGTTTACAAGAATATTGAGAGCGATGATTACGTGCTCAAGGATGGCGGTTCCGTTCTTGGTATGGCATATGTAATTGAAACCTACGGCATTATTTATAACAAGGCTCTGCTGAATGATTATTTCGCACTGCCCGATGCAGAAATCAAATCCATCGATGAGCTGAATAACTTCGAAGCGTTGAAGAAGGTTGCAGACGGCATTCAGGCCCACAAGGATGACCTGGGAGTAGAAGGCGCCTTCACCTCAGCCGGCTTTGATGCTTCCTCCGACTGGAGATTCAAGACACACCTTGCCAACCTTCCCGTTTATTATGAGTACAAGGCTGACGGAATTACCTCCACGGATGCAATCAAGGGAACCTATCTGGACAATTACAAACAGATTTTTGACCTTTATATTACAGACGCTACCTGTGAACCCAGCCTCCTTTCCGGTAAGACCGGCGAAGATGCAGCTTCCGAATTCGCACTTGGCGAAGCAGTGTTCTATCAGAACGGTACATGGGCTTACAATGATATTAAAGACAACGAAGTAGCAGATGAAGATCTGGGCATGCTTCCTATCTACATCGGCGTAGAGGGTGAAGAAAACCAGGGTCTGTGCACCGGTTCCGAGAACTACTGGTGTGTAAACAAAAATGCAGCGCCGGAGGATATCCAGGCAACACTTGATTTCCTGAACTGGGTTGTAACCAGTGATGCAGGCAGGGATGCCCTTGCAAACAAGATGGGCTTCGTTACACCTTTCAAGACCTTTGCTGATGGCTATCAGTCAACCAATCCTCTGATTCTTGCCAACGATGAGTACACAAAGGCCGGCAAGACACCTGTTTCATGGAACTTCACAACCATGCCTTCCGAAGAATGGAAGAACGGTGTGGGCAGCGCACTTCTTGAGTACGCACAGGGCACAGGCAAATGGGATAACGTAGTAACTGCTTTCGTAGACGGCTGGAAGACTGAATACGATGCGGCAAATGCACAGTAAGTATTAAAGGTGAAGGGCGGGCGCAGATTACCCGCCCTTTTTTGAAAAAATGTAACTGTGGAAATACGGAACAGCTGCAAAAAAGAAAGGAAAGAAAATGGCAAAAGCAATAAAAAGATACTGGCCGATTTTTGTGCTCCCTACATTTCTTGCTTTTATCCTGGGATTCATAGCGCCATTTATTATGGGTATCTATCTGTCCTTCTGCAAGTTCACTACCGTAACGGACGCCAAATTTATCGGCTTTTCCAATTACCTCAAAATTTTTACGGATCCCTCCTTCGTCCATGCGCTCTGGTATACGGCCCTGTTTACCGTAGTATCGGTGATCCTGATCAATGTACTGGCTTTTACGGTGGCATTGCTTCTGACGAAGGGCTTTAAGGGAACCAATATTTTCAGAACAGTTTTTTTCATGCCGAACCTGATCGGCGGCATCATTCTGGGCTATATCTGGCAGCTGCTCTTAAACGGCATCCTGCTGTATTTTAACAGGACGCTGACCTATTCCTCAACCTATGGCTTCTGGGGGCTGATCGTACTGATGTGCTGGCAGCAGATTGGTTATATGATGATTATCTATATTGCCGGTATCCAGAATATTTCAGGAGATTTGATTGAAGCGGCAAAAATCGACGGAGCCAATGCCAGGCAGATTCTCAGGAATGTAACGATTCCCATGGTTATGCCTTCCATTACCATATGCACCTTCCTGACGCTTACCAACTCCTTTAAGCTGTTTGACCAGAACCTGGCGCTGACCAACGGGGAGCCCTCGAAGATGTCGGAAATGCTGGCTCTGAATATTTACAATACCTTCTACGGCCGGACCGGCTGGGAGGGCGTAGGCCAGGCGAAGGCGGTGGTATTCTTTATTCTGGTAGCCATCATTGCGCTGGCGCAGAATAAAATCACCCGGAGGAAGGAGGTACAGCAATAATGAATGCAAGAAAAGCAAAACACGGCGGAGTCCTTACCTTTGTTTTTTCGCTGATTTCTTTGATTTATGTATTTCCCATTGTGCTGGTGCTCATCAACTCCTTTAAGAAAAAGGCCTATATCAGCAGAAAGCCCTTTGCCATTCCCTCGGGCAAGATGTATGTGGGGCTGGAAAACTATGTGAACGGCATCAAGAAAACAGGGTTTATCGACGCCTTCTGGACCTCTCTTTTCATTACGGTTCTTTCGGTGGCGGTTATCATCATCTGCACTTCCATGTGCGCATGGTATATTTCCCGGGTAAAAAATAAATTTACCACAGCGCTGTATTTCCTTTGCCTGTTTTCCATGATTGTGCCCTTCCAGATGGTAATGTTTACACTGTCCAAGCTGGCGGATATGATGCATCTTGGAAATCCGCTGGGCATTGTGGTGGTTTACCTGGGCTTCGGCGCCGGGCTGTCGGTATTCATGTTCTGCGGCTTTGTGAAAAGCATTCCCCTGGAAATAGAAGAGGCGGCCATGATTGACGGCTGTACGCCCCTGCAGACCTTTTTCCGGATTGTTATGCCGATTCTGAAGCCTACCTGTATTACGGTTGCCATACTGCAGGCCATGTGGATATGGAACGATTACCTGCTTCCGTACCTGGTGCTGGATATGACAAAGTACAAGACAATTCCCATTGCAGTCCAGTATCTGAGAGGCGGCTACGGCTCCATTGATATGGGAGCCATGATGGGCGTCCTGGTGCTTGCCATCATTCCCATCATCATATTTTACCTGGCGTGCCAGAAATATATCATTGAGGGTGTTGTTGCCGGGGCGGTGAAAGGATAATGCAACAGTTCAGACAAAGGCTGAGCCGTTGCAGGATAAGTGCCGCGATAAAAGGATACGGTTGACTTACCCCACATTTGTCCTTTAAAATAAAGTGGCAGTTTGGGACGTCCTGGACTGTTGCAAAATAAATCAGGGTTTCCTGTCGGAATCCGTAGAAAATACCTGCTTGAGCGGGGGACGGGTGTTTGAATATGAGGATAGAAGAAGATGTGGAAGAGATCACAATCAAGGATATTGCCAGAATCTGCAAGGTAGGAGTCAGCACGGTATCCAGAGCCATCAATAACCATCCGGACATCAATCCGGAAACGAAGAAAATGATTATGGACACCATTCAGAAGTACGGCTACATTCCCAACAACAGCGCCAGAAATCTGAAGCGTACGGACGGAAAGTGCGTGGCGGTGCTGGTTAAGGGAATTACCAATCCTTTTTTTGCGGATGCCATACAGATAATGGAAGATGAAATAAAGAAGAAAAAATATTCCATGGTAATCAGGCACGTGGAATTCAACGAGGATGAAGTGGATGTGGCCCTGGAGCTGGTGAAGGAAAAACGCCTGGCGGGAATTATATTCCTGGGCGGATATTTTTCCCACTCCGAGGAGAAGCTGCATAAGCTGCGTATCCCCTTCATCCTCTCCACCGTAGGCTGTGCGCCTGACGGAATGCATCATGACAATTACTCCTCCCTTTCGGTGGACGATGAGAAGGAAGGCTACCGGATGACGGATTTCCTCATCCGTCAGGGACACGAGAAAATCGCCATACTTGCCGCCCAGCCCAATGATGCGAGTATCGGCAGGATGCGTCTGAACGGTTACCGTAAGGCCCTTAAGGATCACGGAATCAAGCCGGACGAGGAGCTGATCCGACACATGCGTCCGGAAATTAAATCCTACTCCATGGAAAGCGGCTATGTCCTCACCAGGGAGCTGCTGGATTCCGGAAAAGAGTTTACTGCCATTTTCGCTCTTTCGGATACCATGGCCGTGGGAGCCTGCAGGGCCATTGTGGAAGCGGGCAAAAGGGTGCCGGAGGACTATTCGGTGGCCGGCTTCGACGGCATTGAGCTGTGCAGCTATTATAATCCGACGCTGACCACCATCCGACAGCCGATACAGCATATCGCGGAGGCCTCCGTGAAGCTTCTGTTTGATATCCTGGCCGGGAGGAGCGGGCATCAGCATAAGGTGTTCGCCGGAGAGCTGCTGGAGCAGGAATCGACCGCAAAAAGATAATAACAAGGCACAGCATATTCCGGTTCGGATTAGGAATATGCTGTGCTTTGTTTTCTTCCTCCGCCGACTCTTTTACTGTTGTTTTCCTGATATTCCCTGCTGGCAGTGGAGAGATATTTTTTGTAGGTTCCATTTTCCTGATTAATGGAAATCAGACCGGCGCAGACCTCTTCCACTTCACCTCCGTGCTCTAATGCCAGACGGCTGTCGAAGTATTCAAGTTCTGGTAAGGGATTCACTATTTTGTAGGTAAATCTATCAACAGTGCCGTTGACCTGGATTTCATATCCGCTGATTATCACACTGACGCCGCTGCTTTGATCATCATAAGGAACATACTCACCCTGTAGTTTTTGGACAAAATTATATTCCCGTTTCTGCTCCCGATTCAGGTCAAAGAAATTTGACAGTACTTTAATCATATAAAGATCCCCATTTTTGAAAGCCGCGTCAAGCTGCGTTTCAAAATAGTCTTTATTTCCTCTTATGATTTCATTTCTTAAAGCAATTATTTTGGGCGCACTGTCCCCATTTTTGTTCATTCCCTCAGTGGCTTTTATCGCTTCTGAAAATTCACCTTTTTCATTCAGTGCAGTCATCTGTTCCAGAATTTCCAAATTGACGGCATCCTCCCTGGCAGCAGCTTCGACATCTGCACGGGTCTCCACGTCTGCGGCTGTTCTTATCTTCTCATCAACGGAATCAGTGCCTGGGGCTCTGCTTACCTCTTTATATGCTAATTTAGTGCCCGCGGCTCTGCCTGCCTTTTTATCAGCTGATTCTGTTTCTGCTGATTGGGCGGTGTCTCCTTCTTCGGAGGATGGTTCCTCAGCAGAGCTTATAGCTGTGGTCTTCTTGGAAGAGGCAGGCCAGGCATCGCATCCTGTCAGGAGTAGGGCATGAACTGAAATGCTGCATAATATAAAAACTAATATTTTTTTATGCTTCTGCATCATAAATATCCCCCTTTTAACAATTCTGTAATTGGAAGTAATTATCCGTCAGGCCTGCACTTGTATTTGTGCGGGCCGGTTTTTTATCAATCTTAAGAAAAAATAGCGCAGAAAATGACAAAATACAGCGCCGAAAGCGGGCCAATACGGATTATGCCAGTAACAATGAAGGTTCTGTACAATTACAATTATAATATATCTCCGGATAAAAAGCTGTATCAATGTGGAATAAAACCCAGGACAGTTTATTTTTATCAATTAAGCTAAAATACCAGTTTTGTTAAAGAAATATTTAGAAATTACCGGACTCTTCTTTAAGCTTTGGCTGTTACGATATAGGAAATGAAGGAAAGATAAGTAAAAAAGTTCACAGACAGAACAGGAGTAAGGTATGGAATATGCGGCAGGAGTAAAAAAGGCACAATACAATAAAGTAAAGCTGGAAAACAGGAAAATGCTGATTAAGCCCTCGTATCTGATTACGGCAGTGGGGATTGCCTTCTGCGTGGCATTTACGGTATACGGAATGCAGAAGGGGCTGTTTACCTCCCAGGAAGCAATGGAGCAGTTCCTGAAGCCCTTTGGCATCTGGGGGCCATTGATTTTTGTATTGATACAGGTGGTACAGGTCGTGGTGCCAATCATTCCGGGCGGGGTGTCATGCCTGGGCGGCGTGCTGCTTTTCGGGCCGCTGTGGGGCTTTATATATAATTATGTAGGAATCTGTATCGGCTCGGCCTGTGCGTTCCTGATTTCAAGGCGGCTGGGAATGAAGGCTGTGGAACGGGCGGCCGACGGACAGAAATATGGGAAATATCTGAAATGGATGGAAAACGGAACCTTTGATAAATGGTTTGCATTGGCAATCTTTTTCCCGGCGGCGCCGGATGATCTGCTGTGCTTTCTGGCTGGTGTGACTTCCATGTCATTTAAAAAATTTTTAATTATCATTCTTCTGGGAAAACCGCTGTCAATTGCGGCATATTCCCTGGGACTGCAGCTGCTGTTTACGCAGGTGCTTCAACTTATCAGATAGGCGAAAGGGAAAGAGGGTGCAGGTATGCTTAAGGTATTACTTTATGACGGCGGTATGAAGCTGGCAGGGAAAAGCGGCGTGGGCCGCGCAATGGAGCATCAGGCGCGCGCGCTGCAGAATGCGGGGATTCCTTATACACATGATCCCGGAGAGGACTACAACATTGTGCAGCTGAATACCGTATTTCCCGATTCCCTGTGGATGGGGCTGAAGGCAAGGATGCAGGGGAAAAAGGTGGTTTATTACGGGCACTCCACCATGGAGGATTTCAGGAATTCTTTTACGGGATCAAATCTGGCGGCCGGGCTGTTTAAGCGGTGGATTAAACGGTGTTATGAAAGCGGTGATGTGATTATCACCCCTACTCCTTACTCTGCACGCCTTCTGAACACCTATGGATTAAAAAAGCCGGTGGTTGCATTATCAAACGGAATTGATCTCGCTGCATATCAGAGGAGTGAGGAGGGAGCCAAAAGGTTCCGCGATGCTTATTGCCTCGCCTCATCCCGGAAAGTCGTTCTGGGCGTGGGACATTATATAGAAAGAAAAGGAATCCTGGATTTTGTCGAGATGGCAAAACGGTATCCCCAGTATGATTTTATCTGGTTTGGCTCCACGCCGTCCGCGCTGATTCCGGCAAAGATAAGAAAGGCTGTAAGGACGCAGCTTCCCAATCTTCAGTTTCCCGGGTTTGTGAGCAAGGAAGAGCTGATGGATGCCTACAGCGGCAGCGATTTGTTTTTCTTCCCAACGCTGGAGGAAACGGAAGGGATTGTGATGCTGGAGGCAATGGCCATGGAAACCCCTGTCCTGACAAGGTATATCCCCGTATATGAGGGCTGGCTGGAGCATGGCAGGACCGTATATAAAGGCAGGGGGCAGGAAGATTTTGCAAGGCTTCTTCCGGATATTCTGGAAGGCAGGCTTCCCAGGCTGACCGAAGAGGCGTACCGGTTGGTGCAGGAAAACAGCATCACCAAAATAGGCAATGCGCTGGCAGGAATTTATGATAGTTTGTTAGCGGAGGATAAGGCAGAAAGCAAAAACCTGCAGCTGCTGTAAAAATAGAGATCACTAAAGCACAGAGGGGAGCATAATATGAGAATTTTGATTACAACTGACTGGTATGAACCTGTTATTAACGGTGTTGTTACATCCGTTCTGACTTTGAAAAGAGAACTTGTAAAAAGAGGCCATGAGGTGAGGGTTGCCACTCTTTCCGACTGCGGGCATTCCTATAAAAAAGATGACGTTTATTATATGCGTTCTGTGGATATCAGCAGGATTTATCCCGGCGCCAGAGCCGTTTGCTTTCCGGGCAGCAGCCTTTATGAGGAGCTGATCGAATGGCAGCCGGATCTCGTTCACTCCCAGTGTGAGTTCAGCAGCTTCCTGATTGCCAGGAAAATAGCCGGGGAGCTTGGGATTCCGGTGGTGCATACGTATCATACGGTGTATGAGGATTATACCCACTATTTCAGCGCCGGAAGGCCCTGGGGCAGGCAGGCGGCGGCCTGGTTCTCACGTTTTATCCTGGAGAAAACCGATTTTGTCATTGCCCCCACCGCAAAAGTAAAAAAGCTGCTGGAATCCTATGGCGTGGAACGTCCGGTGGCGGTAATTCCCACGGGTATACGTCTGGAACGTTTCCTTCCCGTAAGCTGGGAGCAGGTGGATGAGGACAGAAACAGAATCAGGGAGCAATATGGAATCGGTGAAGGACAAAAGGTTCTCCTCGTCCTGGGAAGGCTTGCCAAAGAAAAAAATATTGAAGAAATCATAAGCTTTTTCGGACAGATGAACCGTGAGGATATGGAGCTTCTCATTGTGGGTGACGGGCCCTACAGAAAAGAACTGGAGGAACTGGCGGATCTGCAGAAGAACAGCTGCCGCATTCATTTTACAGGAATGGTTTCCCCGGAGGAAACAACGGCTTACTATCGGGCGGGTGACATGTTCGTCAGCGCCTCCCGGAGTGAAACCCAGGGAATTACCTATCTTGAGGCGCTTTCCAGCGGCCTTCCTGTAATATGCAGAAAAGACCCTTGTGTGGAGGGCATTGTAAAAGGGAATGAAAATGGTTTTCAGTATGAAACCTATGAAGAATTCAGGGATGAAATCCTGAAAATTGCAGGGGACACGGCCTGGAGAAATTTCCTGTCCGCAGGAGCGGTCCGTACAGGGCTGGAATTCGGAGCGGGGCAGTTCGGGGAAAAGGTATGTGCTGTATACGCGGCAGCGCTGGCAGGCCGCCGCTGCCGTATGAAGCTGTGTATGAAAAGGGCTGCGGCGTCATGACGGTAAAACGATTGTAAATTTGGAAAAAGCATGGAGGAAAAGCCATGCTTTTTTATGTCCCGTTTTTTGGGTATTTATTATCTGAAAGCTTATTTATTTGACTAATTACTTAAAGCTGTTATAATAAACACATATTAATTTAGGTATTACTAAAATAAATGAAAAGTATAGGTGAGTCAGATGCTGCATATCAAATCGCTGAAGGAAGGGCTGGATATTTTTAAGGCGCTCGGTTCAGAAGTCCGTATAGAAATTATTGAAGCGCTTTTGGAAAACCGCGGGATGAACATGAATGAACTGGCAGGCAGACTGAACATCAGCAATGGAGCCCTGACAGGCCATATAAAGAAGCTGGAGGAATGTGGTCTGGTAAGTATTTCCAATGAATCTGCCGGACACGGCAACCAGAAGAAATGCTTTGTGCATCTGGATAAAATCCTGGTCGATCTGGATGGCCGGGCTGATGATAAAAATGTGTATCAGACTGATATTAAGGTGGGACATTTTTCAGATTATAAGGTATATCCCACATGCGGCCTCGCTTCAGGCAATGCAATTATTGGCGAAGTGGACGACGTAAGGTATTTCGCACATCCTGACAGATATAATGCGGATATGCTGTGGTTTACACAGGGCTTTGTAGAGTATATGATACCGAATTTTATTCCCTGTGCGCAGAAAATCGATCAGATTACCATTTCACTGGAAATCTGTTCGGAGGCGCCCGGCGTCAATGATATATGGCCCTCGGACATATCCTTTATCTTAAATGGCAGGAAAATCGCACAATGGACAAGCCCGGGAGATTTTGGCAGCGTAAGAGGAGTATTTACGCCTGACTGGTGGTACCCCAACTGGAATCAGTATGGCCTGCTGAAGATTCTCGTCATTAATAAATCCGGCACCTTTATAGACGGCTTGCAGGTATCGGATATTTCTGTAAAGGATTTTAATTTAGATTATAAGAGTGTGATAAAGTTTAAAATGGAGGTTGCGGAGGATGCGGCGCATGTGGGCGGACTGACCATTTTTGGCAAAGGATTTGGCAATTACAATCAGGATATTTCCGTAAGAATTAATTACAGCCCAATGAATGAATCGGTGGAACGGGAAACGGAGCACTGAAGGGCTGGTTAAAGGTACGGCAGAATACTGCAGGAGCTGTGCTCCCTTCCGGACAGACAAGTGAAAAAGACGCTTGCTGCCCGGGAGGGAGTTTTTTTGTTGTCCAAATTGGTTGCAAAATTAAATTGTAAAAATATAAAACAATAAAATATTTTATTAATAATAAAATTAATATACAATAATTATCTGATATTTGTATTTATCCATAAATTTATGGTTGAAACTTAGTGCTTGATTTGATATTATTTTATATAATACAAAATTATTTTAATTATTTATTGATAGTTTAGAAAGTGATTTGGGAGGGCAAAGAATGAAAGGAAGAAAGAGATCGGGAAAACAAATAGCATTATTGTGCGTACTTGTATTCCTGATGGGTATTCTGCAGGGGTGCGGCACGACGGAAGAGAACTTTGATAATATTCCCCTGACTGCCGAAAAAGAGACAGATATTGGCTTTAAAAATGTGACGGTGCATGATCCTTCCATTGTGAAGGACAATGGAAGCTATTATATTTTCGGTTCCCATCTTGCGGCGGCAAAATCTCAGGATTTGATGAACTGGAGCCTGATTGGGAGCGGAGTGACAAAGGGAAATCCGATTATACCGGATGCCATGAATGAAATGCCGGAGGCCTTTGAGTGGGCAAAGACGGATACCTTTTGGGCGCCGGATGTTATCAGGCTGAAGGACGGAAAATATTATATGTATTATTGCAACTGTGAAGGGAGCTCCCCGCTTTCCTGCATGGGGCTGGCGGTCTCCGACAGTATTGAGGGGCCTTATTCGGACAAAGGAATTTTCCTGAAATCAGGTATGGCAGGAAAGAGTGAGGATGGAAATCCTTATGATGCAACTAAGCAGCCCAATGTGGTGGATCCCTGTGTGTTTTATGATGCGGACGGCCGTCTTTGGATGATATACGGCTCCTATTCAGGAGGGATTTTTGCGCTGGAGATGGATGAGAATACCGGTCTGCCGCTGCAGCCAGGCTATGGAAAGAAGCTGCTCGGAGGGAATCATCTGCGTATAGAGGCGGCTTATGTGCAGTACAATCCGGATACGGAGTATTATTACATGTTTTTATCCTTTGGCGGCCTGACGTCGGACGGCGGCTATAACATCAGGGTATGTCGTTCCAGAACGCCGGACGGACCATATTATGACAGCGCGGGCCACGATATGATAGACTGCGCCGGCCCTGGCGGAAGCTTTTTTGATGATCGCACAGCGGAGCAGTATGGAGTGAAGCTGATTGGAAATTACAAATGGGCCTGGCAGGAAGGCGAAGACGGCAAAAACCGCAGGGGCCTTGTTTCCCCGGGACATAACTCCACATATTTTGATGAAGAAACAGGAGATTATTTTATTATTTTCCATACGAGGTTTGAAAATATGGGGGAAAACCATGAGGTACGGGTACATAGAATGTTCTTCAACGAAGAAGGCTGGCCGGTTATCTCACCTTACCGTTATGCGGGCGAGGATCCGGAGGCGTATGAAGAAAAGGCAGTGCCGGGCAGATATAAACTGCTTAAGCATGGCCGGCAGATAACCACACAAATGGAGGAATCGGTAAATATAACCCTATATTCTGACGGCAGAGTCGAGGGAGCCTGTACCGGGAGCTGGGAGCTTTCAGAGGATCACCATATAAAAATTACGCTCGGTGAGGATACGTATGAAGGAATCGTGTGCAGGCAGTATGATGAATTCGGTAAAAAATATGTAATTGGTTTTACAGCCCTGTCTGAGGATGGGGAAGCGGTCTGGGGAAGCGGCCTGGCTGCCATCGAATAAAGCGCCGCGCATTAATTTTATTGGCGGTATGATGGTATGGGCTGTTAAGGTTAGTAAAAATACATATATTATAGCCGGCACCCCAGACAGTCAGTATGTATTGTGGATTGTCTGGGAACGGCCCTATCTTCTTTCTTAGCTTTCGTATGAATGATGTAAGGTTGCTTCCCTCTGGGGCATTGTGAAAGCCCCAGACATTTTCATATAATTGGTCTTTCGTAAATACCTGTCCTTTATGGCAAAAGAGAAAGTATAAGAGGTCAAATTCTTTTGCGGTCAAATATATACATTCTCCCTTTTTGTTCATAGATGTTCTGGAAAAAGGTTCTATGGTAAAAGCATATTCTTTTTCATAGGTAGTAATAGGGAAACATGGAAATTTTTTAGACAGCCAATCTACTGTTTGTTGAAAAACTTGCTCTTCATCGTTTTTAAATGTTATTACTACAACTTTCCCATAGTTTCACCTGCTTTACTATGATACTTTTTATCAAGTTTGATATTGTCTCATATTTTCTTTACATACAATAGATATTTTCGTAAAATCATATAAGTCTTTTTTCCAATATAAACCAAAGCAATGCCAACAATTATACTAATAGGAATATTTAAAAAAGTTGGTAATTCTAAAACCCCAAGGTTAACTTGCACATTTGGGGTAAAATCATAATATTGAAATATTTGCTCAAATAGCCCTATTTCAAAAAGTATCATTCCTGTTGGGAATAAAATCCCTGTCAGTATTAACACAACAGATAATACCGATAGAAATATTACAACAAATAGAAAAGTTGAATATATTCCATATTTTTTTATTACTGACCTTTGCATTTTATCACCTCAAATCTTTGCAAAGTTTTTAAATATACTTTTTACAAATTAATTGAGCGCCATTTAGAACAGCAGTAACCGAACCTATACCAAAGCAGATTTGCCCAGCGGTTGTTTTTGGAGCTGACAAAACACTGCCAGCAGCAAGAGAAATGCCTGCAATTAAACTTATTGAAATAAAAACAGGTGACCTGCCAGTATTTAGATGTTTACAATTCTTAATCAGATAATTTCTGAATTTATTTAATCCTTCTAATCCGTTGTTCATTTGAATTCCTCCTTTTTATTCAAATACACTTTCAATTAAAACTTCTATCATAAAGTCAACCACTTCTAAATGATTATATGGCAATTTTTCTTTATTAGAATTCGGCATAAATAGAATAGCAAATGCAGAGTTACCCTTGTCTTCATTTATCTTGTATTGTAGCTTAGAATCCTTGATGATATTACGAATATCATTATCATCGTGAAATGCTAATTCTTCAATTTTTTCTTTAGGCAGTCTATTCATAAATGCTATAAAATCTGGAGAATTCATTTCTAAGATGAAAGGTATTTTAATGTATTCTCTATAAATCAACTTTAGAGTATTACACAAACTTTCCTTTGTAGGTGTTTCACCTAGTGTTGCTTTGGTCAAATAAACTAATTTAGTTTGGATTCTCATTATAACATCAAAAAATAGTTCTTCTTTTGAAGCATAGAATAAATAAAATGCGCCTTTTGATATTCCTGCTTTTGCACATAAATCTTCAATATTCGTTTTTTTGTATCCTAGCTTGCTCCAGCTATCTTCGCAATTTACTAGTAACTTTTCTTTTGTCAAACATATAAGCTGTTATAAAAAAAGATTGCCGCAGTAAGCTTCGGCAGTCGTTTTTTGATAGAATAATCAGCTTCGGCAGCGGCAGGAGGCAGTTTCATACGGAAGATAATTTTAGGCAGGAGATAAATTCATGCAGGATTCAAATTTATTTTTGGGCTTGCGTTAATCGAACATATGTACTATAATATGGTAAAAGAGAACAGATGTTCGATAAAAAGGCGCTTAAAATACGGCGCCGTTTGAGCGGAGAGACAGGAATATGGATTACTCAATAGCCGACAGACAGATGAGCATTATGGATAAGCTGGGTATTCTTACGGATGCTGCAAAGTATGATGTAGCATGCACCAGCAGCGGAAATGAACGAAAGGGAGACGGGACAGGTATGGGCAATACCATTAAGGCGGGGATATGCCACAGCTTTTCCGGGGACGGGCGTTGTATCAGCCTGCTGAAGATCCTGTTTACCAACGAGTGCATTTATGACTGCAAATACTGCGTGAACAGATGCTCCAATGATGTGCCCAGGGCATCTTTTACGCCTGATGAGGTTTGCAGGTTAACCATAGAATTTTACAGGCGCAATTATATAGAGGGGCTTTTTTTAAGCTCCGGAATCCTTTACAGTCCGGATTATACCATGGAGCTTTTGTATCAGACGTTGTATAAGCTGCGCAGGGAATATAATTTCCAGGGCTATATTCACGTGAAGGCAATCCCCGGGGCCAATCAGGAGCTGGTGAGGATGACGGGCTTCCTGGCGGACAGGATGAGCATAAACCTGGAGCTGCCTACGGCGGAGGGCCTGAAGAAGCTGGCGCCCAATAAGCACAGGAAGAATATCCTCACGCCCATGCGTCTCATACAGAATGGAATTGCCGTCAATAAGAATGAAGTGGCTGTATACAGGCATGCGCCGGTTTTTGTGCCCGCAGGACAGTCCACGCAGATGATTATCGGGGCTACGCCGGAAAATGATTACCAGATAATGTCGGTGGCGCAGAACCTTTATGATAAGTTCAGCCTGAAGCGGGTTTTTTATTCCGCATTCGTACAGGTGAATGAGGATAAGGATCTTCCGGCGCTGCCGGGAGGGCCGCCGCTTTTGCGGGAGCACAGGCTTTATCAGGCGGACTGGCTGCTGCGTTTTTACGGCTTCCGTGCCGATGAGCTGCTGGATGAGAAAAGGCCTAATTTTAATGTGCTTCTTGACCCCAAGGAGGACTGGGCGCTGCGCCACCTGGAATTTTTCCCTGTGGAGGTCAACCGGGCGGATTACCAGGTCCTTCTCCGGGTGCCGGGAATCGGGGTGAAGAGTGCGCAGAGGATTGTAAAGGCAAGAAGAAACGGGAACCTGTGCTTTGAGGATTTGAAGCGGATAGGAGTCGTACTGAAGCGGGCGCTGTATTTTATTACCTGCAGCGGTCATATGATGTATAAAACGAAGATAGAAGAGGATTATATCACACGGAATCTGCTGGCGGTGAAGGAAAAGCTTCCCGCGGAGGCGGGTGGCATGACCTACAGACAGCTTTCCCTGTTTGATGATGTCCGTTTTGCCCCGCAGCGGCAGGAAATCAGACAGGCGGCGGGAATGGCTTATTAAGTACCCTCCGGGTCTAACAGTTACAGGTGATGGAGACAGGTGGATGGCATATGGAAAAGATACTGATATGTGAGGATTCCCAGGAGGGGATTTTTACGGGAATATATGAGGCTTATGCGCAGAAATGTGATCATGACAGTACGCGGATTCAGCTGGGAGAGGAAGGAAATCTGTGTTTATTTGCCGAATACAGGGAAATTGTGCCGGACATACAGAAGGCAGACAAGGTAAGACGGACGGTACTCACAAGGTTTGGGGAAGAATGCTATGAACAGATCTGTTATGCGCTGTCTTCCTGGGAAACGGATAAAGGGCAGGCTGTCTATCAGACTGTTGTGGAAGGGCTGAAGGGACGGATCAGGGGCAGCCTGATGGATCATCTGGGAAACCGCTATGTCCACCGTGCTTTTGAACTGAGCAGGGCGGCCGGAAATGAAGCCCATCATCTGCTGGGATTCCTCAGGTTTGAGGAAACGGCCGGAGGCATCCTGTTTGGGGAAATAGGGCCGAAGAATAATGTGGTGCCGTTTATGATGCCCCATTTTGCAGATCGTTTTCCAAAAGAGAATTTCATTATCTTTGATAAGGGAAGGAAGCTTTATGGAATCCATCAGGCCGGTAAGCCCTGGTTTTTGGCGGGAATGGAGAACGGACCGGAGAAACAGGATCTGGAGTTTAGCGAGGAGGAAAGGCAGATTCAGGAACTTTTCAGGTATTTCTGCCGTAAGATAACGATAAAGGAAAGGGAAAATGAGAAACTGCAGCGGCAGATGCTTCCTTACAGGTTCCAAGAATATATGGTGGAATTTGTAAACAATGAGCAGAAGACAGGCCGGCGGAAAAGCCGGTAACTGCCGGGTATCACACTTTTAAACAAAGAAAGGAGTTTGATTTTGCTCCGCGGGTGACATTATGCAGTATGGCCGTATTTACTGTCATTTTATGTAGAAAAATGGGGGGTTTACATTTACCGCCAATGCTGTATAATATGATAAATCTAAGAAGGTACACGGCGAAAATGCCGTGTTTGTAGCAGTTTCTATTTTATGAAAGGATGAAAGTGTGTGGTAAGTATGAATGGAATCAATCAGTATAAAATTGTGCTGAGACCGGACGAGGTGCAGGAATTTGTAAATGAAGCCTCAAGGTATGATTTCGATATTGACATAGCGTATAACAGCTATGTAGTAGACGCTAAATCTATTCTTGGTGTTTATGGCCTGGACCTTACCCGTGTGTTAACCGTATCCTGCCATGGGTACGATAAAAAATTTGAAAACTACCTCAGAAAATTTGCAATGGCCGGTTAACTGTCTTTCCAAAGCATAATGGATTTGACTCCCTGTAAAGAAGTGTGTACTATCTTTATAGGGAGTTTTTTGATTCTTTTTACAGGCAACAAATAAGGAGGACGGCTTAACGTGGAAATAAGAATATCTGTGCGCAATCTGGTGGAATTTATCCTGCGCAGCGGCAGTATAGACAACCGGAAAAAGGCGGCGCCTGACAATGCAATGGCAGAGGGCGGACGGATACACCGTATGATACAGCGTAGAATGGGATCGGAATATCAGGCAGAGGTGGTCATGCGTTATGTGTGGAATACACCGTCCTATGATCTGATCGTAGAGGGCAGGGCCGACGGCGTAATAAACGGAGAAACCGTGACTATAGATGAGATTAAGGGAACCTACCGGGATCTGGAGAAAATGAAGGGGCCGGTGGATGTGCATCTGGCGCAGGCGAAGTGCTATGCTTTCATGTATGCCGCAGATCATGACAGCGCACAGATGAAGGTGCGTATGACCTATTGCAATATGGAAACGGAAGAACTGCGGTATTTTGTCAGTACGCACAGCAGAGCGGAGCTGGAAGAGTGGTTCATCGGCATTCTGGAGGAATATAAGAAGTGGGCGGATTTTTCCAGTCAGTGGCAGGAGGCAAGGACAGCGTCCATAAGACAGCTGGCCTTTCCTTTTCCCTACAGGGAGGGGCAGAAGGAGCTTGCCACCTATGTATACCAGAGCATCGTCCACAAGCGGAAACTGTTCATTGAGGCGCCTACCGGCGTAGGAAAGACACTTTCCACCGTATTCCCGGCGGTAAAGGCCTTGGGAGAGGGAAAGGCAGAGCGTATATTTTATCTGACAGCCAAGACCATCACCCGCACGGTGGCGGACAATACCTTCCAGCTGCTGCGTGATAAGGGGCTACGTTTTAAGACAGTAATCCTGACAGCCAAGGAAAAGATATGCTTTATGGAGGAAACAGAGTGCAATCCCGGCGCCTGTCCCTATGCGGACGGCCATTATGACAGGATCAACGAAGCTATTTATGATCTGCTCACCCATGAGGACCACTATAACAGGGAGATGGTGGAAACCTATGCCAGGAAATATAAGGTCTGTCCCTTTGAAATGAGCCTGGACATGAGCCTGTTCTCCGATGGAATCATATGTGACTACAATTATGTGTTTGATCCCCATGTTTATTTAAAACGGTTTTTCAGTGACGGAGTGCAGGGACAGTACCTTTTCCTGATTGATGAGGCGCATAATCTGGTGGAACGGGGACGTGAAATGTACAGCGCAGTGCTTGTGAAGGAGGATTTCCTTGCGCTGAAGAAAATTGTTAAGGAATATGATTCCAAAATGGAGCATCAGCTGGATAAATGCAGCAGGGAGCTGCTTCCACTGAAACGGGAATGCGAAGGCTGCCAGGTGGTGTCTTCCATAGACAGCTTTGTGCTGGCGGTGGAGCGTCTTTCGGAAACCATGGAGAAATACCTGGAGGATCATGATGAGAGCCCTGTCAGGGAGGATGTACTGGATTTTTATTTTGAAGTTTCCCACTTCCTTGAGATGTATGACAGGCTGGATGATAATTATGTCATCTATACGGAGCTGGAGGAGGATGACAGCTTCCTGGTCAAGCTGTTCTGCGTGAATCCTTCCGTAAATCTGAAGGAATGTATGGAACGGGCGCGCAGCACTATCCTGTTTTCAGCCACGCTGCTGCCCATTCAGTATTATAAGAGCCTTCTGGGCGGGAATAAGGAAGATTATGAGGTTTATGCACAGTCAACCTTTAATCCCAAGAAAAAAGCACTATATATAGGAAGCGATGTAACCAGCAAATATACCAGGCGCTCCAAAACGGAGTATATCAATATAGCAACCTATCTGCATGAAATTACAAAAATGAGGTATGGAAATTATCTGATTTTCTTCCCCTCCCATTCCTTTTTGCAGAATGTGTATGAGGCTTACGAGGAATATTTCCTGGATGAGGAAAAAGAAGAATGCATCATTCAGGAGGATATTATGAGTGAGGAGGACAGAGAACAGTTCCTCGGGCGTTTCGAAGGGAACAGAGGCTGTGAGCTGGGGGATATGATCCATATGGAGATTGAGGAGGAGCAGGAAAAGAGCCTGCTGGGCTTCTGTGTAATGGGCGGTATTTTCAGTGAGGGCATCGATCTGAAGAACGACAGCCTGATCGGCGCGATCATTGTAGGGACAGGGCTTCCCCAGGTATGTAATGAACGGGAGATACTGAAGAGCTATTTTGATGCTATGGGGAAAAATGGTTTTGATTATGCCTATCGGTATCCGGGAATGAATAAGGTGCTACAGGCTGCAGGAAGAGTGATCCGGACGGCGGAGGATGTGGGAATTGTGGCCCTGCTGGACGACCGGTTCCTGGGAGGGGCCTATCAGCGGCTGTTCCCCAGAGAATGGGACACCTATGAAGTGGTAACGGCGGATCAGGTGGCCCGCCGGGTGGAACGTTTCTGGGACGAGTGGCTATAGTAAAGGAAGGCCCAGGCCGCCGGCAGAGGGTAATACTCTGCCGGCGGCCTGGGTTTTATAAGAGGCATCCTGCTGTCTTAGGTGGGGCATCTCATCTTACGGTTCCTGTAACAAAAATGCGATTTCTTCCTTATAAGGAGGGAGCGTCTTGTCAGGATTTTCCGGATCCGGACGGTAGGGTGTTTCCAGTATCCTGGGAATGCCGGGGAAATCCGGATGGTGTACGATACAGCGCAGCGCTTCGGCGCCGATGGTGCCCTCTCCGATATTGGCGTGGCGGTCTTTTGCCGCGCCCAGGCTGTTTTTGCTGTCATTAATATGAAAAACAGCGATCTGTTGCCTGCCGAGTATCCGGTGGAATTCCTCCATGACCCCGTCAAAGTTATCCACAATGTCGTAGCCTGCGTCATTTACATGGCAGGTATCAAAGCATACCCGCAGCTTGTCATTGCAGGCGACTCCGTCATAGATGGCGGCAAGCTCTTCAAAGCTCCGTCCAATTTCAGAGCCTTTGCCGGCCATGGTTTCCAAAGCTATACATACCGGTGTATCCGGGGTGAGCACCGCATTCAGCCCCCGGACGATTTGGCGGATGCCCGCCTCGCTTCCTGCGCCCACATGGGAGCCGGGATGAAGTACCAGCACGCTGCTGCCCATGGCGGCGGTCCTTTCCAGCTCCAGCGCCAGAAAATCCACAGCCAGGGAATAGGTATCGGGATTTACCGTGTTGGCCAGATTGATAATATAGGGCGCATGCACTACAAAATCCTCGATCCCGTTCTGTTTCATATAATCTTTTGCAGCATCTATATTCAGTTCGCTGACAGGCTTCCGCTTTGTATTCTGGGGCGCGCCGGTATACACCATGAAGGTGTTGGCCCCGTAGGACACGGCTTCGCGCGCCGAACCAAGCAGCATTTCCTTTCCTGCCATTTTTACATGAGATCCGATTTTTATCATAAAAAATACTCCTGTATCAGGTATCTTTTCCGGGTTGCTTTCAGCCGCTTTTCCGGCGGCAGGAAATCAGTATAGCACAGGATTTGCTTTGTGAAAAGATAAAATTTCAGGGAATTATTATGTTGATGTGGATAAAATTGTGGAATGTGCGGATTACCAAAAACGGAGACGATTTTTTTCGGAAATGTCCTGTGGAAAACTTGTTTATGGTGCCATGAATTGTGGATAACTATGTGGAAACTGGGGATTTCTTATGCAGATAATGTCGAATAAATAAGAAATTTGGTACTTATGCACATTTTCACATGATGGTCGATATTGAGTAAAAATGACCCTGTGGTTACTCCAGTTATGTAAATCAATGTGGATAATTCAGAAGCCTTATCCACAAAAAACCCCTTTTTATAGGAGTGGAAAATACTGTGAATTTATGTTATCCACACATCTGGATAAGTGGAAAATTATCACCGGATACGTGGAAAAATACCTGTGAGGAAAGCAGTGGAAAGTGCGACCGGTATATGTTATACTTGCACGGGAAACTTTTATTGCGGAGATTTTTGCGGGTTTCCCTGAAAAGAAGAAAAAAGGAGGACACAGCGATGTGGGCTTACGAAAGCGTTTTTTACCAGATATATCCTCTGGGCTTCTGCGGAGCGCCGTTTGAAAACGACGGGACGCAGCAGGCGCCGGAGACTGCGGGAATACGGAAGGTGATTGACTGGATCGGACATATCAGAAAGCTGGGGGCAAATGCCATATATTTTTCCCCCCTGTTTGAATCCGATACCCATGGATACAATACAAGGGATTTCAGGAAGGTGGACCGCCGCCTTGGCACGAATGAGGATTTTAAGGAGGTTTGCTCCAGGCTTCATGAGGAAGGAATCCGCGTGGTTCTGGACGGGGTGTTTAACCATGTGGGAAGAGGCTTCTGGGCCTTTCAGGATGTGCTGAAGAACAGGGAGAATTCGCCCTATCTTAACTGGTTCCACATTAATCTTGGAGGAAACTCCAATTACAATGACGGCCTCTGGTATGAGGGCTGGGAAGGCAACTACGATCTGGTAAAGCTGAACCTGCGGAATGAAGAGGTCATCAACCATATTTTTGAAAGCATCAGGCTGTGGGTGGAGGAGTTTGATATTGACGGGCTCCGTCTGGATGTGGCTTACTGCCTGGATCACGATTTTGTAAGACGGCTGCGCAGCTTCTGCGACGGGCTGAAGGAGGATTTCTTCCTTGTGGGAGAGATGCTGCACGGGGATTATAAGGTGCTGGTGAATGACGGCATGCTGCATTCCTCCACTAATTATGAGTGTTATAAGGGGCTGTATTCCAGCTTTAACAGCATGAACCTGTTTGAAATTGTCCATTCATTGTTAAGACAGTTCGGTCCTGAAAACTGGACGCTTTACAAAGGGCTGCATCTGCTTTCCTTTGTAGATAACCATGATGTTACGAGAATTGCCAGCATCCTGTCCAATGAGAAGCATCTGCCGTTGATCTATGCGCTGATGTTCGGCATGCCGGGAATTCCCTGTGTATATTATGGAAGTGAATGGGGTGCCAAAGGAAATAAAAGTGAAGGGGATCAGGCGCTGAGGGCCTGCTTCGAAGCGCCCGTGGAAAATGAATTATCTGAATTCATCAGCCGTCTGGCTGAGGCTAAAAAGAACTCCCATGCGCTCAATTACGGCGCATTCCGTTCGGTGGTGCTTACCAATAAGCAATGTATTTTCGAACGCGCTGCCGACGGGGAAAGGGTGCTTGTGGCAATTAATGCGGACAGCGAGCCATATACGGCCCACTTTGATGCGGGCTGCGGCATGGCGGTGGATCTGATTTCAGGAGAAAACCACGATTTTGGCGGAGGAAGCCAGCTTGCGCCCTACAGCGCGTATTTCTGGAAGTGCGAAGCGTAAGGCAGCAGCCGCGGAGGTTTAGAACAGTTACATTGAATCAAAAAAACAGAAGTACCGGGCAGGGCTGCTCCGGCGCTTCTGTTTTTTTATAAAGCCTTTTAAAGATAACCCATGTCGGTACGGCAGGGCGCAGCCGCCGTACATGGCTGTGCAGGGATTACCGGGCGGCCTCGTCCAAAAGACGGCGCACGGCGCGTACAGCGTTTTCATCGGTCTGCCAGATTTCATACTCGCTCATGCCGGGCAGGCCCATGGATACCCGGGGGTTACGAAACTGCATTCCGCTTTCCAGAATCCGTTTCCCGGACATATGATAGGCTGTCAGGGAGGTCTGCTCCAGCAGTGTGCGTACGGCGCCGGCGTTAATGCCTGCGCCGGCCAGAATTGTGAGATCAGGTCCGGCCTGCGCCTGAAGCTTCTTAAGAAGCTCAATGCCCTCCAGACAGGACGGAGCCTGGCCGGAAGTGAGGATGGTGTTGATTCCCAGGGCCTTTGCCTGCTCCAGGGCCTCAAACGGATCCCGGCACATGTCAAAAGCGCGGTGAAGCGTTACGGACATACCCTCCGCCGCTTCCATCAGCTGTTTCATGGCTTCCATATCCAGCCTTCCTTCAGGCGTAAGGCAGCCGATAACCACACCTTCCGCACCTGCCTGGCGGAACTGTTTAACTTCCTCCAGGATTATCTGGAATTCTTCCTGGGAATAAAGAAAATCGCCAAAACGGGGACGTATCAGCGCATGGATCCGTATGCTGCTGTGCCTGCGGATCTGCCGGTAAAGAGCCAGCGTGGGTGTGGTTCCGCCTATAATCAGGTTGGAACAAAGCTCAAGCCTGTCGGCGCCGCCTTTTTCCGCCAGCAGTGCGGATTCTGCGGAATCAACGCAGCATTCCAGTAAATAAGAAGACATAGCATTCCCTCCAAATCAGTTAATACAGTACATTGACCGTGAACAGTAACATTGTGTTAGTTTAAGAAAATACAGTGTTTTGTACCAGGGTAAATCCGGTGCATCTGCACTAAGTGTAACATAGTACGGACATAAATTCCACAGCGGAACCGCCGTTGACTGCGGCTGCAGCTGCCTGAAAACCGCGAAAAATAAGGAAATATGAATAAATATGGAGAAAACTGCGATAAATGTGTACGAACTGTGAACAAAATCTTATGAAATTCATAATTTGTTAAAAAAGTTTATAAAAACTATTTACAAGTTTAGAGAAACATGTTATTCTCATTTTCGTAATAAAGATTCAGCCGGATATCCAGCTGAGCGTTCGATTAGGAGGAGAATTAATTATGAAGAAAAAATTAGTAGCAGTTTTAACAGCAGCAGTTATGACATCCGCTCTTATGGTAGCTTGTGGTTCCAGCGATGCAGCAGCACCTGCAGAATCTACCGTAGCAGCAACTGAATCCGTAGTTGAAAGCTCCGTAGCAGAAAGCTCTGAAGTAGAGTCTACTGTAGAAGAGAGCACAGAAGCAGCTTCCACCGAAGCTACTGTAGAAGCTACAACAGAAGAAGCTACAACTGAAGAAGCAAGCACAGAAGCAACTGAAACTGCTTCTACCGAAGCTGAAGCTACTGAGACAGCTACAGAGTCTACAACAGCAGCTGAATAATTCAGCCGGTTATTCTAATAAAATAATAAGAAAGCAGGATTTTCCGCCACATGGAAGATCCTGCTTTTTTATTATTTTATAGGAAGGTTCTTCCTGCGGCCAACAGGGCGGGCAGGCTTTTCCGTTGGCTTCCGGCCGAAATAAGAGACAGCGCAAAATTATAGGGCAACGGAAATCCGCCGCCCTGAATCGGTCAGGAAATATGCAGCCTGGGCGCCAGCCTGTTGGCCAGGAAACAGCCGGCAAGACCTGCAAGGACGCCAAAGATAAGGCCGAAAAATACATCCGTGGGATAGTGTACATACAGATAAAGGCGGGAGAAAGCGATACAGGCCGCCAGGATCAAAGCCGGTATGCCAAAACGCCTGTTGTTTTTCATAATGGCAGTTGCAGAAGCAAAAGAGGCAAAGGTATGGCCTGAGGGGAAGGAAAAATCCAGCGGCGGCGGTATCAGCAGCTCAATGGCCGTATTTACGGTAAAGGGCCGCAGCCTTGCTACCAGAGGCTTCATGATCATATTGCCGGTTACGAGCATAATCAGCAGGGCAATGGCGGAGGCAAGGCCTGTTTTCCTCGTTTTCGGGATAATAAGCAGCACAAGGGTAAGCAGGATCCAGAAAATACCCGCATTTCCCAGAGCGGAAATAAAGGGCATAATCACATCCAGAAATTCATTTCGCAGCAGATGCTGTACAGCGTTTAAAAAATCAATTTCCCAGCTCATAGGTTATCCTTTCGTAACTGTCCGGCGTCCGTACAGTTATTTTTCTTTTTCTATTTTTTTCCTGACAACAATGAAACAGATAAAATGGGCTATGGCGGTTACAAGCCAGGTGACCGGATAGGACAGGTAGAGTACAAACAGGCTCCGGTGCCACTGGAAGATGGTAAATATCCAGACAATCCGCAGTCCGCAGGCCCCGGCCAGCGATACAATCATGGGGAGCACGGAATAATTCAGACCGCGCAGGCTTCCCACAAGAACATCCATCATGCCGCACAGGAAATACACCGTACAGATGACCTGCATACGCATCAGGCCGTATTGGATGACCTCCGGATCGGAAGAATAAATATGCAGCAGCCTGTCTCCCAGGAAGTAGGCGGCATTGCCCATGACCAGCCCGACAGTGAAGACGAGCAGCTCACAGGTAATGAGGATTTTGTTGATACGTTCTTTTTTCCCGGCGCCCAGGTTCTGGCTGGTAAAGCTCAGGGAAGCCTGGTAGAAGGAGTTCATTGAGGTATAGACGAAGCCTTCCAGATTACTGGAGGCAGTGCTTCCCGCCATGGCTATGGAGCCGAAGGAATTGATGGAGGACTGGATCAGGACGTTTGAAATGGAAAAAACAGCGCCCTGCATTCCGGCCGGCAGCCCGATCCGTATCATCTGGATTAGCTTATCCTTATGAATATGGAGCTTATTCAGATACAGCTTAAAGCATCCTGTCTCATGAATCAGGCAGCGCAGCACCAGCAGTGCGGAAACGCACTGGGAAATAACGGTGGCTGTTGCAACGCCCGCAACACCCATATGGAAGCAGATGACAAAAATCAGGTTGAGAACCACATTGATGACGCCGGCGGCAAACAGAAAATACAGGGGTCTCTGGGTATCCCCTGTGGCGCGCAGTATGGCGGCGCCGAAGTTATAAAGCATGGTGGCGGGCATTCCCACAAAATAAATACGCATATACAGCGCTGCCTGCCCCAGGACGTTATCGGGAGTTCCCATCAGGGTCAGGAGCGGTTTGGCAAGAAGGATGCCGAAGAAAATGAGAAAGGTGCCGCACAGGAGACTGAGCAGGACGGAGGTATGGACCGTCTCGCTGACCGCCTTTTCGTGTCTGGCGCCCATATAGTTGGCAACCAGGACATTGGTGCCGATGGAGAGGCCGATAAATACGTTTACCAGCAGGTTGATGAGGGAGCCTGTGCTTCCTACGGCGGCCAGAGCCTCATGGCCGGCAAACCGGCCCACAACAACAATATCGGCCGCGTTGAATAAAAGCTGCAGGATGCCGGAAAACATAAGAGGGACGGCAAATTTCAGTAATTTTCCGGTTAGGGGACCGTTGCACATGTCGATTTCATAGGATTTTGTCTTCATGATATGCGGGATTTCCTTTTTTATGTATATTCAGAAAAATTTATAAATTTCCATAATTACCCTGAACGGATAATTATATTATAGATTGTACCTCTGTTTTCGAGGGAAAACAAGGGGGGACATCGTGCCTGCGGAAGTTGGTTACCGTTAATTAAAAAAAGGTGTTGACAACAGTTCATACTATTGTTATAGTAGTAATAGAACAAATAAAACAAATGCAGATACAGGAGGGCAATGTGTATGAATATTTCAAAATTTACACAGAAATCCATGGAAGCCGTGGAACGGTGCCAGAAGCTGGCCTATGAATACGGCAACCAGGAAATAGAAGAAGAACATCTGCTCTACAGCCTCCTTACCATAGAAGACAGCCTGATACTTAAGCTGATTGAGAAAATGGGTATTCAGAAGGAGCACTTTGTTAACCGGGTGGAGAACGCGGTGAGCAAGCGTGTCAAGGTGCAGGGCGGACAGGTTTATGTGGGAAGGGAGCTGAATCAGGTGCTTACCTCCGCAGAGGATGAGGCAAGGCAGATGGGAGACGAATATGTTTCCGTGGAGCATCTTTTCCTGAGCATGATCAAGCATCCCAATAAGGAAATCAAGGCTATCTGGACCGAATACGGCGTTACCAGGGAACGGTTTCTGCAGGCGCTTTCCACAGTGCGGGGCAACCAGAGGGTAACCAGCGACAATCCGGAGGCTACCTATGATACGCTGGAGAAGTACGGCGAGGACCTGGTGGAGAAAGCGAGGAACCAGAAGCTTGATCCGGTAATCGGCAGGGATGCGGAGATCCGTAACGTTGTCCGTATCCTTTCCAGAAAGAGCAAGAACAATCCGGTCCTTATCGGTGAACCCGGCGTGGGCAAGACGGCTGTTGTGGAGGGCCTTGCCCAGAGAATTGTGCGCGGCGATGTGCCCCAGGGACTGAAGGATAAGAAGATTTTCGCACTGGATATGGGCGCGCTGGTGGCGGGCGCGAAGTACAGAGGCGAGTTTGAGGAGCGTCTGAAGGCCGTGCTTGAGGACGTGAAGAACAGCGAAGGCCAGATTATACTTTTCATAGATGAGCTGCATACCATTGTGGGGGCAGGTAAGACGGAAGGAAGCATGGATGCCGGAAATATGCTCAAGCCCATGCTGGCCAGGGGCGAGCTGCACTGCATCGGCGCAACCACGCTGGACGAGTACCGCCAGTATATTGAAAAGGATGCGGCACTGGAACGCCGTTTCCAGCCTGTTATGGTGGATGAACCCACGGTGGAGGACACCATTTCCATCCTCCGCGGACTGAAGGAGAGGTATGAAGTATTCCATGGCGTGAAAATTATGGATAACGCGCTGGTAAGCGCCGCCATCCTGTCCAACAGATATATTTCTGACCGTTTCCTGCCGGATAAGGCCATTGACCTGGTGGATGAGGCCTGTGCCCTGATTAAGACGGAGCTGGATTCCATGCCTACCGAGCTGGATGAACTTCAGCGTAAAATCATGCAGATGGAAATCGAAGAGGCTGCGCTGAAAAAAGAAGAGGATCGGCTGAGCCAGGAGCGTCTTACGGACCTGCAGAAGGAACTGGCGGAGCTGAAGGAGGAATTCCAGAACAGAAAGGCCCAGTGGGATAATGAAAAGGCAAGCGTGGAGAAGCTGTCGAAGCTGCGTGAACAGATAGACGCCATCCAAAGCCAGATAGAAATCGCCCAGAGGGAGGGAGATCTGGAAAAAGCGGCGGAGCTGAGCTACGGCCGGCTGCCGGAGCTGCGCAGACAGCTGGAGCTGGAAGAAGAGAAGGTTAAAAATGAAGATCTGTCCCTGGTACACGAAAGTGTAAGCGAGGATGAAATTGCCAGAATCGTGTCCCGGTGGACCGGAATACCGATTTCCAAGCTGACGGAGAGCGAGAGGAACAAGACGCTGCATCTGGACGAGGAGCTTCATAAGAGGGTGATTGGCCAGGATGAAGGCGTTACCAAGGTGACGGAGGCAATTATCCGTTCCAAGGCCGGCATTAAAGACCCTACCAAGCCTATTGGCTCCTTCCTGTTCCTGGGACCTACCGGCGTAGGTAAGACAGAGCTTGCAAAGGCGCTTGCAGCGGCGTTGTTTGATGATGAAAACAATATGGTCCGTATTGATATGAGTGAATATATGGAGAAATACTCCGTGTCCAGGCTGATCGGAGCGCCTCCCGGATACGTGGGCTATGAAGAAGGCGGACAGCTGACCGAAGCGGTCAGAAGAAAGCCCTACTCGGTGGTGCTGTTTGATGAAATAGAGAAAGCCCATCCGGATGTATTCAATGTACTGCTTCAGGTGCTTGACGACGGCCGGATTACGGATTCCCAGGGAAGGACGGTAGACTTTAAAAACACCATCCTGATCATGACTTCCAATATCGGAGCCAATTATCTGCTGGAGGGCATCAGCCACGATGGCGAGATTACGGAGGAAACGGAAAATTATGTAATGGCGGATCTGCGCGCTCATTTCAGGCCGGAGTTCTTGAACCGTCTGGATGAAATCATACTGTTCAAGCCGCTTACCAAAGATAATATCGGGGGCATAATCCGCCTGATTATCGGGGATTTGAACAAACGTCTTTCCGACAGGGAGCTGACGATTGAACTTACCCCTGCGGCAGAGGAATTTGTTGTGGATAATGCATATGATCCGGCATACGGCGCAAGGCCGCTGAAGAGATATATTCAGAAGTATGTAGAGACGCTTTCCGCGAAGCTGATTCTGCAGGATGCAGTGGGAGAGGGCGATACCATCCTTATAGATGTAAAGGACGGCAGTCTGGAAGCCCACAGGAAGGAAGTCCCCGCCAATATGTAACAGCGCGGGCATCGGCCCATAATTCGGCAATCGTTAATGGCCGGCAGCCGGCGGCGGTCCTGGGAACTGGATTTTGCGCCAGCCATGAAGGCGTCGGACTGTAAAACTTTAAATGAAAATAAAATCCCCTTCGGTGTGAGATATACACCGGAGGGGATTTTGTAATGGCTCAAAAAATATGGATGCTAAATCCGAACTTGTATTCCAGAACCGAACTTGCATTCCAGAAAGTTCAGCTATCTGAATTGTTACATGATTTTGCCGGCTGAAATACAATGCTATTTTTCAGCCTTATTCTCATCATCTTTTTTCCCGGCGCCAAGACGGCCCATCAGAGCCACGACCAGGCTGATAATAATGATAACGGTGAAAATCCCAACCATACCCTTTCCCATGATGGACAGGGTAATTAAAAAATTATTCCACATAAAAAATACTCCTTTCCGTAACAGTAAGTTAACCTGCGGTTAAAAGCGCCTGTCCTGCAAACAGGTAGGAAACCGGGCTGAAATCGTCCGTCCTGCAAACAGGCGGAAGCCAGGCTGAAATCGTCCGTCCTGCAGACAGGCGGAAACCAGGCTGAAATCGTCCGTCCTACAGATAAGCGGAAACCAGGCTGATAACCAGGCCACCCGCGATAACGGAAGCAATCTGGCCGGAAACATTGACACCGGTCGCCTGCATGATAAGTATATTGCCGGGATCCTCCTTCATGGCCATCTTCTGTACGACTCTGGCGGACATGGGGAAGGCCGAAATACCGGCGGCGCCTATCATGGGATTGATTTTTTCCTTGCGGAACAGGTTCAGGACCTTGGCAAAAAGAACGCCGCCGATGGTGTCGAATACGAAAGCCACAAGGCCGAGCACCATGATCAGCAGGGTGTCAAGGCGTACGAAGGCATCCGCTCTCATGCTGAAGGAAATGGTGATTCCCAGAAGCAGGGTAATCAGGTTGGCAAGGGAGGTCTGGGCGGTATCGGAAAGATTTCCCAGGACGCCGCATTCACGGAGCAGGTTGCCGAACATCAGGAAACCGACCAAAGATACGGAGGCGGGGGAAATCAGTCCTACCAGGAAGGTAACAATTATCGGGAAAAGGATCCTGGTGGTCTTTGTAACCGGTCTGGCCGGTTTGGCGGGCATGCGGATCCGTCTTTCCTTTTTCGTGGTGACCAGACGGATGGCAAAGGGCTGTACAATGGGAACCAGCGCCATGTAAGAATAAGCGGCGACGGCAATTGGGCCGACATACCTGGAACCCAGAACCTGGGAAACCAGAATGGAGGTGGGGCCGTCGGCAGCGCCGATGATTCCTATGGATGCGGCATCCTTCAAATCAAAGCCCATCAGTGCGGCGGCGCAGATGGCAAAGAAAATACCAAACTGGGCGGCAGCGCCGAAAAGGAACATAACGGGCTGGGAGAGAAGGGGACCGAAGTCAATCATGGCTCCGATACCGATAAACAGCAGAATCGGGAGCGCTTCGGAGGCCTCAATCCCTACGTTGAACAGCCATTCAATGATGCCGTTAACCTCTCCGATGCCGGACATGGTCTGGTTGATGACGCCGGACAGCGGAAGATTGACGAGAATGGCGCCGAAGCCCATGGGCAGAAGCAGCGCAGGCTCGTACTCCTTTTTGATTGCGAGGTAAATGAGCAGGAGGCCGACAAGATACATAACTACCTGCTGGGGGGTGATGGACAGTAATCCTTCATAAATGAATTCCATACTTTTTCATCCTTTCTTTGTGGTGGTAAAATGTTGCAGGGCTGCAGCGGCATGTACATTTTACGGGAAGCGTCAGGCTCTTACAGTAATGGTAAAGCAAAAACGCCGCCCGGGAAAATTCCTGTAAAACCATAAAAAAAGAGACCTTCGGCGTACGCCAAAAGTCTCGTTCTTTCTTCACAGAAAGTGTACAACCATGATTCAGCCTGCCTGTCCCGGCATACGGTACTGTAAATCTGCGTTTCCCGTGATGCGGACGGCCTGAATCAGGGTATGTTGATTGTACATGGATACTACTCCCCTTTAACTTATCTTCAGAATAGCATCAAAAAAGAAGCTATGTCAAGTCCATTTCATAATATGAACAAAATATATACATGAATTCAGGGGGGGAGTGGCGTGTGTCGCTCTGCCCGGAGCTGGTTTTGTCCCCGGAGACGTCAGCGGCGGCGATGCAGTTCCCCCCTGTCCATAGGACTGTCTGCCCGGCGTTCTGCTTTCCGGGAGGGAAGGGGGCTATTTGCTTGTTCGGACGCAAAAATGGGAAATTTCTAACCCGGCCGGTTTACCGGTCCGATGTTGAATGACGCAAAACTCCTCTCTTCGTTCGTCAGACAGCGTCATTCGGGCGAACATCGGACCGGTAAACCGGCCAGGTAAGAAATTGTCACCATTTTTGTGTGACTCCCATGCAAATAGCCCCCATCCCTCCCGGAAAGCAGAACGCTGGGCAGACAGTCCCATGGACAGGGGGAAACTGCATCACCATCGCTGACGTCTCCGGGGACAAAACCAGCTCCGGGCAGAGTGACACACGCCTTGTAGCAGGAATAAGTATTGGAGGAATTGTTCGGGGATGGAATTGGCTGTTTGGGGAAAGAGATTTAGTGGCAGCAGGCTGGGCTAAGAAGAATTAAAAGAAAATAAGCCGGGTTTCTTGAAAGAAGGGCGGGGATTGCCTATAATAGGGGAGGCGCCTGCTGGTGAATTTGCGGGGCGGGTGATGGTGCAGGGGATGTTGGGGCTGTGAAAGGATTAGGCGGTTGCGGCTGATTTTTTGGATGATTATGGAGGTAGTGTTATGGTGATGCCTGAGGATCCGGTGATGCTGTTGAGTTTTGTGAATATGAAGCTCAGGGATTTTTATGGGAGTCTGGATGCGTTGTGCGAGGAGTGCGGCGTGGATAAGGCCGGGCTTGTGGAAAAACTGAAGAAGATAGATTATGTTTATGATGAGGAGAGAAACCAGTTTGTCTGATAAGAGGATAACGGTAAGGCGGGACGGGGAAGAGCGGGTGATCGAAGCGCCTGTGGGAGCAGGATTTCTCAGTCTTTTGAAGATGCATGGGTTCCCTTTGGTGTGTTGTAATGGGAAGGGGACGTGCGGGCGGTGCCGGATTTTGTTCGAGGGGCAGAGGGCGCTGCTGCCTGTGGCGGCGGACAGGATCGCTTTTTCGGCGGAGGAGCTGAGACAAGGATACCGGCTGGCGTGTATGCACCGGGTACAGGGGGATTGTACTGTGCGGGTGGAGTTCGTGGAAAGCAGGGCGGTGGAGGCGGTTACGACTCATGGCGGCGGGATAAGGGACGGCAGTGCAGGTGCCGCCAAATGCAGCAGCGCGGCGAATGGAGGGATGCCGGGCCGTAGCGCAGAGTATCTGATCGCAGTTGACCTGGGGACGACAACGGTGGCCATGCAGGCTGTGGCAGCGGATTCCCTGCGGGAGCTGAAGCGGGGAGGAAGGCTGCGTATCCTGGGGGAATACAGCTGTATGAATCCGCAGCGCAGGTGGGGGAGTGATGTGATTTCCAGGTTGCAGGCGGCGGAAAGGGGAGAGGCCGGAGAACTGGCAGAGGCTGTGAGAGATGTCCTGGAAGAGGGTGTGGAACAGCTTTGCGGTGAACTGGGCGGGAGGCCGGAGAGTATCTGGCTGGCGGGAAATACTTCGATGGAGCATCTGCTGATGGAGCTGGATACGCGGACGCTTGGAAGATATCCTTTTACTCCGGTATGCCTGCAGGAAATGTGTCTTCCCGGAAGGCAGGGGAAGGACGGCGTTTCGGGACAGGAGATCCGTTTATTGCCGGGAATATCGGCTTTTGTGGGCGCAGATATTACGGCGGGGCTTCTGGCCTGCGGTTTTGCAGAGTGTGAAGACGGGGAATGCAGATTGTTTATTGATCTCGGGACGAATGGGGAAATGGCAATCGGCAGAGGAGACAGGCTCATCTGTACGGCGGCCGCGGCCGGCCCGGCTTTTGAAGGCGGCGCAGGAGTTAATGTGCCGGGAACGGATATGATTGCATTGCTGGCAGAAATGCTGGAGGGCGGTGTGATTGATGAGACAGGCCTGCTTAAAGAGCCTTTTTTTGATACGGGCTGGCAGAAGGGAGAGCTGCGTATTACACAGCAGGATATCCGCGGGTTGCAGATGGCAAAAGCAGCGGTATGCGCGGGTGTGGAGCTGCTGATGGAAGCTATGGGAACGGATGCCTCCCGGATTGACAAGGTCTTTCTGGCCGGCGGTTTCGGTTATTTCCTGGATGTGGAAAAGGCGGCCTGGATCGGTTTATTCCCTCCGCAGCTGGCGGGAAGGGTGACTGCGGTGGGGAATACCTCGCTTTTGGGAGCCTGCCTTTATGGCGGGGAGGAATCCCTGCGGGAAAAAGCGGAAGCCATGTGCCGCAGGGCCGAGGTGCTGAATCTGGCAGAATTGCCGGGATTTGAGCAAAAATATCTGGAACGGCTAAATTTTTAACCGGTGCTTTCCGTCGGGGAATTATCAGACATTGTATATGTCTGAGTGTGACTGTTCAGGATCTTCACAGTTACATACGTTTGCGTTGACAGTTAAATGAATGGAGTAAAAAACTGCCCGTCAGGGAACCTGTATTTTGCTCCGCAAAACTAAAATCAGGAGTAAAATCATTTCCTTTTCAGAGGACGCGCATTTTACTCCATAAAAACAGGAGGATAAAAAGATGAAACTTGTGATTATTGAACCGCTCGGCGTAGAAAAGGAGAAGCTTCTTGCGCTGGCAGAGGAAAAACTGGAAGGAAAGGTGGAAATCGTATATTATGATACCCGCGTTACGGATACGGAAACGTTGATAGAACGGGCGAAGGATGCGGATATTCTCGCTTTTTCCAATCTGCCCTTTAAAAAAGAGGTGCTGGAGCACTGTGATAATCTGAAGATGATTTCCGTGGCTTTTACGGGTGTGGATCATGTGGCTATGGATTACTGCCGGGAAAGAGGAATCCTGGTGAGCAACTGCGCCGGATATTCCAATACGGCGGTGCCGGAGCTTGTGTTCGGCATGGTGCTGAATCTTTACCGGTATATTATTGAGTGCAATCAGGCTGTCCGTGAGGGAAAGGATAAGACCGGGCTTGTGGGACAGGAGCTGGAAGGAAAAAAATTCGGCATCATTGGAATGGGCGCAATAGGGACAAGGACCGCGCAGCTTGCCAGGGCATTTGGATGTGAGGTTTACGGTTATAACAGGAGCCCCAGAGAAACAGAAGGCGTCACCATGACGGATATGGATACTCTTTTGCGGGAATGCGATATTGTATCACTCCATGTACCGCTGACCGAACAGACAAAGGGGCTGATAGGGGAGGCGCAGCTTCGTCTGATGAAGCCCAATGCGATTCTTGTCAATACGGCAAGAGGGCCGGTGGTGGACAGCCAGGCGCTAGCGGCAGCCCTGGAAGAGGGAAGGATTGCCGGAGCGGCAGTGGATGTATTTGAAACAGAGCCTCCCATCAGCGAGGATCATCCGCTTCTGAAAGCGCCCAGGCTGCTTGCCACGCCTCATGTGGCTTTTGCTACAAAGGAGGCCCTTTATAAGAGGGCGGTTATTGTATTCGATAATATTGCATGCTATCTGGACGGGAAGCCGCAGAACGTGATGTAATAAGGACCGCTGTTCGGCAGGCCAGGTCAGCGTATTCGCTTCGCGAACCTGCACACGGTACCAGGAAGGAATGATAATTTTCCGTCCTGCTGCATATAGTATGAAAGAAAGCGGAAACCAGAGGTCAGTGTCATGCTGAAGGGAAAAAGATGGATAGCGTTCCTGACGATAGTACTTTTTACGGCGGCTTTGTCCTATTTTGCAAGAGAGAAAAACGGGGCCGCAAGGCAGGAAGCGTGGTCCTCCCATACACTGGCGGACGCCGGCTATGAGGATGAAGCGCCATATAAGGGCAAGGTGGCCCTGACCTTTGACGATGGCCCGCATCCGGTATGTACGCCGCAGCTTTTGGACGGCCTGAAAAAAAGAGATGTGAAGGTGACTTTTTTTGTGACGGGGGAAAACGTGGAGAGCTATCCTGAAATTGTAAAAAGAGCCAGCGAGGACGGTCATCTCATTGGAAACCATACCTTCCATCATGTACAGCTGACTGCGGCAAATTCAGATGATTTTAAAAAAGAAATTATTTCAACCAACGATATTATCCAGGAGGTGACCGGAAAGGAAACCTCCTTTATCCGTCCGCCCTACGGTTCCTGGGATAAAAAATATGAAAAGGAGCTGAACATGTTTCCTGTGCTCTGGGATGTGGACCCTCTGGACTGGTGCTCCACAAACGTGGATAAAATCGTGAGGAGCGTGCTTGCGGGAACGAAGGAAAACAGCATAATCCTGATGCATGATTCCTATGATTCCACGGTGACGGCAGCGCTTCAGGTGGTGGATATCCTGAAAGCGGAAGGATATGAATTCGTGACGGTTGACGAGATTTTGTTTGACTGAAGCTTTGCGGGAATGATATGGGAAAAACAGCGCCGCCTCAGACCGCTTCCATCGTAAGGAGATGGAAAGGAAGCTGTTTGAAGCGGCAGGGCAGCTGCCTGCGGCGGCATTGCTTTTCCTCAGGGGCAGCCTGGTATTTCTTCCGATACTGCAAATCCGGGTTATGAAGCTGGCAGTCATGGTTATGAAACTGTCAGTCCTGGTTTTCTTTTTTATCCTTTTCTCTCATCTGTTCCATTTCTTTTTCACTCATTTCGGGCGCGCCGAAGGGATATAATTCACGGTAAGCTTCCAGTGTTTTTTCATGGACGGTGCCGGCGGGAATCAGACCCGTGCAGTCATAGGCGGATACGGCGCTGGTGTAGTCCTGATCTTCGGGAATATTGTAATCTTCATCTTTCATGGGATATTTCCTCCTTTTGGATTTTAGTATATGGAGAGCGGATAAAATTATGCGGCGTGTGTCCTTTGGCAGTATTTCAGCGGCTGCACATGGAGGGAATTCCTGAATCATTTTCTTGCGGTCAGTGCGGTAAATGCGCAGACCTGCCTGAACCGCTGCCGAGGCCTGTCTTTTTTTAAAATCCCTGGCCGGCGCTGATTGATTTCACGGTTGCGGGACGTTATAATAGAGGAAGCCGACGCAAAAAAAGTACGGCATCAGGAGAAAAATACAATGGATTTATTTGATTATATGAGAGAAAACAGTATGGAGAAGGAATCCCCGCTGGCGGCCAGGCTGCGGCCAACAACGCTGGACGAGGTGGTGGGGCAGCAGCATATTATCGGAAAGGACAAGCTGCTCTATCGCGCGATCCAGGCGGATAAAATCAGCTCCATCATTTTTTACGGCCCGCCCGGAACAGGGAAAACCACGCTGGCAAAGGTGATCGCCAATACCACAAGTGCGGAGTTCACCCAGATTAATGCAACTGTCGCCGGGAAAAAGGATATGGAGGAGGTCGTGGCCAAGGCGAAGGATACCATGGGCATGTATGGGAAAAAAACGATCCTGTTCATCGATGAAATCCATCGTTTTAATAAAGGGCAGCAGGATTATCTTCTTCCGTTCGTGGAGGACGGAACCGTAATTCTGATCGGCGCGACCACGGAGAACCCGTATTTTGAGGTGAACGGCGCTCTGCTTTCGCGTTCCATTATTTTTGAATTAAAGCCTCTGTCCAGGGAGGATATAAAGGAGCTTCTGCGGCGGGCTGTCTATGACAGGCAGAAGGGGATGGGCGCCTACGACGCGGAGATAGATGAGGACGCCATGGATTTCCTTGCCGATGTGGCGGGAGGGGATGCCAGGCATGCGCTGAATGCCATAGAGCTGGGGATTATGACCACGCCGCGGGCCGCGGACGGAAAAATCCACGTAACGCTGGAGGTGGCGGGCGAATGCATTCAGAAGCGTGTGGTGAAATATGATAAGACTGGGGACAACCATTATGATACGATTTCGGCCTTTATCAAAAGCATGCGGGGGTCGGATCCGGACGCTGCGGTCTATTATCTGGCAAAAATGCTTTATGCCGGGGAAAGTATCACCTTCATTGCGCGCCGTATCATGATTTGCGCCTCGGAGGATGTGGGAAATGCGGATCCCCAGGCGCTTCAGGTGGCTGTGAGCGCATCGCTGGCGGTGGAGCGGGTAGGCATGCCGGAGGCCCAGATCATTCTGGCGAATGCGGTGACTTATGTAGCCTGCGCGCCTAAAAGCAACGCAGCGGTGTGCGCCATTGACGCGGCCATGCGTTGTGTCCAGGAAACAGGAAATCTGCCGGTGCCCCCGCACCTGCAGGATGCCCATTATAAAGGAGCGGCAAAATTGGGACACGGACTTGATTATAAATATGCTCATAATTATCCGAATAATTATGTCAGACAGCAGTATCTGCCTTATGAACTAAGCGGAAGAGAATTCTACAAACCTTCGGGAAACGGTTATGAAGTGAAAATAAAAGAGCATATGAAGCGCATTAAAAAAGAAGCGGCGCTGCCGGAAGAGGAAGAAAAATATAACGGCGGGGATGTGCCGAAAAGAGGATAGTAAAAAACCCTGACATATACACAGTATTGTTGTGTGTATGCCAGGGTTTTTATAATTAAAATAACTGTTCCGTCAGGTATTGGTAAATTTCCTTGTTTTTCTTCTGCCAGTTGGCGCAGATGGAAGCTGCCAGCTCCTGGGTAGGGACGGAAATACGGATGTTCACCAGATCCACGTCCTTGTCCTTTGCCACCAGCTGGGCTTCAAATTCCCCGTTTACCAGCTTGTAAAAATTCCCCTGGATAGAGGATTCGTTGCGCAGCTCCAGCTTATGATTTTTAAAATAATCGATAATGTCGCTTTTGATGGCATCGCTGATCCGGTTTTCAAAATAGTGTAGGGTATCGCGCCCTTCGTCGGTGATCTGCAGCTGTGTCCTGTTCAGTATTGTCCGGGATTCAGCCAGACCGGTTTCCATCAGTTCGGAAATGGCTGTCTGCAGGGTCAGAAAATTGGTGTATTCCTTATCCAGGACGAATTCACTGATCTGCGCTGTGGTCAGGGGAAATGTGACCCTGTCCAGCATGTACAGTACAATTAATTTGTAAAGAGTCAAAGGTTCCTGATTCATAGCATTGTCCTTGTCTGATTGAGGAGAGCTTCATGCGCTGATGAAGCGTATTCAATACGTTACGTTTGTTACGGCTCCAGTCCGGAGCTATCAAAAGGCTTTTCGGGCCGTCGCCGGTTACCCGGTGGATGACGATATCGGGCGAAAGGGCGGCAATGCATGTTATTAAAAGGGTAAGGTAGGAATCCAGGGTGAGCACCTGCACCTTACCTGCGCGGTACTCACCGGCCAGGTCAGTATTGTCAAGTATATGCAGAAGCTGCAGCTTGATTCCGAAAATCCCGCACCCATTAAGGAAACGGATGGTTTCCAGGACCATTTCCGTTGTTTCTCCGGGAAGACCCAGGATTACGTGCACGATAACCGGAATCCTGGCGGCGTGCAGTCGGTCACAGGCATGGGTGAAACAGGAAAGCGCATAGCCTCTGCGGATATACCGTGCGGTTTGTTCATGGATGGTCTGCAGTCCCAGTTCGATCCAGATGAACTTGTCCGGATAATCACTTTTCAGGCCTTCCAGCAGCGCCATGACTTCATTTCCAAGGCAATCCGGCCTTGTTGCGATAGAGATGCCGGCAATATCCGGTTCAGAAAGCGCCTGCCTGTAAACGGAATCCAGATAGGATACAGGTCCGTAGGTATTAGTATAGGCCTGAAAATAAGCGATATAGCGGCTGCCTGTCTTTTTGGCCCGAAGAAGCTGTTTGCCGGCTGTCAGCTGTTCAGGGATGGAAAGGGCGCTTCCGGGAGTAAAATCACCGCTGCCGCCTGCGCTGCAGAAAATACAGCCCCGGGTATCCAGCGTCCCATCCCGGTTGGGGCAGGTTAAACCTGCATCCAGCGCTATTTTATATAATTTTTCACCATAGGTGTTCTTACACCAGGCGTCCAGGGAATAATAGGGCTTGCCATGATAATCCATAGTCCTATTTCCGGATGTGTGATTTTACAGCTTCGGCTACCACTTCCGCAACCTTCGGATTAAAGGCTTCAGGCATGATATTGTTTTCGTTCAGTTCCCCGTCAGGCACAAGGGATGCGATGGCGAGCGCGGCGGCCAGCTTCATTTCTTCCGTAATCTGTGTGGCCCGGCCTTCCAGCGCGCCCTTGAAAATTCCGGGGAAGGCCACCACGTTGTTAACCTGGTTGGGGAAGTCGCTCCGGCCTGTGCCTACGACTTTTGCGCCCGCGGCTTTTGCAATATCAGGCATGATTTCGGGAACCGGATTGGCCATGGCAAAAAGGATGGCATCCTTGTTCATGGAAGAAACCATTTCCGCGGTTACGATTCCGGGAGCAGAAACACCTATAAAGATGTCAGCGCCTTTCATGGCGTCGGCCAGAGTGCCGTTTTCTCCCTGAAGATTGGTGACCTCCATCATTTTTTCCTGCATCCAGTTCAAATCCTTCGTATCCCTGGAAAGGATGCCGGATTTATCGCACATGATAATATTGGGGAAGCCATAGGTCAGAAGCAGCCTGGTGATGGCAATTCCTGCGCTGCCTGCGCCGTTTACCACGATGCGGCAGTCTTCCTTTTTCTTTCCGGTAACCTTCAGGGCGTTGATGATTCCTGCGAGAACCACGATAGCTGTTCCGTGCTGATCGTCATGGAAAACAGGAATATCCAGGGTGGCTTTCAGCCGTTCCTCAATTTCAAAGCAGCGGGGAGCGCTGATATCTTCCAGGTTGATTCCTCCGAAGCCGGGAGCCATCCAGGTTACCGCCTTGATGATTTCCTCCGTGTCCTGTGTGTCAAGGCAGATGGGGACGGCATTGACGCCGCCGAATTCTTTAAAAAGGACGGCCTTCCCTTCCATGACGGGCATAGCGGCATAGGGGCCGATGTTCCCAAGGCCCAGGACCGCGGAGCCGTCGGAAACCACGGCAATGGTGTTGGCCTTGATGGTATAGGTATAAGCGGCTTCCTTATCATTGGCTATCACCTTGCATGGCTCCGCCACGCCGGGGGTATAGGCGAGTGACAGCGCCTCTCTTGATTTAACGGGTGTTTTGGAAACGGTTTCTATTTTACCATTCCATTCTTTATGTAATTCCAGTGCTTTTTCGTTGGTTGTCATGATTTTTCCTCCCATTTGTTTTTCCGGCAGGGTAACGCTACAGAAGTATCATATAATATTTGGTTTCGATTCGCAATAGCGAACCTGGAAGATTGTGTTTTCCGTCAGGATGGAGTAAGATAAAAGACAGAAAGAGACAGGAGGTATAGAATGGGAAAACAGGGGAAAAAGAAACGGATCTGGCTGCGTGTACTGCTGGGGATTCTGGCTGCGCTGCTTCTGGTGATAATCGGTTATGTCCTGTACGTGATGATAAGCTATCACAGGCTTCCGGATGACCTGACGCTGGATGTGAGGACGCCGGAGAATGCGGATACAACCGGTGCGGTTTCCGTTGGTACAGATTATGAAATTATCACCTACAATATCGGCTTTGGCGCTTACACGCCGGACTACAGTTTTTTTATGGACGGAGGGAAATCCTCAGTTGCAGACAGTAAGGAAAGCGTGCTTGCCACAGTTTCGGGCGCCGGTGAGCTGGCGGCGGGCTATGATCCGGACTTCATGATTTTTGAAGAGGTGGATCTTAAAGCCACAAGGAGTTACCATGTGGATGAATACGAGCTGCTGGATAAGTATTTCGGCGGATATTACTCGGATTTTGCCATCAATTATGATTCAGCGTTTCTGATGGTCCCGCCCTGGGAGCCTCATGGAAAAAGCCTGGCGGGAATCGCTTTTTATTCAAAATATCCAATTGCATCGGCTGTAAGGAAGAGTTTCCCCATTTCCACCTCCTTCAGCAAGTTCCTTGATCTGGACAGATGCTATTCCATCAGCAGGATCCCTGCGGACAATGGAAAAGAGCTGGTTATTTTTTCCCTGCATATGTCTGCTTACGGCAACAGCGATGCTATCCGGGAGGCACAGGTGAATAAGCTGTGCGGGGACATGCAGGCGGAATATGAGAAGGGGAATTATGTGGTATGCGGCGGGGATTTCAATCACGATTTGAAGGCATCCGAGGATACTGAGGAGGATCGTGCGTCCTGGGCGTATCCGTTCCCCAGATCCGATTTGCCGGAGGGCTTTTCCTTCAGCATGGATTTTCTGGGAGAAGCGGGAAAGGCGGCTCTTCCGGACAGCGCCCGGAATGCGGATATGCCTTATGAGGAAGGCGTGACTTATACGGTGACGCTGGATGGATTTATTATATCGGATAATATTGAACTGAAGGAATATGAAAATATCCATACAGGTTATCTGTATGCGGATCATGATCCGGTGAGAATGGTATTTTCCCTGAAGTAGGCGGCGGTGAAACGGGGCGGCATGTTTAGCATGTGCCGCCCTGGGGATGAAAATGGACGAATGCGGCGGCTGCTGTCGGATGGGAAGGGAGAAAAGCGATAAATTACGGCTCTTTTTATAAGGAAAGAACCGGTGTGGTAAATATATTTCAATATTTTGCAGATACTATGGTTTGAAAGAAACAGAGGCCGCAAGCGGCAATCAATCAACCACTATTATGGAGACAGAAATGAAAAACAAAACCTGCAAGGTATTTTTAATCATATTGACCGCAATGTTTATTCTGCCCGGCTGCCAAAAAAGCAGTTCCGGGGTGGACTCCTATCTGAAAGCGCAGGATAAAATCATGGATCAGATGCTGAAGGATATGGAGCTTAAGGAAAAGACAGGAAGTTCCTCACTGGCCTTTCTGACCGGCATGATTCCCCATCATGAATCCGCCATAGAAATGTCGGAGGAGTATCTGAAGTATGCTCCTGAGGATGCTCATTTCAGGAAACTGGCAGAGGATATTATCATGGCCCAGACTTCGGAAATCGAGCAGATGAAGAATATGATGGAAGATATAAAAAGCGGTTACCAGACCGATGGGACGAAAGAGGAAGCCTATCTTAAGGAATATGATGAAATGATGGAAGGACATCATTCAGGTCATGGCTCCTCCGATACACAGGATTTGGATACGGCTTTTGCAGAAGGCATGGTGATGCACCATCAGATGGCCGTGGATATGGCTGAGACCATCATAAAATATTCAGACAATGATTCGGTAACGGATTATGCAAATAGTGTAATTGAGCTGCAGGGGCAGGAAATTTCCCAGATGCAGGACTTTCTGGATGGGAAAAACGGCAGCGGAAACACGCACTGGCATTGACGGAGAATAATATTAAACGTTATCTTATATACGTTTTAAACTTATTCAAAATTGATAAAATATCAAGTAAAATACGCATCCTGGAAGCTTTTTGAAAAAAAAGCTTCCTATTTTTTTGAATGTGGTGTATAATGTGGACACATAAAGTTTACTTTTTAGAGTATCGTATCCCAATACATATCTTGTTGACGTCACATGTCCGGCTGCCGGATGGCGCCATTGAACAGACGTGGAGAGCTGGCTTTTCATACCTACGATAAGCGGCAGGTCAGCCAGGTGTCATTAATTTATTTCCCAATAAAAGAAAGAAATGAATAACAGACAGAAGAATCAGCAGGAAGTCATCCTGTTTATTAGCGGGTTGTATTGAACCAGATTCATCGTATTTAATTTTGAAACATTTTGTACTATAAGCACGGAGGAAATTCATGAGCATGAGAGAAAAGTATCAGTCCCTGGCATTGGCAGATCTTAAGGAAATTGCCAAGTCAAGAGGAATCAAGGGCACTTCCGGAATGAAGAAAGCGGATATTATTGAGGCAATGGTGGCCCTTGATGAGGAAGCGGAAGGAAGGCCCGGCACGCCGGTCAGGACGGAAGAAAAGGGAGACGCTGCAGACAAGGCTGCGGCTGCGCCGAAAAAGAGCCGGAGCCGGAGTGTGTCTGAAAAGCCTTTGGAAAAGACTGCCCCGGAGAAAAGGACGGCAGAGAAGCCTTCTGAAGTGAAATCGCCAGCGGAAAAAGAAGAAGAGGCAGCGCCTGCGGAAACGGCAGGACAGGCAAGGGTGCAGAATGTACAGCAGGCGGCACCTCAAGTGCAGAATGCAACCCAGGCACAGAGCGCGGCACAGTCCCAGGCGGTAACGCAGCCGCAGAGCGCCTCACAATCACAGCAGGCGAATCAGTCCCAGACTGCTTCCCAGAACAGACCGGCGGAGCGCGGGACGGACAGGAAACCGATGCGCCGGAATACACAGAACGAGAATGGCAGCCGCAGGAACTACGGAAACCAGGAGCAGCGGAGTACAAGAACCATTATTACGAATAATAACGATAATCGTCAGAATACCGCGGGATCACAGCAGGGTGAACGCACCTATAACGGAGAACGCAGCGTTCCCCAGAACAGAAGCTATAATACGGAACGCGCGGAAAGCAGCCAGCAGGATAATCCGATGCCGGTTCAGAATGTTAATGATGACGACAAGTTCCCATCAGAGCTGGACAGCGGAGTTGCGGCGCATGGTATTCTGGAAGTAATGCCGGACGGCTACGGATTTATCCGCTGCGCCAATTATCTTCCCGGAGAAAACGATGTTTATGTGGCGCCCAGCCAGATTCGCAGATTTAATCTGAAGACGGGCGATATCGTAGAAGGCAATACAAGAATCAAAACCCAGAATGAAAAATTCAGCGCGCTTCTTTATGTGAAATCCATCAATGGATATTCTCCGGATGTGGCGGCGAGAAGATGTAATTTTGAGGACATGACGCCTATTTTCCCGGAGGAAAGAGTCCGCCTGGAGCTGTCACGCTCTTCAACGGCCATGAGGATCATGGATCTGATGAGCCCTGTGGGAAAAGGGCAGAGAGGTATGATCGTATCTCCGCCTAAAGCTGGTAAGACAACGCTGCTCAAGCAGGTTGCGCAGTCCGTAAAAGTAAATAATCCGGACATGCACCTGATCATCCTTCTGATTGATGAACGGCCTGAGGAAGTTACGGATTTCAGGGAAGCAATTGAAGGACCGAATGTGGAGGTTATTTATTCCACATTTGATGAGCTGCCTGAGCATCACAAAAGAGTCTCCGAAATGGTAATCGAACGGGCGAAGCGTCTGGTAGAGCATAAGAAAGATGTCATGATCCTTCTGGACAGCATCACCCGTCTGACCAGAGCCTATAACCTTGTAATCCCGCCCAGCGGAAGAACTCTTTCCGGCGGTCTTGATCCGGCAGCCCTGCATATGCCGAAACGGTTCTTCGGCGCGGCCAGGAACATGCGCGGGGGCGGAAGCCTGACCATACTGGCTACGGCGCTTGTGGATACCGGAAGTAAAATGGACGACGTTATTTATGAGGAATTCAAGGGAACCGGCAATATGGAAATCGTGCTGGACAGAAAGCTTTCCGAAAGAAGAGTATTTCCTGCCATCGATATTCCAAAATCAGGCACCAGAAGAGAAGATCTGCTGCTTACCCCGGAAGAACTGGAAGCCATCGGTATTCTGCGCAAAGCGCTTAACAGCCTGAAGCCGGAAGAAGCTGTGGATAAGATTCTTGATATGTTCGCACGTACAAGAAATAATGCCGATTTTGTAAATCTAGTGAAAAAAATGAAGTTTATCTGATATCCGGAATTACTGTCAGGCAGAAATATTGCTGTTTTTTTGCTGCTTTTTGCTTATTTTTACTTGCATTGACAGAAAAGCTATGCTACAATTAAAAAGCTGTTTACAGGTTAATCTGTATCCGGCGGCCGAAAGGCAAGTGGATGAGAACGAAATAACAATAAGGGAACACAATAAATAGAAGAGGTGAAATCATGAAAGAAGGAATCCATCCTGGATATTACCAGGCAACAGTAACCTGCAACTGCGGAAACACATTCGTAACAGGTTCTACCAAACCGGAACTTCACGTGGAAGTATGCTCCAAGTGCCATTCATTCTACACAGGCCAGCAGAAGGCTGCTCAGGCTCGTGGACGTATTGACAAGTTCAACAGAAAGTACGGCGTGGAAAACAAATAAGAGCTGCGAAAAAAGGTTGAGGTTATTTAATCTCAACCTTCTTTTTCATATATATACCGCGTAACTGTTCAGTATCCCTCACAGTTACTGTCCCGCACCAAATCCAACACAACCCGTAAGGGAGGAATTAATATGAGTAAAAAGAACTGCGGACACTATTCCGGCATCGGCGGCCAGGCCGTTCTGGAAGGCGTCATGATGAAAAATAAAGATGAATACGCCGTAGCAGTCAGAAAGCCGGATGGAAACATCGAAGTCAAGAAAGAAAAATATGCAGGAGCCCTGGCCGGCAGCAAGCTTACAAAGCTGCCGTTTGTCAGAGGGGTTTTTAATTTTATAGATTCCCTTGTGCTGGGAATGCAGACTCTGACCTATTCCGCCAGCTTTTACGAAGATGATGAAGCGGAAGAGACCAAAACGGACAAGCTGCTGAACAAAGTAACCAAAGGAAATGCGGAAAAGGTATTCATGGGATTTACGGTAGCCTTCTCCATTGTTCTGGCGGTGGCGATTTTTATCGCACTTCCCTATGGAATCAGCCTGCTGTTTCATTCCTATGTCAGGAATGCTTCTCTTCTCGCCATTCTGGAAGGCGTGGTGCGTCTTGCCATTTTCCTGGCATATGTGGCCATTATCGCTTCCATGAAGGATATCAGAAGGGTTTACCAGTACCATGGAGCGGAGCACAAATGCATTAACTGCCTGGAAAAGGGGCGTCCTCTTACCGTCAAGGATGCAATGAGAAGCTCCAGGCTCCATAAAAGGTGCGGAACAAGTTTTCTTTTGTTTGTCATGCTGATAAGCATTATCCTTTTCATGTTCATCCGGGTGGAGAACCCTGCGCTCAGGCTTGTGGTCAGGATTCTTCTGATTCCTGTAATTGCCGGGATTTCCTATGAAGTAATCCGCCTTGCGGGAAGAAATGACAATGTAATCATCAATCTGATTTCAAAACCCGGAATGTGGCTTCAGAAACTGACCACCAGAGAACCGGATGAAAGTATGATTGAAGTGGCGATTGCCTCTGTAAATGCGGTTTTTGACTGGAAGGCATATCTGAAGGAGGAATTCGGGTATGAAGTGGATGAGTCATGGCTGATGGAGGATGAACAGCCGGAGGATTTCGATGAGGATGAGGATGAGGACGGGGCGGGTGACGCTTCTGATGGGAAAGAAACCAAAACCGGGGAGCCGGCACTGCAATGAACTACAGGGAATGCTATGAATGGGGCCGGCAGAGCCTGAAGGCGGCCGGAATTGAAGAAGCTGATCTGGATGCCAGACTGCTCCTGGAAACAATATGCCATACGGACAGGAATACGCTGCTGGTTCACGGGGACAGACAGGTGTCCCATGAAGAGGAGAGCGCTTATAACGACTGGATATCCAGGCGCGCCCGGCACATCCCTCTCCAGCACATTACCGGCGAACAGGAATTTATGGGGCTTACCTTTCTGGTAAACGAGCATGTGCTCATTCCCAGACAGGATACGGAAATCCTGGTGGAAGAAGTATTACGGCAGCTGACGGACGGCAGCAGAATACTTGACATGTGTACCGGATCAGGCTGTATTTTACTGAGCCTGCTCCATTATTCCAATGACTGCCAGGGGACCGGGGCCGATATTTCCAAGGAAGCGCTTGCCGTTGCCCGGCAAAATGCGGACCGGCTGGGAATACAGGCCCGGTTTGTGGAAGGGAATCTTTTTGAAAATATTGATGGAAAATATGATTTTATCGTATCCAATCCGCCTTACATTCCAACTGCCGTCATTGATGGACTGATGGAAGAGGTCAGGCTGCATGAACCGCTGACGGCACTGGACGGAAAAGAAGACGGACTTGTTTTTTACAGAAGGATACTTGAGGACGGCACTGAGCATCTGATGCGGGGCGGCGGTCTTTATTTTGAGATCGGCTTTGATCAGGGAGCTGCCGTAAAAAAAATGATGGAAGAGGCCGGGTTTCATGAGGTACAGGTGACAAAGGATTTTGCCGGACTGGACCGGGTGGTATCCGGATTTTGGTATGGGACGGACACCCTGCCACAGTAATTGTATAAGAAAAGCCGCCCGATATGCGGCTGATTATCAGGAAGGAATGGTATAAAAATGTTTGACAGGCTGGAAGACCTGCTTCGGCGATATGAGGAAATCATGAACGAACTGAATGAGCCTACCGTAACGGCCAACCAGGACCGGTTCAGGGCTTTGATGAAGGAACAAAGTGATTTGACTCCTATTGTGGAAAGCTACAGAGAATATAAGAAAGCAAAACAGGATGCGGAGGACAGCCTCTTTATGCTGGAATCCGAATCCGATGAAGAAATGCGCGAACTGCTCAAAGAAGAACACAGCGAAGCAAAAAAACGCATACAGGAGCTGGAACAGGAACTGAAGATCCTTCTGCTCCCCAAAGACCCCAATGATGATAAAAACGTTATTGTAGAAATCCGCGCCGGCGCCGGCGGAGATGAGGCAGCGCTTTTTGCCGCCGAAATGTACCGCCTTTACGTAAAATACGCGGAACGGAACCGTTGGAAGGTGGAAACCGTAGGAGTTGACGAAATCGGAATCGGCGGCATGAAGGAAGTCAGCTTCATGATCAACGGAAAAGGAGCCTACTCCAAACTTAAATACGAAAGCGGCGTACACCGCGTACAACGCGTCCCGGAAACCGAATCCGGCGGCCGCATCCACACCTCCACCATAACCGTGGCTGTAATGCCCGAAGTAGAAGATGTGGACGTTGTCATTGACGATAAAGACATACGAATCGACGTAATGCGCGCCTCCGGAAACGGCGGCCAGTGCGTCAACACCACAGACTCCGCCGTACGACTGACCCACTACCCCACAGGAATCGTTGTATACAGCCAGACAGAGAAATCACAGCTTCAGAACAAAGCAAAAGCATTCGCACTGCTCCGTGCCAAGCTGTATGACATTGAACAGCAGAAAGCACACGATGCAGAAGCGGAACTGAGAAGAAGCCAGATTGGAACAGGGGACAGATCAGAAAAAATAAGGACCTACAACTTCCCCCAGGGAAGGGTTACGGACCATAGGATAAAGCTGACGCTTTATAAGATTGATGATATTATGAATGGGGATATTGATGAATTGTTGGATAGTTTGATCGCAGCCGACCAGGCGGCGAAGCTCCTAAAGATGAACACCCAATAACCCTCACATCCCCGATACCCAGCCCGACGCCGTAAAAAGCCATAAGGCCCCGCTGCCTGCTTGCAGAGCAACGGGGCCTTATGGCTTTTTACAAAGCTTCGCGCAGCGAAGCGCGAGAAATCCCGCAGGGATTACTCGCAGGCGTCCTCCTTCCATCACCCTTCCCCTTCACCATCTGTCCGCCCATACAGGGGTGAGAATGCGCAGCATTCTCACCCCTGCCCAACATTACAAACCAACTTTTTATAAACTATAGATTTTACAAACTATAGATTTGACAGAATTGCCATGAAATCGTAGAATAAAACAAATGGAAAAGAGTTAACCCCTATCAGACAAACAAGACGGCCCCAGGACATTAATTCCCTAACATTCCAATCCATCCCCAAAATCACTAAAAAAATCCCATCAACAAAGGAGAACCCCATGTGCGGAGTATGCGATCGAATTCAAAAAACTCTGAAAGGAAACAACAAATATTTTGTAAAAGAACTCCAGACCGGTTATGTTGTCCTGGGAGACTACCAACGTTTTAAAGGCTACACACTCTTTCTCTGCAAAACCCACGCCACAGAACTGCATCAGCTGGAACAGCCCTTCCGTGACCTCTTTCTCCACGAAATGTCGCTGGCTGCTGAAGCTGCCTTCCGCGCGTTCCAGCCTGAAAAAATGAACTATGAACTGCTGGGACAGGGAGACAATATCCATATGCACTGGCACTTTTTTCCGAGGAGAAAAGGGGATACTCCTGTTCCCGGCCCTGTATGGAAGCTTCCCAAAGAAGAAATGTATGCCGACAAATACCTCCCTTCAGACAGCGAACTACAGGAAATGAAACAGAAGCTGAATACCGAACTGGAAAAACTGTTACAGGCAGAATAATCTCATAAACAATAATCTCATACATAATAATATCAGAAAACCATCTTCAATAAGACACCACTGAAAGGCTCCCGATTATGCAACAGTACATCCTGCAAACACCCAGACTCATCCTCAGGCCGCTCACAGCCGCAGATGCGGAAGAAGTTTTTATCTGGTGCTCGGACCCGCTGGTAAACCGTTTCATGCCTTACGCCCTTTATACGAAAACAGAAGACGTACGCAGATGGCTGGAAACCGTGGAAAAAAACGAAAAACAATATGAATTTGGCTTTGTGTGCAAAGAAAATAACCGGTTAATCGGCAGCGGCGGCATAGGACCGGCGGAAGACAATACACAGTGGGAAATTGGCTACAACCTCTGTTCTGACTGCTGGAACCAGGGCTATGCCACGGAGGCGGCAAAAGCTATGATTGACTTTGCATACCAAGAATTTGATATACATGACTTCGGCGCAAATCATGCGGTGGCAAACCCGGCGTCAGGAAGAGTCATGGAAAAATGCGGTATGCATTTTGACCATTATGGAGAATACAGCCGTTTTGACGGGAGTGAAACCTTCCCGGCAAAATTTTATAAACTTCATCTTGATTGACTTTTTGATCGATTCAGCCGGCCCGGGACTATCCTGAAAAGCCATCGTATCTGCGTTTTCAATCTACATGCAGCTATGGAGCTTTCTGGGATATTCCCGGTTTTTTCATTCCCACTTTTCAAAGATTTTGAATAGTTATGAAACATTAAAGATATCTACTGCAGAAATTAAGAATTCTATACTAAAATATAAAATAAAGATCAACTCCACACAGTTACAAAAAACAAATAACAATTTCCCATATATTTCATCCGACTAAAAAGGAGTTTGCTATGGATAAAAAATTAGCTGTTGTTGTGTAAATTAAAAGGGTTATAAACACTGCGAATATTGCCGGGAATTACCCTGTGCTTTGTATCTGGAAGGTGAAGCTCCCACTAAGAGTAAAGAGGAGAACAAGGAAATACTCAAAGAACATCATCTTCTGCTCGTTATAATGAATGGTTCACAAAAGAGATATGAACAGATAGATGGAATAGAGAGGGGAAAAATGGAACAAATTGAACTTGATGGAATTACCTTCCGATTGAAAACTTGGTGTGATTTTAGCTGGCTGAGGTCTTATGGAACAGCCTTCAGGGTGATTGACGCAACAGGATCGGGATGCCTTTGTATAGGTATGCAGAAAGGGAGTCAGAGATATTTCCTGAAAATAGCAGGTGCGGATACTATTTATGCAGAAGTTCCACCAGATGAATCCATAAGAGTTTTAAAGAATGCGGCAGGCTTATACCAGGAGCTTGCACATCCAAATCTTATACACCTCATAGAACATTTTCCACATGAGAATTTATATGTGGCAGTATTTGATTGGGTGGAAGGGGAATGCCTCTTTGATTTCTGGAATTTTGAGAAATATACACAGAATAAGCAGCTGATAAGGCCCAGCGACAGGTTCCATACACTTTCAGCCAGAAAGAAGCTGCAGTGCGCTGAGGTTCTGTTCTCCTTTCTTGAAAAAACTGCCGAAAAAGGTTATGTTGCCGTTGATTTTTATGACGGCAGTATTATGTATGACTTTAATACTGATCAAACAATGATATGCGATATCGACTTTTTTAGAAAAATGCCGGCCTATAACAATATGGGAGAAAAACTTTTTGGAACAAAAAGGCTCAAGTCACCGGAGGAATATATTTTAGGAGCAAAGCTTGATGAAAAAACCAATGTATTTACGCTGGGAGCTTTGCTATTTGATTTCTTTGGTGAATTCAGCAGCTCAGACATTGCGGAGCGATACATGAAAAATGCTTTTTCCCCTTGTGACCGTGGAAAATGGGAATTGAATACTGCATGCTATGAAGCGGCAGGAAAAGCAGTCAGCGCCGAGAGAAACAGCAGATATAGAACTATCCGGGAATTTCATTTGGTATGGGAAAAGGCAGTGGATTCTGATACAGATATTTAGGCATTGGAATCCGGCCAGGATAAAATTCTATGAAGAAAAACCGTTTATTTTTTATCCTGATACTCATTTTACAGATGCTGTTACATAGATGTTATTATGCCTGCAAAGTTCTGAAAGAGAAACGTTTTTTTGATATGGAAGTTTACTACAGATGAGATTTTTAGTGATAAACATCGTCAGAAGCTTATTTTTTATAGAAAACGGGGACAATAACAGCAGAAAAAAGTCAGGAGGTCTCCATGAAAAAAGCAAAGGACGATAAACGTATTTCAACCATACCGGACGGCGTTTATGAGGCAGGCGTGGTGGGGCATGGCCCAAGCCATGATAAAAACAGCCATGAAAATACGCCTTCAACAGATGCCCAGGGAAACGGGTATCCCATGCATGAAGCAAAAAACAGGACAGGCAGATAACTGGCCTGTTCTCTACATAAATTCTATTTCACCCCTTAATATAAGAAAAACTTCATAGTATTGCCAGGAAATATTTGATATACTGAATAAATAGCGGATACTGTTCTGTTACGCACTTTTTTCTGAGTATTCTGAAATCTTTGTGCAACAGACATCAATGCGGTATCATACCGCGGAGAATTTTTTTATGGACAGCTGCAGTAAGGACAGAAAAAGGATGAACTGCGATATATGGCAAGATAATGGAGGAAGCATGAAATTTAAAGGAAAAGTAGCCGCATGGTTCTGGCTGATTATCATTGCGGTAAATGCGGTATGTATATACGAACTGCTTTTTGACCCTGATAATGTGCCCATATTATTATTTTCGCTGGCTCTGTGCGATATTATTTTTATACCAATCGTTGTGCGTAACTATGTGGTAATTGAGGAAGAAAACCTGAAGCTGTTTTTCGGTTTTGGAAAGGATTCCATGCGGATTGCTGACATTGTGGAAATCAAAGGTTCCTATTGCCCGATTTCTTCCAGTGCCGCTTCTTTGGATCGTCTTTTTATCAAGGGGAAAAGACAGGAAATGGTGATATCGGTGAAGGATAAAACGGCGTTGGTAGCTGAATTGAAAATGAGGAATCCCGCGATACGGGTGTGCAGTGTACCGGGAGTACAGTAATGAACGGCCTTTTCTATTCTGAGGCTGAAAATTAAGGGCAGAGGATACATATATGATGGAAATACAGGTTGGAGCATTGATTTTTGCGGGAATGGGGTTACTGTTCCTGCTGATTGGGATTTTTTTGATGAAAGTGTTTGGCAGGAGGCGAAAGACCGCCTCGATGGTTACCACGGCGCGGGTAGTGGATGTGAAATGCAGAAGAGACAGTGGTGGCAGCACATATTATTATCCCGTATTTGAATACTATGCCGGAGGCAGAATGCAGCGGGTGGTATCGACTTTTGGAAGCAGCCCCTGCCGGTATCAGACAGGAGAAGAAACGGAATTGCATTATGATCCGGAAAAACCGGAAAAATTCTGGTGCGAACGCGATACAAAAATGATGAAGCTGCTTTGCGGTATTTTCATGGGAATCGGCGGGATTTTTCTTGTATTGGGCATCGTTTTTATGGTAACCGGAGCATTTTGACTGTAATAGTAGAGAAATTTGGTGGAAGCAGGGGAAAAAGGAAAAGCAGGGGGATAAAGGGATGGATGTGCGTATTAAAGTATTAAAGACAGAATTTTATGAGGATATTGCAGATGAATATCTGAGCGAAGGAAGGGCGGTTGGTCCGTGTCCGATTCTGAAGGAAGGGGATACATTTCTTTATAAATCCGGAGAGGAGGCAGTCATGCCGGAAGGCTTCTGTCCCTGGGCATGGGTGGACTTATACGCAGCTATTTCCCGCAGGGCAATCGATCGTGCGCCCAGGGAAGCCGGGAAGGAATACTGGTATAAGCATGAAAATAAGACAATAGAATGCTGCACTGATGGTGTGCGTCCGGTGATTTTTTTGCTGGAGGCGGTTCCGGAGGAAGAATGATGTGTATGGCAGACTGGCCGGAAATAAAAAAAGACCGTTATAAGGCAGGATATCGGGATTATCAGAGGCTGAATTATCTGCTGGGGAAAAAATACAACCTGCGTTATAACATACGCAACATATCGATTGAAGAAATTAATGAAGTAAAGGGAGAGCTTCTTGAAAATTTTCTTTGTGCCCTGAAAGATGATATTCAATATGCATCGGAAGCTAAGGTGGAGGAGCTTGAAATTTATAAATTGGAGCTGATGGAAGAATATATCAATCAATCGGTAGCAATGTGTGAGAGTGAAATGGCGGCGTTTTTTCGGGGAGAGGAAAGAGAGCGGCCGGAAAATTATTATGTAAATATCATATAATTTAATATTCCAAAACAGTATAAATTTAATGTGGAAAAGGTGAGGAGGAAAAATGCGTTCAGAAAAAGAAATGCTTGATTTGATTATAAAAACTGCAGAAGAGGATCCGCGTGTCAGGGCGGCGTATTTGGAAGGATCCCGCGTTAACCCTAACGTTCCCAAGGATATTTTTCAGGATTACGATGTGGTATATGTTGTAAACGAGACTAAATCCTTTCGTGAGGACAGGCAATGGATTGACAGATTCGGGGAACGGTTGTTTATGCAATATCCGGAAGATAGCATATATTTCAGTTCTGATGTGGAAAACTGTTATGGCTGGCTGATGCAGTTTACGGATGGAAACAGGCTGGATCTGCATGTCAGTACCATGAAGGCGGTACAGAGCAGCCTTGAAATCTATCGTATACTGGTAGATAAGGATGGTATCCTGCCGGAAGCAAAGCCGGCCTCGGATGAGATTTATTGGGTGAAAAAGCCGACGGAAGAGCAGTTTTATTTTACCTGTAATGAGTTCTGGTGGTGTCTGGATAACGTGGCGAAGGGACTTTGGAGGGAGGAACTTCCCTATGTAATGGATATGATTCATCTGTATATCCGGCCGATGCTTACCAGAATTCTGGAATGGAAAATCGGCAGGGATAACAATTTTTCCGTCAGCGTGGGAAAGTCGGCAAAATATATGAAACGGTATTTGCCGGAGGAAACCTATAAAAGGTATCTGTTAACTTATTCCCAGGCAGAAACAGAGGCTGTTTGGGATGCAGTTTTTATTATGTGCGATCTATTCAGGCAGACAGAGGAAGAACTGGCTGAGAAAATGAACTTCCATTTTGATGCGGCGGAGGCGGATAATTGCAGAGCATATCTGGAGCATGTGAGAAAACTGCCTGCAGATGCGAGGGAAATATATGAATCTTAGCGGGGCAGAAGAAATTACATCATGCAGGCTAATTCTCAGGCCGGATGAAAAGTGTAGCGGTCTGGAAACATTTATATGGACAATCTTATTAAAAGAATGCAGAAAAATAATTGGCCATTTTAAAGCGCAATATGAGCCGGAAATAAATAAAATAACATTACAGTTTGCACTGGATGAAGTCTGGCAGAATAAGAAATATATGCAGGAGGCGCTCAAAACCCTGACGGATTATCTGTTTGAAAAGACTGATATAAACAGAGTTGAGGCTCACTGCAATGGTAAAAATAAAAAAGCTGTCGCAGTGATGCTGAAATGTGGGTATCAATTGGAAGGACAGCTGCGGCAGGCCCAGTCTTTCGGCAGTGATGGTGAAAAAACAGATATTATATGGTTTGCTCTTTTAAAAACAGATTATCTGCGCAAGAAAGCAATGGCAGATTTAACGGTGGATGGGTTAGTGATTACCAATTATAGGGAAAGTGGTGGACTGCCGTTACGGAATATAATGCGTCTTCCTGAAAAAGAAGCGTTTCTTTTGGCGGAGAGACTTTCAGCTGCTACAACTTCAAGGAATGATCGGTACGGCGATTATTTTGAACGGTATTACCAGAAGAGAGCGGCAACTGAAAAATGGCTGTATAACCGTTTCCTTGAAGGAGGCGGAAGGCCCAAAACGATGCATCCCATATATTTTGTATTAGGGGAGCACAGCGGTTTTCAGAGCTTTTTTGGAAATCAGGATAAAATCAGTATTCCGCTTAGCCATATAGATGATATGGAGGTCAGTTTTACGCCCAGGGACAGTATGCATTTGAGGAGTATGGGAATGACGGAAGGGACTGTCTGGAATAAAAAACAGTTTTTTCGTATGATTAATGATTCGGAAAAAAGCGTTGGCGAATTTATTTTTGACCTGCCTGGTCTTTTTCATAATCCTGGAAGCTATATAGAGGTACAGCTATGGAACGATGCGTATTTGGCAGATTATTTATAGGTTGGAATTGCCTACGTGGGAGGTACAATGGATATACAGTCGGAATTTGATTTTATAAAAGCCGCAGAAAAAGATATCGCAATGCTGACAGCAACGAGAATCCAGGTACTGCGGGCAGCTAATGGGCTGGAACTTTCCGTGGATATGTCTGCCGTTGAAAAAGAATCCAGGGATTACTATGAAAAAGCCCTCAGGGACGGCAGCCATGCGACCTATCTGGTTTTTGACGCTGAGCTGTTTGTCGGGGCCGGAGGTATCAGTTTTTATCGGGTGATGCCCACCTTTCACAATCCGTCGGGCAACAAAGCATACATTATGAATATGTATACGCACCCGGATTACAGACGCCGCGGGATAGCCTCAGCGGTTCTTGATTTGCTTGTGAAAGAGGCGCTGACAAGAGGAGTAGAGCATATTTCACTGGAAGCCACCTCAATGGGAAGGCCTTTATATACAAAATTCGGCTTTGTCCCGATGAAGGATGAGATGATCCTTCCTGAGGAATTTGTGAATGGCGGGAAACTATAAATAACAGGAAATTATGAATAGAAGAAATCTATGAATGACAAAAAAATATGAATGAGAGAAAACAACAGGAGAAAGCATTTTGAGTGACAGGCCTGATTTACAAAAAGATTTGGACAGTAAAATATTTCGCAGCTATTATTATTTAAAGGAAGAACTGACGACGTTTTGCAGGGCGGAGGGGCTTCCCGTTTCAGGCGGAAAAAAGGAGCTGACGGAGCGTATTGCCAGTTATTTAGATGGCGGAGAGATTATTGCGGAAAAACCAGTTGCCAGGAAAAAAAGCGGGGTTGGATTTATTACCGATGATACTCCGATTGAGCCTGATTTTGTCTGTTCCCAGAAGCATAGAGCTTTTTTTGAGGAAAAAATAGGAAAAGGCTTTTCTTTTAATGTTGCTTTCCAGAAATGGCTGAAAGCGAATACGGGAAAGACCTACGGCCAGGCAGTTGACGCCTATTATCAAATCCGGGAGGAAAAGAAGAAGGGCGGGACAAAGATTGACAGCCAGTTTGAATATAATACCTATATTCGTGATTTTTTTGCTGAAAATCAGGGAAAAACGCTGAAAGAAGCCATTAAGTGCTGGAATTATAAAAAGAGCATGCCGGGACATAACCGTTATGAACAAGCGGATTTGGAGGCTCTTGTGCTTTAACCGCCTGGCTCTGATTACGGCGGGGAAGTAAAAGGGAAGAGGAGAATATGATTAGAAAGTTCAGAAATGAAGATTTGGAACAGATTATGCAGCTATGGCTGCAGTCCAACATACAGGCACATGGTTTTATAGAGAAAACATATTGGAAATCACATTACAGCGAAGTCAGAAAAATGATGCCCGAAGGGGAGATTTATGTTTTTGACAGTGAAGATGGAATCCTTGGTTTTCTGGGGCTGCAGGAGGATTATATTGCAGGGATTTTTGTCGGGGAAAATAATCGGGGACGCGGTATCGGCAAGCATTTGCTTCAGTGCGCCAAGCAGAATCGCGACAGCCTTTCCCTGCATGTATATCTTAAAAATGAACGTGCCGTGCGGTTTTATGAGAAGGAAGGATTTCATATAGCAGGGGAACAGACTGATATAGAGACCGGCGAACAGGAATATTTAATGGAGTGGAAAAAGAAAGTACTTTGAATAAAGTTGATTCAGACGATAGGTGGGAAGGAAAAGAAATACTTCATGCCGACAGAGCTGGGAAGGGGAGAATAAAATGACACCGAATGAATATCAGAGGCTTGCAATGACCACATTGAATCCCTCTCTTGAGAAAAAGGATATACTCATTAATGGCGTAATGGGACTGTGCGGTGAAGCCGGGGAAGCGATTGATATTGTGAAAAAGCATCTGGCGCAGGGACATGAACTGGACCGGGAGCACTTAATAAAGGAACTGGGGGATATTGCATGGTATCTGGCGGAAACCGCCACCGCTTTGGATGTCAGCCTTGAAGAGGTCCTGCAGGGAAATATCAAGAAGCTGAAGAAAAGATATCCCGAAGGCTTTTCTGTTCAGGATTCAATGGAAAGGGACAGGAACGATTTGTAACCGGAAGCGCAGATTTTTACCAGGAGAAAAAAGATGAAAAATTATCAGAGAGAGTACCCGTTGTTTTCCCTCTGCGGATTAAATTGCGCGCTGTGCCCCATGCACCTGAATAAGTATTGCCCCGGCTGCGGCGGCGGAGAGGGAAACCAGTCCTGCGCCATATTCCGCTGCGGCAGGGAACACGGCTGTCCGGAATATTGTTTTCAGTGCGGTGAGTATCCCTGTGAAAAATATGACAGTGTGATGGAGTATGATTCCTTTCTGCCTCACAGAAATATGCGCAGGGATATGGAACGGGCAAAAAGCGGTGGGATGGAAGCCTATCAGGCGGAACTGGAAGAAAAGGCGGCAATTTTGCAGGAGTTGCTGGATAACTATAACGATGGACGCAGGAAAACCTTTTACATGCTGGCAGTGTACCTGTTGGAACTGCAGGATCTCAGGAATGCGATGGAGCAGATTGTACGTGAAACGTCAGGGGGAGGAAAGCAGGAAACGGCGAAAGAAACGGTACAGGAGATAACACTGAAGGAAAAGGCAGCGGCAGCGGTCGGATGTTTTCAGGCAATTGCCCAGGAAACGGGAATTGTTCTGAAGCTGAATAAGAAGCCTGCTAAGAAAAAGCAGGAGTAATTGAAGGAGCATATTTACAATAATATATAAATAAAAAAGTGAATGTGAAAGGGGAAAATTATGGGAATGACATTTCAGGAGGCAATTCAGCTTTACAGGGATATTTATCACAGATTTGAAAAGGTTGAGGGAAAGCCATGGGGAATAAACGGCGCTATGATAGAATTGACCAAACAGATGGGCGATTTGTCCAAATGTATTATGCTGCAGGAAAACTATTACTCCTATCAGGGGAAAAAGCCGGAGAATCTGAAAGAAAATATCGGAAATGAACTTGCAGATATTCTGGGACAGCTTATCCGGATTGCCGACTGCTACGGCATTGATTTGGAAGAGGCGCATAAGGCAGCCAGGGCAGATGAGGATATGGATCTGAAAAGACGGGGAGTCTGACAGTAAGAAACAGTATCATGATAATGATAGCTGCTGAAAAAGAGGAGGAATGTGTATGTATAGCTGGTTAAACGTGGGAAGCCTGCTTCTGGGCCTGACAGCGCTTGTAATACCGGTAATTATTATTGTCCGATATAAAAAGACGGGAAACAGAAACCAGCCGGTTTTATATGGAGCGAGTATGTGTGCCTGTGCCTTGTCCCTGTTTTTTCAGATATGCTACAGTGATCATCTGGTCAAAATTAAGGACTGGTCAGCACTTTCTGATACCTCGGAGGCGGTAGTGTCAGGGGCTCTGAATCTTCTTCTGGGGACGATATTATTTAATGTGATTGCGCTTGTGATTTGTTATGGGAAAAAGGCCGATAAAAAACAGTGATGTTTTCAGTATGTTTTAGCTGTCAATTATACCGGAATTGCGCATGATTACAGGATTTTCCGCAATATAGACATGTGAACAAGACAGTAAAATGGTGCCCGATTGGTGCCCAAATAAAATAATAGCTTGCGAGAAGTTTTGAAAAGATATTTTTATATTCGACAGAATCGTATTGAAATCATAGAATGCAACAATTGGTAAGGCGTTCATGCGCCTTCGGCAAATAAGCCGCATAACGGCAAATGGAAATTTGCAAGGAGTATATATTATGGAATTGCGAAAAGTAGATTCTGAGAATATTTGGAAGATAGTGAAACTGAGCGTTTTTGATGAACAGAAGGGCTTTGTTGCTACTAATACAGAAAGCATACTTGAAGCTTATGTCACTATTACAGCCGGGGGAACTGCATTGCCTTTCGGTATATATGATGATGATATTTTGGTGGGTTTTATTATGTTTGGCTATGGAACAGTAGGTGATGAGGATGAGCCAATGATTGCCGCCAGTAATTATTGCCTTTGGCGCTTTATGATAGACAAGATGTATCAGCGACAGGGTTTGGGCAAAAAAGCCATGCATGTGGCATTGAACTATCTGAAAACGTATCCCTGCGGCGCAGCGGACAGCGTTTGGCTTTCCTATGAGCCGGAGAATATCGCAGCGAAAACGTTATATAGCGCTATGGGCTTTATCGAAAATGGAGAAATGTGCGGTGATGAAATTGTTGCAGTACGAAAGCTCTAACCTACTGCCTAAGTGCAGGCGGGTATAGTATATCCCTGTTCCAGCGGTCAGAAGATAACAAATAAGGCGTTATTTTAGTTTGGGGCAATAAAAATAATTATGAAAGCGATTGATTGGCTGAAAAGCAACGTTATCCATTGCGGAGTGTCAATGCTGACATTGCTATACGCTGAACGTTTTTACGCAAAATAAGCAGTTTGGATGATCTGGCAGCAGGAACAGCCGGGTAGAAAGAGAATTTATAACGGAAAAGGAATATAGCATGAGAAAAGTAGTTTTGTATCTTGGAATGAGTCTGGACGGATATATCGCGGACAAAAACGGCGGTGTGGGCTGGATGGAGGAGGATGATACGGGGAGCCTGGAGGAGAGCAGCTACCCGGATTTTGTTCAGACAGTGGATACCGTCCTGATGGGATATACCACCTATCATCAGATAAGGACGGAGCTTTCGTCGGATAACTGGGCATATGCGGGAATGCAGACATATGTATTCACACATCGCAGTGAGCAGGATGAGGAGGAAATACATTTTACAGATAAAGGACCTGAAGAGCTCGTCCGACGGCTGAGAGAACAGAAAGGGAAGGATATCTGGCTCTGCGGAGGCGCTGATTTGGTGAAGCAGTTCGTGGAAGCGGACCTGGTAGATCAGTACAGGATTACCGTGCTGCCTGTGCTGCTGGGTGATGGTATCCGTTTATTTGGAGGCGGAGGCCGGCAAAGGAAGCTGAAGCTGACAGGGACAGAGCGGTATGGCGGGATGACAGAACTTATTTATGAAAAACAGTAACCGCCCGGCGGCATTTTTCTGCAGGCATGGCATTTTTCTGCATGCCTGGCATGCATATGCTCCGGCGTGCATAAAGGAGAGGAAATGAAGGAAAGTACAGAAAACAGATGCAGACAATTCATAAAAAATAAAGAAGTAATCAGGAAGGAATTCAGCTGGGAAAGCACCTATATGTATCCTCTTTGCGCGGCGATTTTCACTATGAACGGCAAGGAGGCGGACGGCGGGCAGCTGAAGGCATGTACAGAGCTGCTCAGGCAGCATACGGGCATGTTTTCCAATTTCCGAAGCACTGCCAGACTGCCAATCGCATCCCTGATGGCGGTATCAGGGAATCCGGAAAGTACGATTTCGAATGCGCTGAAGGTATATGGGATGCTGAAGGAGGAGTTTTTCGGTTCTGCTTATCTGCCTCTGACGGCGATGGTAATTGCGCAGATGGCCGAGCCTTTTGACTATGAACGTATTGTAAAACGAACCCGCGCGTTATATAAGGAAATGAAATCAGAGCATCCGCTGCTTACCTCCTCGGAGGACAGCTCCTTTGCCGCGCTGCTTTCACTGTCGGAGAGGGATGACAGTACATTGCTATCGGAAGCGCAGAGGTGCTATGAGATTTTGAAGCCGCAGTTTTTTTCAGGAAATGCGGTTCAGTCGTTGAGTCATGTTCTTGCGCTGGGAGACGGAAGGGCGGAAGAAAAATGCAGCCGGACGCTGCTGCTCTATGACCGGCTGAAGGAACGGGGATACAAATACGGAACGGATTATGAGCTGCCGACGCTTGGTGTGCTGGCACTGTCGGAAAGCGATTTGATGGAAATCGTGACGGAAATGACGGATACGGATGATTTTCTGGCAAAGCAGAAGGGACTGGGCAACTGGAGCATCGGGAGAAAACAGCGGCTGATGTATACGGGAATGCTGGTACAGGGAGAGTATGTAAAGACAGGCAGCCTGGAGACCGCTGCGATCAACGGGACGATTTCCATGATTGTGGCACAGCAGGCAGCCATGTGCGCAGCCGTCGCGGCCTCCACGGCAGCCGCCGCCTCCAATTCCTCCTCATAAGTCAAATTCCTCCAAGTAATGGGACATCAAATTTGAAACGTCGTGAACGGCGGTATTTGACTCTCGCGGCAGCCATCAAAGGGATGTACGAGTGCATCACCTTGGCTCGTTGATCGCGGAAATAAAAAAGAAAAGAGAAAGTGTATGGAAATTATTATCAGACAGGAGCTCCCGGAAGAGTACTGGGAGACGGAATATATGACTAAAAAAGCATTTTGGAATCTGCATTTTCCGGGCTGCAATGAGCATTATCTTGTCCACCGGCTGCGTTCTGACAAGGCGTATATCCCGGAACTGAGCAGGGTTGCCGTGTCAGACGGCAAAATTGTGGGAACCATAATGTATTCCGCAGCCAGGATCGAGGGCGCGGAGGGGAGCAGTAATGAGGTGCTTTGCTTCGGGCCGCTTTGCGTTGATCCGGCAATGCAGAATATGGGGATTGGCGGCCTGCTTTTGAATACGACAATGCAGCTTGCCAGGGAGGAAGGATATCCGGGAATTGTGATTTTTGGGGAACCGGGCTATTATCCTAAATTTGGTTTTCAGACCTGTGATCATTATGGGATTACCACCGCGGAAGGTAAAAATTTTGATGCATTTATGGGAATTGAGCTGGTGCCCGGAGGCCTGCGCAGCATGCCGGGAAGGTTTTTTGAAGCGGAGGTATTTGAGAGCCTGACCGAAGAGGAAACGGAAGCGTTTGATAAAGGTTTTCCTTACATGGAAAAGCTGAGGCTGCCCGGACAGTGGGATTATGATGCCGGGACCAAGCAGAAAGATGGGGATGAAGCATGATTTTTATAGACTCGTCAAAATGTACGGGCTGCGGGCAGTGTACCCGGGTATGCCCATTTACGGTACTGCGGCTGAACCAGGAGGGAAAGGCGGAAAATACCGGGAAAAAGTGTATTGCCTGTATGCATTGCGCGGCGATTTGCCCGGCGGATGCAATAACTTATGATTCCCGGCCCGCTGTGGCGGAAAAGACCCAGCCTCTGCCGGAGGACTGCAGTACAACGGTAAAACAGCTGATATATCAGCGCCGTTCCTACCGCAGGTTTTTAAAGAAAAAAGTTCCCGGGGATATCCTGCGGGCTGCGCTGGATGCGGCGGAGAATGCGCCCAGCGCCAAGAATGAGCATCCGGTCCGGTGGATAATTCTGGAGAGTAAGGAAATCAGGCAGTGCATTATGGACTGGATTCTGGAATATTGTAAGGAAAATCAGGTTTCCATGGAACTGATATCGGAATATGCCAATGGGAATAATCCGGTAATGGGAGAAAATGCGGTTATTATCATCGGAATATGCCGGAGAAATTCCATAAATCCGGCTCAGGATACGGCAATAGCCCTGACTACAGCAGAGCTGTTGCTCCAGGCTGAGGGAATCGGCACCTGCTGGGGCGGCTATCTTACCCGTTTCCTGAATCTCATTCCGGAATGCCGCATGGTCCTGGAAATTCCGGAGGGCTATGAAGTATACGGGACGCTGCTGGCAGGCTATCCCGACCGTCAGAATTACCGTTACCTGCCTGCCAGGAAAAAAGCGGAGATAAAAATCATCTGATTTAAACGGAAACGGCGGTGGTCTGATTTTCCGGAAGGGAAAGAGGTATATGGAAGGATTATATATTATCGGAGGCTCTCCTTGCAGCGGCAAGAGCACCATAGCGGAAATGATTGCCGAAAAGTATGATTTTAACTACTTTAAGGTGGACGATTATCTGGAACAGTATATGAAAAAGGCACAGGAGGATGGGAAGCCGCTTTCTGCAAGGGCCATGCAGATGTCCCCGGAGGAAACCTGGATGCGCAGCCCCCGGTTACAGACGGAGGAGGAGCTGGAAATCTACAGAGAGATTTTTACATATATATGGGAAGCTTTAAGCACTTTTCCGGAGAAAAAGAAAATCATAACGGAAGGAGCGGCATTTTTGCCGGAGCTAGTTTCTGCTGTGGGAGTGGACAAAAAGCATTATATCAATATTGTCCCGGTGAAGGATTTCCAGTACCATTTTTACAGCCAGAGGCCCTGGGTTCCCTATATTTTAGAGGGCTGTACAGATAAGAAAAAGGCTTTTGAAAACTGGATGGAGAGAGACGCGCTTTTTGCGGAAACGGTGCATGCGGATGCAAAGCAGAGAGGGTATGCCTGCCTGGTAACGGACGGAAGCATTGGAATTGATGAAATGTTCCGGACGGTATGCAACCTGTTTGAATTATAATAAAGAAGCTGCCATTCCCGGGAGTTTTTTCCGGGGCTGGCAGTTTTTTCTTTTACTGTGTAATCCATAGAAAAATACGGGAAATAATAGTATAATAGAAACAGTCGCAGCAGTATGGAGAGCTGAACTGCTGCAAACAAATTATGCTGAGAAAAACTGGCGGAGAAGCCAGAGGAGGAGGTAATAGATGGAGGAAAGAATAGCCACTTTGCGCAGAATCCTGGATGAAAGCAGCTATACGGTAGCCCTGTGCGGATCGGGAATGATGGAAGAAGGGGGATATATCGGAGTAAAAAATCCGGACAAAGCGTATGATATTGAAAAGAAATACGGATATTCGCCGGAAGAGATTTTTACCAGTGCGTTTTATAATACGCGGCCGAAGCTGTTTTTCGATTTCTATAAGCAGGAGATGCTGAACGGCGGCCCGGAGCCTACGGAATCAGAGACTGTGCTTGAAAAGATGGAGCAGGATGGGAAGCTTCAGTGTATTATTACAAGCAATATTTATGAGTTGTGCCAGAGGTCCGGTTGTAAAAATGTAATAGAGCTGCACGGAAGTATTTACCATAATATCTGCCAACGGTGCGGCAGGGAGTATCCTGTGGAGTATATCAAACAGGCGCATGGGATTCCTGTATGCGAGGACTGTCAGATTCCCATTCGCCCCGGTTTGTTTTTCTTCCGGGAAATGGCCGACAGTCAGCTGGTAACGCAGGCGGTGGAGGAGATTAACCGGGCGGAGGTTCTGTTGCTGCTGGGAACCAATCTGAATTCGGAGGTATTTTCCCACTATATCAAATATTTCCAGGGAAAATATCTTGTGATTATACATCAGCGGAGCCATTATCTGGATGACAATGCGGATATGGTTTTTATTGATCAGCCGAAGAATATTTTGTCCAGGCTGGGATATTTGTAATCTTGCCGTGTAATCCTGCAGGTGCTTTTCAGATGGGGGATGCCTGCATAATGGAATAGAGAGAAATGGCCGGAGAAAGGAAGGATTCCGGCCATTTTTTTGATTTTCTTTCGGAAAGAGGAATATGCGTTCCAGGCTGTCCGTTTGGCGGTTGCAGTGAGGGGTGAAGCGGGGTTACAGTTTCACCGCTTTTATAATAAAAGAGAGCGGCATTTTCTTTGCCCTGAAAGGCGAATAGTAGGAATCCGAAAATTCATATTCCTGGGAAAGGGTTTCGGCGTCCGTTTCCTCAACAAGTTTTTCCACCTTAAAGCCGGCACCAGCCAGGGCATTGATCCAGCCGGACATCTTATGGTTATGAATGGTGACAGGATTTCCACGCTGGATATAGGAAAAAGGATTTTCATCAAAATATGAGCCATTTAGTACCAGCTTTTCCCCCTCCGCATCGATGCAGCGCATAAGCGGATGATCCCATGAAAAAATGAGAATGCCGTCCCTTTTCAAATAACGGGAAATCCTGTCTATTGTAGTATTCAAATCCACAGTCCATCCCAGGGCATAAATAGAATAGACCACGTCAAAATAGTCTGTGGGAAGACCGCAGTCAGATTCCATGGGCGCGTTGATAAGGTGAGGCTCATATCCTGACTGTGTCAGATAGGTACGGGCATTTTCAAGCTGTCTGGTGGACATGTCAAGGCCCCATATTTCTTCGGCTCCATGTTCTTTGCACCATTTCAGGAAATGGCCGCTTCCGCAGCCGATATCAAAAACTTTTTTTCCGGTAAGGGCAGGAAATAACTGCAGCTCTTCCTCTGAAGGGACAAGGCAGCCGTAGCTGGGAAGGGCTGTGCTTCCAAACCAGGAGTCAGCCATAGCATCCCAGCTGTTTTTATTTTGTTCCAGTATTTTAGTGCTGTTTATGTTTTCTTCTATCATGTTGTTTCTCCTTGGGCGGTAATCCAATCATTCAAATCGATATCCAGATAGCTTTGTATTTCCTGTTTCAGGGATTCTAACAGGGTATCGGCGCGTCCGAGGGAACGGACATAAGGATTTATGTAACGTTTTTTGGCAGCTATTCTAATGTTTTAGAAAGATAAAGAACCAAATCATCATTATTGCAGCAATTACCGTAAGGCACACAGATTTGATTCTGATACCACACGCCGGTGCCGTCAGGAACATAACCTCTTTTTACATACATGCGCTGTGCGCTGCCATAGCCGGAATGGAGGCCCACACCCAGACATACGGTATCCGAACGGGTTTTGGCGAGCTTTTCCGCAATGTCCATCAGGCGGCGGCCGATCCCGCGGCAGCGGTATTTTTCCAGGACGCCGAAGTCAACAATTTCCGGTATGTTCCTGTTTGCAAAAGCGCCGGCAGGCGGATTCCAGTAGACATTGATATAGCCTGCGGGAGCGCCCTTATATTCGGCTGTCAGAGCGAGGCAGTCCCCTTTTTCCTGATCGGCAATACGCATTTTGTATTTATCCGGGGAGGCATGCCAGCCCTGTTTGATTTCTTCATCACTGAAGATTTGAGGATCCGGTTCCCGCATTTCCCGGATAAGAATGTCATTTTCATTCAAATAAATCATAGAAATTCCTCCCTTGCTGGTACATAATTGATGGAAATTTGTTCCACCTTATACAACGGCCTTTTTTGTAGTAGAGGTAGCAGGCGGAACAATATACGCAGCTTTTTTGTAAATGTAATGTCAGTATACAGGGTAGTTCTGTAAATGGCAACATGAGAGCAGAAACAGTAACACGAAAATAAAAGCTCTGGATATTACGATATGAAATTAAAAAAATTGAATAATTGGGATAAGTTTTTCGGTGAAAAAAGCCAGAAGTGGCCTGAGATGCCGGGATACTGGATAATTTATGTAAAACGGCAGAATACTAGAAACAGATGTAAATAAATTTTTATCAGGAAAATTTTTTTGATTTCTGTTGACGGTTTGGCTTCCGGTTTTTATAATAAACTTTCAAAAAAACTTTTATAGTGAGCGTTTATGGTGTGATAAAGCGGTCAGTTAAATAGTGCTTTGCGGGAAAGAATGGAAGAAGTATCCTGTTACGGGAATCCGAAAAGCAAGGCCGCCCTGTCAGGAAGGCCATCAAATCTGTGCTCACGATAAAAGGGTTTCAGGAAGATACGGACTCAGACGATAAAATACGCCTGAGTCTTTTCATGCCGGAGCAAAGCAAAAAGGAAAATCTTCTGCTCGCCAGAGGGCTCGCATTTTGCTCCGCAAAACCAGGAGGAAAATCCTCTGCTCGCCAGAGGGCTCGCATTTTGCTCCGCAAAACCAGGAGGAAAATCCTCTGCTCGCCAGAGGGCTCGCATTTTGCTCCGCAAAACCAGGAGGAAAATCCTCTGCTCGCCAGAGGGCTCGCATTTTGCTCCGCAAAACCAGGAGGAAAATCCTCTGCTCGCCAGAGGGCTCGCATTTTGCTCCGCAAAACCAGGAGGAAAATCCTCTGCTCGCCAGAGGGCTCGCATTTTGCTCCGCAAAACCAGGAGGAAAATCCTCTGCTCGCCAGAGGGCTCGCATTTTGCTCCGCAAAACCAGGAGGAAAATCCTCTGCTCGCCAGAGGGCTCGCATTTTGCTCCGCAAAACCAGGAGGAAAATCCTCTGCTCGCCAGAGGGCTCGCATTTTGCTCCGCAAAACCAGGAGGAAAATCCTCTGCTCGCCAGAGGGCTCGCATTTTGCTCCGCAAAACCAGGAGGAAAATCCTCTGCTCGCCAGAGGGCTCGCATTTTGCTCCGCAAAACCAGGAGGAAAATCCTCTGCTCGCCAGAGGGCTCGCATTTTGCTCCGCAAAACCAGGAGGAAAATCCTCTGCTCGCCAGAGGGCTCGCATTTTGCTCCGCAAAACTAGGAGGATTGATATGCTGCTGCAACATGAGAGAATATGGATAACGGGGGCACAGGGGCAGGTGGGAAGCGCTTTTGCCAGGATGCTTGATACAACAGAGCTGGATGTGCTTCTTACGGATATTGACGAGGTGGATATCACGGATATGGACGCTGTGAGGAACTATGCCGAAATGTACAGGCCGGATTGTGTCATTAACTGTGCCGGAATCTGCGGTCCGGCGTTCTGCGAGGAGAACAGCGATCTGGCCTATAAGGTAAATGCCGTCGGCGCGCGGAATTTGAGCGTTGCCGCCAGAAGCGTGCACGCGGAACTGGTGCAGATATCCACAGATGATATTTTTGACGGGAGGGCTTCGGAGCCTTATAACGAATTTTCAACGCCCATGCCGGTAACGGTATATGGGAAATCAAAGCTGGCCGGAGAGGAGTTTGTAAAAACCATTGCGCCCAAATTCCTGATTATCCGCAGCTCCTGGGTTTACGGAGACGGGGAAAATTTTGTGACGCAGCTGTTGCGGAGAGCGGAAACGGAAAGCTGCATAAGGGTGCCCGGGGATCAGCTGGGAGCGCCTACAAGCGCGGATGAGGTGGCAAAGGTGATTTACCGGCTTCTGGAAAAGGATGCCTATGGTCTGTACCATGCGGTCTGCGGCGGGGTGTGCAGCCGGTATGAATTTGCCAGGCGCATCCTTACGCTTGCAGGGAAAAATACGGAAATCCTGAAGGCGGACAACGCCGGGGAAAACGGTCATCCGTCCTATGCGGTGCTGGATAATCTGATGCTGCGCCTGGATGACATTGAGCTTCCGGTATCCTGGGAAGAGGCGCTTCGTGCCTATATGAACAAAATGCGGCGGTGAGGATGCCGGGCGGCTGTGACAACACTGTAAACAGAAGTAACCGTTCCGTAATCGGGACGGTTGCAAAAGGAAGAGGATCGATGAAGAAAAAGAAACGGAATCTGACAACCATTATATTTATAGCGTTGATTTTGGGGGCGGCTGCGGGGCTGGCGCTGAATCTTTGGGCGCCTCAGGGGTATGTGAGGGATGAGGTGATTGTCAACGGTATTTTTTATGTGATAGGGCAGGGGTTTATCAGGCTGATGCAGATGCTGGTGGTTCCGCTGGTTTTTTGCTCCCTTGTCTGCGGCAGTATGGCAATTGGAGATACCAGGCGGCTGGGAAAGGTCGGTATGAAGACCATTGCTTTTTATCTGTTGACCACGGCTATCGCCATTACGGTAGCCATATTGCTGGCAAGTCTGATCAATCCGGGGACAGGGCTGGATATGGGGAGGATAGAGACAACGGAAACTGCTGTGGGGGAAAAGCTGAGCATGGCGGATACCCTGCTTCAAATTATCCCAACCAATCCGCTGGGGGCGCTGGCAAGCGGGGAGATGCTGCCTATCATTCTGTTTGCGCTGATAATCGGCGTGATTCTTGCGCACAGGGGAGAAAAAGCGGATACGGTTTCTTCCTTTTTCAGCCAGTTTAATGATATAATGATGGATATGACCATGGGGGTGATGAAGCTGGCTCCGGTGGGAGTATTCTGCCTGATTGCCAGAACCTTTGCCGGGCTGGGGCTGGATGCCTTCCTGCCGCTGCTGAAATATATGCTGGCTGTGTTTCTTGCCCTGGCGCTGCAGGGACTTGTGGTTTACCAGGTGCTGCTGAAGCTGTTTACCGGCCTCAGCCCGGTGCGTTTTTTGAAAAAATTTGCTCCGGTTATGGCGTTTGCCTTTTCTACGGCGACCTCCAATGCCACCATCCCGCTTTCCATCGATACGCTTCACCGGAAGATGGGCGTGAGCAAAAAGATTTCTTCCTTCACGATTCCGCTTGGGGCCACCATCAATATGGACGGCACGGCGATCATGCAGGGAGTGGCGGTGGTGTTTGCCGCGCAGGCCTTCCATATCCAGCTGAGCGCAGCTGATTTCTTGACGGTAATCGCTACGGCCACGCTGGCGTCCATCGGTACGGCGGGCGTGCCAAGCGTGGGGCTGATTACACTGTCCATGGTTTTTAATTCCGTAGGTCTGCCGGTGGAGGCAATCGGCCTGATTATGGGGATTGACAGGATTCTGGATATGACCAGGACGGCGGTCAACATTACAGGGGATGCGGTCTGCACCACCATTGTGGCCAGGCAGGATAATGCAGTGGATGTGGAGATTTTCAACAAAATGGTTTAGTGCCAAATTCACCCATTCAGCCTGGCAGCGCCATCCGGGGAGGGAAAAGTATGGAGAAAAAAGCGCCGGACACAACGCCGGTTGTATTGATGAATTTTACCCATGTGTATGAGCAGGAAAGCTTCTATAAAAAGGAGCCGCACTGCTGGATTGATCTGACGGATCTGGAGGGTGTGAACGGGTACTGCGATGAAAATGCGGGAAAGGCCATCCGGGAGCGGATTGCCAGGCTGTCTCCTTATGGGCTGCATTTTATTGATTCCGGAAATTATCATTATGTGAGCAAGTTCTGGACGGACAGGATACGGGAGGATTTCGTGCTGGTCCTGTTTGATCATCATACGGATATGCAGCCTTCCCGGTTTGGGGAGCTACTCAGCTGCGGTTCCTGGGTGAAGGATGTGCTGGATGAAAATCCTTTTGTCCGGAAAGCGGTCATAATCGGCGCGGATAAGCATTATCTGGACCATATTGATGAAGCATACCGCGACAGGCTGGTTTGTTTTACTACGGATTCGCTTGGTATGGAGAAAAACTGGCGGGCATTTGCTCAGGCGCATGTGAGGCTCCCTGTTTTTATATCCATTGATAAGGATGTGCTTTCACCAAAGGAGGAGATTACGGACTGGGATCAGGGAAATATGAGTCTGGCCATGCTGGAGGGAATTCTCCAAATCCTGATTCGCAGGCACAGGATCCTTGGGATCGATATTTGCGGGGAATGTCCTGAACTTCTGGGAGAAGGTCTGGAAGCGGTTCGGGTGAACGACACCGTCAATGAAAAGCTGGTCAATTTTCTGAAAGATCAGATTTTCATGAAGAACAACCGGGCCGTGATCTGCCGGATTGAAGATCCGGATTTTGGCTGTGAGGAACGGCCGGAGGGCAGGCCGGCGGCCTGCCGGGTATTCCTGAAGGAGCTGCCGGAAAATGGAGATGGCAGCCGGTGCAAAGACAAAGTTTTTGCCATGCTGATGGAGGAAAAGCTCCTGGAGGAACGCGGACTGGCGGAAGGAATGACGGTGGTGCTGGATGAGGACGGCACGCTGGTAAGATGGGAGCATTAAAAAGGAAAGGGAGCAACTCGGAGGGGGATGTATGAAGCTTTTGATATTCGGTATCGTGGCAAGCGGTAAAACCACGCTGGCAAAGGCGCTTTCCTGCAGGCTGGGGATCCCCTGGTATGAAGGGGATTGCATTGCATGGGTACAGGATAAAAAAACGCGTTATAAGAGAACGCCGCAGGAACAGCAGGAGGTCATACGCCGGCTGGACGCAGAGGGAGACTGGATTGTGGAAGGGTGTTACCGGGAGAGCCAGAAGATTCTGTTTGATTTGGCGGACCGGGTGATTTTCCTGGATCCGCCGCTGCATGTGAGGAAGCGGCGGATTTTTACAAGGTACGTGAAGCAGAAGCTGGGATTGGAGGCCTGCCATTATAAGCCGGATCGGAAAATGCTGAGATGCATGTACCAATGGACCCGGGAATTTGAAGAAGAACGGGGATATTATGAGGAGATTCTGAAAGTTTATGAGAATAAGCTGGTGAGAGTTAAAAGCAAACGACAGCTGGTAAAGGTTTTGGAAACTGGAGGTCTTTGAAAGGCCGGTGGAGAAAAGGATAGCGCGCCGGGGGCGCAGAGGGGAGCGGGAATGAAAAGTGCGGTTTTTTATGGAAAACATGATTTGAGGCTTGAAGAGTATGAAATGCCTGTGGTGGGACCGGAGGATGTGCTGATTCAGGTAAAGGCCTGCGGTGTGTGCGGGACGGATGTACATATTTATGAAGGGGACAAGGGGGCTGCGGAAGTAACGCCGCCTACGATTCTGGGGCATGAATTTTCAGGTGTGGTAGTCCGGACGGGGAAAGCCGTCAGTAACTGCAGAGAGGGAGACAGGGTCTGTATTGATCCCAACTGCTACTGCGGAGCCTGTGAAGCCTGCAGAAACGGGGCGGCCCATTTCTGTGAGCATATGATTGGCTACGGAACGACCGTAAATGGCGGCTTTGCGGAGTACTGTGCGGTGAATTGCCGTCAGGTCTACCGGCTGGGGGAGAATACCTCTTTTGAGCAGGGCGCCATGGCGGAGCCGGCGGCATGCTGCCTGCATGGTCTGGATATGTGTGAAATCAGGCCGGGACACCAGGTGGTGGTTATCGGAGGCGGCATGATAGGGCTTCTTATGGTGCAGCTGGCAAAGCTGGCCGGGGCAGCCAGAGTAGCGCTGCTGGAGCCTGTGGAAGGAAAGCGTGAGGTGGCAGGAAGGCTGGGCGCGGATCTGTGCATCGATCCGCTGCATGAGAATGTAAAGGACGCGCTGGCGGCTGCGGGAATGAACTGGATAAATACGGTGATTGAATGTGTGGGAAGGCCCTCCACCATGGAACAGGCAATTGAAATTGCCGGGAATAAAGCGGTGGTAATGATGTTCGGGCTGACAAAGCCGGAAGACACGATAGCGATTAAACCGTTTCAGATTTTTCAGAAAGAGCTGGTGCTGAAGGCATCCTATATCAATCCTTATACCCAGAAGCGGGCGCTGGAACTTATTGATTCCGGACGTCTTGATGTGAGCAGCATGGTTTCTGAGGTGTGTGGGCTGGATCGTCTGGAGGATATTCTGAGCAGGCCTGAAATTCGTGCTAAGGGAAAATACATTATTTCTCCGGAAAAATAAAACTGGTTTAGCAGAAAAAAATGTGGAGCCGGGCCCTTGCAGGGGCCGGCTCCGTTGGAGTCAGTGATTGTGGTGCCGGTTATCCGATACCACCGGCCTGTTATGGGATAATGGTTATCCTCTGCAAAGCCTTATCAGTCGTACACTGATTCGGATTCCCATTCCAGGATGGTTCCGGTTGCCGCATCAATATCAAATTCATATTTCATTTCATTGTAGACGATTTTCACTTCATATTTCATTATCCCGTCATCATAATCCGTCTTGATGCGCAGGTTGCTGTCCGTGGCGCCGGGCACCTTTTCCAGCGCAATTTTCTTGGCGTCGGCTTCGCTTATGGAGCCGGCCGGGAGGGCGGCGTTTTCGCCAGATGCGGAAGAGCTGGCGGAATGCCCGTTATGGGTTTCAAAATCAAAGCTGCGGATTGCGCCGGTAACAGCGTCAATGTCGTAATCGTACTCCGTATTCCCTGAAACAAATTCAACCTCATACTCTGTAACGCCGTGATCGGTATCCAGCTTCATTTTGAAATAGGAAATATCCTCTTCCTTAAGGCCGGCATGCTCCAGGGCAATTTTTTTGGCATCCTCTTCACTGATATAAGCAGCCTGGCCTTCGGTTCCTCCGCCTGCGGCTGCGGCAGCCTTTATTCCGCTGTCGGCTATGGGAACACTGTCTCCTGCAGCAGGAAGCGGCGTATCGCTGTTTTGCTTTTCCGTGACTGAAACGGTGGAGCCGGAAGCGCCTGCCGCCAATGTTTCCTGGGTGGTGGTGATTTCCTGGGTTACTGTATTTTCGTTGTCCCGGCCTGTGCAGGCTGTGAGCAGGACTGCTGATATTCCAAACATACAAGGCAGTAGAAATAAATGTTTTTTCATAATGAACTCCTTTCTTATTTTCCCTTTTGTTAAACTAATCTTATAATGTCAAGATTAAAGGAAAATTAAAAAGGAGAAAAAATTATTGTTTAATCGCAGCCTGCAGAAAAGGGATGGGCAATTAAATCTGCTGTAAAAAATCATTGAATATTTGAACGTGAAGCTCTTCATCAAGCGACAGGCGCGCGAGCATTTTTGAAACGCAGGGATCCTTGATTTCCTGCGACTGTTCTGCATATGCCTGAGCGGCAAAACACTCTGATTTGGCGTTATTGGAAAGAAGGGTGCGAAGGTCGCAGCTGTAGTTTATCATATTTCCGCACCAGTAGGAGTTGTTCATTGTGGAACGGCATTCCGGTTCGCCGCCAAGAAGCGCAATCAGCTGGCCGATGATGGCATAGTGGTGCTGTTCCACCGCGGCCAGGCGTTTTATGACGCAGCGAATGGTTTCATAATCATTTCCGATAGTCCAGGACTGGTACAGATAAGTGTGCACGGTGGTCATTTCACTGGCGGCAGAGGCGAGGTCAGGCATGAGTAACTGGGCGTACTGCGGATTTTTTTCCTGAACGGCGATGGGAGGATACCAGTTGGAGTGTATAACCGGAATGCAGTCAGGGTTGCTGCAAATGCTGTATTTGATGTTGTTCATGAGATGTTCTCCTGGGAAAAAGTATCGATATTATTTAGTAATTTGTATGTGAAGGCAGAGGGATATAGAATTACTTTGTTTTAAATCGGCTGTTTTTTGAGATAGTATATTTATTTACAGGCGTATGTTAAAATAGAACAATGACCTGTTACAATTTTCAGATGTATTGGAATGGAAAAATCGACGGCGCAGAACCTTGGGCCCGTATGCCGTAGCTGGTACCGGGGACGCATGGCAAGGACATAACAAAGGAGTAATCATGCTTCATAATAAAAAGAAAAACTGGAAACCGTTTGACATGAATAAGAAGCCCGTAAAGCAGTATCCGTTTCTGGTGCCGTTCATTTGGGGCGCCTCCTGGCTGATGACCAGGAGGTTCAGGCTGAAAATCGAGAAAGAAAATATGGAGCATATCCGACCGCCCTATCTTGTGCTTTCCACGCATCAGGGTTTTTCCGATTATTATATTGCGCCGCTGGCACTGTTCCCTCACCGTGCGAATTATGTATCGGATATTGAGGGCTTCGCGGCCTTTGGCGAATGGCTGTACCGGGGCATCGGCTGTATTGGAAAGAGAAGATATGTTTCCGATGTGGCGGTAGTAAAAAACATCTATTACGCTTTACATAACAAAAAGCAGATTGTTGCTGTTTTCCCGGAATCCAGGCATTCCAATGTGGGAACCACCTCCAGGATTCCGGGAAATATGGGGAAGCTGGCCAAACTGATGAAGGTGCCGGTGGTGACGCTGTCTGTTCACGGAAGCTATCTTGCAGGCCCCTTCTGGGACGAAGAGCACATAAGGACGGTGCCCATGGAGGCCAGGCTTACCTGTATTTACACGGCACAGGAGCTGGAGAGGGCCGGGGATGAGGAGGTTCAGCAGAAAATAGAGGAAAAATTACAGTATGACGAATACCGCTGGCAGAAGGAAAAGGGAATTGCCATCCGTTATAAAAACCGGGCGGAAGGGCTTCATATGGCGCTTTATCAGTGCCGGGCCTGCAAAACGTCTTTTCGTATGGAGAGCTGCGGCTGTGTGCTGCGCTGTTCCGCCTGCGGGGCGGAGTGGGAAATGGACGAGTACGGGCAGCTGCAGCGGGGAGGGGAAACACAGAGGATTCCCGACTGGTATGAGTGGCAGCGCAGGAACGTGGAGGAGGAAATTCTTCGGGGAGAGTACCGCTGTGACCTGTCTGTCCGTGTGGAAGCGCTTCCCAATGCCTCCGGTTTTATCCCCATGGGAGAGGGGAGGCTGACTCAGGAGGAAAAAGGGTTTACGCTTTCGGTGCAGGATAAGACGCTTGTGTTCGACCATGTTTCCAGGGAGTCCGTGCAGACAGAATATAATTACAGAGGGCGGGGAGCCTGCATTGTGCTGTCAGACAGGGACTGCTGCTATTATATTTATTCAAAGGAGCCGGATTTTGCCCCCACGCGGATACAGTTCGCCGGAGAATATTTTTACCTGCATGAGAGGAAAAAATTTTGCGTGCCGATGTAACAAAAATTATTCCGGAGACTCTAATTAAGTGAAAGGGGGCTGCGGAACATGCAGGGGCAAAACGAAGTAGAAAGTCTGTACCGGGAATATTCCGGTGATGTTTACAGGTACCTGCTGTATATGTGCCGTAATCCGCATGTTGCAGAGGATCTCTGTCAGAGTACTTTTCTGAAGGTGATTTCAGGGATTCGGGGGTTTCGGGGAAGCTGCCCGGTAAAAACCTGGATTTTTACCATTGCCAGGCACGAGTATTTTCACTGGCTGCGGGCAAATCCGGCAACAGAGGAACTGCGGGAGGACTGGAAGGAAATGGCGCATGGCGGCGCGGATGTGGCGGAGCAGTATGAGAAGAGAGAACAGGCGGCCAGGGTTTTTTCGTATATAAATGCCCTGGAGGAGCCGCATCGTTCGCTGATGACGCTTCGGCTGGTCAATGAGCTTTCCTTTCGGGAAATCGGTACCGTGCTGCAAAGAACAGAAAACTGGGCGCGTGTGACCTTTATGCGGGACAAATGCAGGCTGATCCGGTATCTTGAGGAAGCGGAAAACGGCCGGCCGGGAAAGGAGTGCTGAAGTATGAAAGAGGTTATTTGTAATATTGTACAGGATTTGCTGCCTAACTATTCGGAGGAACTGACTTCGCCGGAAACATCGGCGGTGATAGAGGAGCATCTGGAAACCTGTAATGAATGCAGGCGGCTTTATGAGGATTACAGGAAAACGGTGGAGGTGGCAAAGCCGGAGGAGGTAAAGGCGAATAAAAGGATTTTGCGCAGGATATGGTTTCAGTCGCTGTGGTATATGTTCTGGCCATGCTTTTATGCGATCGCCCTGATGGGCGGATGGGAGAACGGCGCTTTGATTTTTCTGGCGACCTTAAGCGGCCTGCTTGTAGTGGCGCTATTTCAGTTCCCCGCCTATGATATGTATTTTGATGATGAAAAGAAGGGGGAATATTATAAAAAAGAGGCAGGCTATCTGAAACGGGGCGAAGGAAACTGGCTGGTGAGGAACCTTACATGGCTGCTTCCGGTGATTGTGCCGTTGCTGGTGGGGGTGATACCGAAGCTCATTTCCCTGATTATGGGATAAAGCGGCAGAGGGGAATACACCAGATGTAAATGCGCCGGGTGAAAAACATGGGGCAGACAGGAGCTGGACAGGGGGCGGCACATCTTCGTGCCGTCCCCTGTCTGTTCGGCTATGGGGAGACGTTACTTTTCCGCATTTCTTGGCTGCGCGGGAAATGTAAACGTGAATCGGGTGCCTTCTCCGGGACTGCTTTCCACGGAAATTGTGCCCTTGTGAGCCTGCGTGATCCATTTGACCATGGGAAGCCCCAGGCCGGAACCCTGCCGTTCCCCGGAGCTTCTAGCGGAATCTACCTGATAAAAACGGTTCCATATTTTATCCAGCTTATCCTTTTCAATGCCGATTCCGTCATCGGCAACAGAGCCGGTAATGTATCCGCTGCCGGAGGAAAGGGTAATGAGCGTATGGCCGTTCTGCCGTCCATAGGTGATGCTATTGGAAATCAGATTGATAAAAAGGCGCATCATCATGGTTTCATCTCCGCAAAACAGGATATCGGGCTGGATATCGGTTTCCAGCGTGATGTTTCTTGCAGCAGCAAGGCTGCGCTGTTCTTCTGTTATGATTTCGGCCAGCTCGCTCAGGTTCAGGATTTCGGGATGGAGCTGCTGCTTTCCGCTGTCTGCGCGGGCCAGGGTGAGGAGCTGGGAAATCAGGTTGGACATTTTGCGGGCCTGGTTCGTTATGGCGCGGATGCAGCCTCTGGTTTCCTCCGGGGTGGTATCTTCCCGGGAGGCATATTCGCATTGGGAGAGGATGACGGCTACGGGGGTGCGGAGCTCGTGGGAGACATCCGAGGTAAACTGTTTTTCATTTTCAAAGGAGGCCTGGAGCTTATCCATCATACGGTCGAAGGTATGGGCCATTTTGTGGACCTCATCCTTTCCTTCCCCTACCCTTATCCTTCGGGAGAGGTCGTTCCCTTCGCTGATCTGCCGGGCAGTCTCAGTCATGTCGGCCAGGGGGGCAAGGGTTTTGCGGATGATCAGGTAGCCGCCCGCCGCGATGCAGAGAACGAAAAACGGCAGGAAAATAAGCGCCAGCCGCACCAGGATATGGAGGGCGGCATCCGTCTGTGTCTGGGAGGCGATGCCGCGTACCCACAGATTGCCGTAGCCGTCAATTTTCTGGCAGTAATCGTAGACATACCAGAGATTCTGGCCGGAGGTCACCTGCTGGATTTCATCCATGATAAGCATGGGGGCGCCGTGGAATAAAGAAGGCGTTCGGCCATACAGCAGAGCGCCCTGCGCGCTGTAAACGGAAATATAGATGCCTTCTCCCAGAAAATTGATATCCTTGTCAAATTCAAGGACGCCGTCCTCATATTCTATTTCATGAAAGCTTCTGGTTACCGTATCCTTCAGCCGCAGCTGGGCATTGGAAAGCACCTGGCTGCTGCTGATAGAAAAAAGAAGCCAGAGTATGACGATTATGAGGATGGTCATAAAGACGGTATACCAGAGTGTGATTTTAAGCTTTATGGATAAATTTTTCATCGTATCCCTTTCGCTGGCGGCTTCGTTTTAAGCTTCCTTCAGTACGTAGCCCACGCCCCGGACCGTATGGATGAGCTTGGGGGAGAAGCCGTCGTCTATTTTTTTGCGCAGATAGCGGATGTAGACATCCACTACGTTGGAGCCGCCTTCGTAATCGTAATTCCATATATGCTGTTCTATTTTTTCACGGGTCAGGACAATGCCCTGATTGCAGATCAGATATTCAAGGATGGAGAATTCCTTGGAGGATAGGGTGATCTGCACGTTGCCGCGGGCCGCGGTCCTGGCATCACAGTCCACAACAAGGTCGGCAATCCGGTAGCAGTTGTCCGGTCGGCCGCCTTCACGGCGCAGCATGGCACGGATGCGCGCCAGCAGCTCTTCGAAGGCAAAGGGCTTTACCAGGTAATCATCCGCGCCGCCATCCAGTCCGGCTACACGGTCGGGCACGCTGTCCAGCGCGGTCAGCAGGAGCACGGGTGTTTTATTTCCTGCGCTTCGCAGCTTCTTCAGCACTTCCAGCCCGTTTATCCCGGGCATCATGATATCCAGAATTATGGCGTCGTATTCAGCCATGGCCAGGCAGTCAAGGGCTTCCCGGCCGTTTTGGCAGGAATCCACAGAGTAGTGGTTTTTAATCAGAGTTTTTGTGATGACATCGTTCAGATCCTTTTCGTCTTCTGCAACCAGTAAGCGCATGGGAGCCTCCTTTTTTTTATTAATGGTGTCAGATGTATATGCTTATTTTAATTATGCATGGGAATAATGAAAGTAATATTAAAAAGGGCCGGTTAAAAATATTTTGCAGCAGCAGGTTTCTGTCTGAAGTATATCATTTTTGGCAGTAACTGTGAAGGAATGGAAAAGTTACGGAAATATGGTTATAGTTGTAACAGTTCAGGCTGATTTGCGCATTTACTGCGCAAACCGTGCGAAAACGTGGTGACAGCAGTATCCGCCCCTCGCCGAAGGCGACTTATAATGGGCGGATGCAGTAACAGTTCAGCCGAAGGCTGAACTATTACTTATAGTTTTGCCTGGAAAAAGAAAGGGTTGACAAATATAACTGTAATTAATATAATTACAGTATAACAGGTTAACCGGTACAGCAAACGGAGGAAATGCATGAAGAAAAGAATGAAAAAAAGGCTGGCGGGTATTATAACAGCAGGTGTGATTGCGGGGACGCTTACTGCATGCGCAGCTGCCGGGAAGCAGAGCGGAACGGTGGAAACGCAGCAATTGGCGGAGGGCGTGCAGGCAGAACAGGGTATGGAGGCGGAACAGGGCATGGAAGCAGGACAGGGCATGGAAGCAGGACAGGGCGCGCTGCCGGGTGAGAGTGGGCAGACAGAACAGGAGGATACAATGCGGGCGGAATATCATAAAATATCAGCAGAGGATGCAAAGAAGAGGATGGATTCGGGAGATGATATTATCATCCTGGATGTGAGGACACAGGCAGAATACGATGAAAGCCATATCCCGGGGGCTATCCTGATTCCCAATGAAACCATCGGAAACGGTAAGCCGGAGCAGCTGCCGGATACAGATAAGGAGATCCTGGTATACTGCAGGAGCGGCAACCGCAGCGCCCAGGCGGCGAAAAAGCTGGTGGAGGCAGGATATACGCAGATTTATGATTTTGGAGGAATTATGGACTGGCCTTATGATACTGTGAGCGGAGAAGAATAGGGCGGGCATAAAAGAATGACTGGTATTATGGAAAACGGCGGCTGTCCATGCGGGCAGCCGCTGTTTGACGTTCTTGTTTCATCAGTTCTGGCTGATCAGGATTTCGGCTATTTCCAGATCGTTTCTTGAGGCATCTTCGGATATCAGGGATATTACTTTTTCGACGTAAGTGCCGTCCAGTTCCAATTCTTCGGATATGGCGGAAATGGTGAGGCCTTTTGAAAACTTCTTTCTTATAAGGGAAACAATCTTTCTTTCCCCTTGGGAGAGCCCTCTTTTCAGCCCTATTTCAATTCCATCATCGACCAGCATCTGTCCCAGTTCAGTCATAAATATCATCTCCTTTACTTTGCCTAAATCCTTTTTGCTTAAGAATTTAAGCGCCAACGTATACATTACGGCCTGCATTTTTTCCAGTTCCGTTTTCGTTACGGCATTTGGGGAGGATTGGAGAAAATGCAGGCTTTTTACGATTCTTTCTCCAATCGTCAGACGTCCGGACATCAGAGGGCTTAAAAGCAGCGGGACCAAATCCTCTTTCTCAAGAGGAACTCCCTGCTTTTCTTTTGCCTCCAGAAGAGCGAATAGCCGATCCGAATTCCGGCCCTTCAGACGGACGGCTTTTATCCGGTAGATGCTGATGCCCTCTGTCAGCTTTGTTATCGGTTTTCTGACCTGAGAAGAGCAGATAACATAGGTGATGACCTGGACTTGATAGGTACGGCTGGTGGTTGCTTCGTATTCCCGGAAGCGTCTGAGATCCTCTGTTGTGATGGAATCACTTTCAAATTCCAGATGGATCCAGGTATTATCTGCCGATACATAGTTGAAATCCTGGTACATCTGCCGCGCCTCAAGCTTTATCAGTTCGGTTGGGGCAACATATTTGGCTTTGCCGGTAATTCCGAGCAGAGGCATCAGTTCCTCGCCAAAATACTGCGCGGCGGTCTTCAGGGCCAGATCCTCATGATGAAGATTCCTGGACTCCGTCTGTGGTTCAGACTTTTTTTGTTCTTGCTGCACACGGCCTCCTTTTCCTGTAAGCCATGTGTAAATGTCTATCTTCCATTCAATTATAACTGAAAATCCGACACCGGACAACCGATTCTTACTTTTTCTTTTGTTTTAAATTTATAGTGAAAATAAAGAATAAAATGAAATGTTGTCCGACTGGACAGATAAATTAATTTGATAAGAGGAAGAAAAGGTGATTTTGGCAGATAGGATTTACACATATTATCCGGCCGCCGGTGTTGGTTAAGTTTATCATAATTTTGTCATAAATGAAAGGGAATAGTTATACTTTTTGTTGACAGCCTAACGAATGTTAGATATAATGCACCTAACAGTTGTTAGAGGAGGGGGAAGGATGGCGGCAGACAGTACAAAGGAACGGATTCTGGATATTTCATTGCAGCTTTTTTCTCAGTATGGCTTCAGCGCTGTATCCATAAGGGATATCTGCGGGCAGGTACATATTAAAGAAAGCTCTGTTTATTATCATTTTACGAATAAGCGGGCTATTTTGGAGGAGCTGGGAAATCGGTTTGAAATGATTGCGGGAGGGCTGATGCAGCGGCTGGACGACGCAGTTGCGCAGCTGCAGGGAGAGGGCGGGAGCGGTATATCCGGCGGCGCGGCAGCGGAGGTATTTTTCCATGACTATCTGATGGATGATTTCTGCAATCGCTATATCAGGCTCCTGCATATGGAGCGCAGCGGCAGCGAGGCTATGAGGCAGGCATATGATAAATGGATTTTCGAAGAACCGCTGAGGTTTCAGGAAAGGATATTTAATGCATTAATTGAGAAAAAATGTATTCCGGCGGCGGACGGTGAATATCTGGCGCTGAAATATTACGCGCCGATTTATCTTTTTTTCCAGCGATACCTGTTGGGAGGAGAACTGACGGAAGCTAAGAAAAAGCTTTTCCTTGAAAAGGCAGAGGAACATATCACGGAATTTTTCAAAGAAATGGGAGGCGTCTGAATGGCAAACATAATTTTGACAGGGGGAAATCAGGGAATTGGGTATTTTATGGCGGAGAAATTCCTTCAAAACGGGGACTGCGTTGCAGTGCTGGATCTGGAAAATGACAATCTGAGGGAATTGAAAAAGGAGTATCCCGGCAGGCTGCTTGACTGTATCTGTGATATGAGGGACGCAGGCGGCGTTGTCGAAACGGTGAACCGGATCGTAGCTTCCTTTCAGACCATCGATATTGCGATCCATAATGCCTGCCGGTGTACCTTTGATTCCATGGCCGACACGGCTGATGAGGTTTATCAGGAAGTGTTTGACGTGAACTATTTTGGCGCGCTGCGGCTGTCCCGGGCAGTGCTTCCTTACATGAGGGCACAGCACTGCGGAAGGGTGGTATTTACAAGCTCAGGCGTAGGGGTGATGGGGTTTGCGAATATCAGTCCCTATGCATCCAGCAAAGGCGCAGTGGAGGCGCTGGCTAAGTGTCTGAGCCTGGAATATGAAAAAGAGGGGATAACCTTCCATATTCTCCATCCGCCGCTTACGCGGACGAAATCCTCGGCTCCGTTCCCTTTTCCTGCGGAATATAAGGCGGATCCTAGAACCGTGGGATATGGGCTGGCGGAGAATATCAATGGAAAAGGCTTTGTTATCTGCCACAGCTTTCTTCAAAAGGTGCAGATGGAGCTGTGTTATCTTTTCTCATTGAGGATGGGCAGGTTTATGAGTGGAAAAATGGCGGCGCTTTCCGGGAGGGAAGGCAATATTTGAAATACATATAAAAAATCCGGCAGGCCTGATGGGCCGCCGGATTTTTTTATATATGGAGTAAATAAGTTTACATCTAAAGGCCGGATTCGGGGCCGGACACTTAAGATGCGGATAAGCAAAATCCAGGAAATGGAAGACAATGAAAGCTGTTCCTTATGCTAGAATGATATCGCAAAAAAGAACAAATATAGCCTGGGATAGCGAAGATGCACAGAATGTGCCAAAGTGCCGATTTCATCACTAAAAAATCTACCTGTATCTTCTTGAAAGATTCCTATTATTAATAAATGTATTTAGTTATATTGATTATAAACATATTTTTACGATAGGAGGATTTATATGAAATTTGGCGTTGCTGTGGATGTAAACAGAACTGATATCGTTAAACTGTCCGACGTGATTTTATGATATTATCGGATGCCTGTGATTATACACTTTTCTTTGATGCATTGAAGAAAGGGGAATATGATGGGCCAATTGTGCTTGAGGGCAGTGCGGATGATTTTGAAGAAGGAGTTCGTGCGACCATGGAGGTTTTAAGAAAGTATTTGGATTGACATCAATAATAAAAAGGAGGGAAAGTATGCTGGATCTTGATATAGAACAGTTTTGGAGAGACGAAGAACATGCACATGAGGAAAACTGTTTTTCTAAAAATGCGGCGCAAGTAGCTTTGGGAATCCGCATGAGCGGAGAGTGTGTATTTGCGGAATTGGGAGAACCGGGGGATCAGTGGGGATATATCCCACCGGAAAGAAGATATGAACTGAACTGCAGATATAATGAGAAAGCAGTTAAGATTGTGGGAAGGCCTATGCTTCCGGAAATCAAGCCATCTCCGGAATCTGAAAAACCGAATGTGACAATACCGGAATACAGACAGATTGGTGAAGTGTTTGGCGGCAAATATATATTTGAGGGGGGGACTCTTTGGCTGAATGGTACTCTAAAAGGGGAAGAGGCCCTGGCTAAAAAGCTGGATGAAGTAGAAAACATGTTAAAGGATCCGGAAAAGTTTCGTTCCTTTGTCCTTCCTGCCGACTGGGACCAGCGGTGCAGGGCTGTGTATGAGCTGTATGGTAAACGACCGCAGCAGTATGTGCATGTACGCGGGCCGGTTACTCTGGCCACTTCCGTATTTGGTACGGAGGAATTACTTTATCTGTATTACGATGAACCCGAGTTATTTACCAGGTTTGCGGATGTAATTGGGGATGTGATACTTGCATATATCGAGTTGTTCATTCATGAGTCTGGCCGCAGTGATGATAATTTTGAACATGGTTTTTCATTTGCAGATGATAATTCATATTTGATGACACCGGAAATGTATAAAAAATTCGGATATCCGATTCTAAAAAAGGTTTTTGCAAAAACATCCCCAAATATTGAAGATGAGAGGTATCAGCATTCAGATTCGGCAATGGGGCATCTGATTCCATTGCTCGCTGATTTTAAATTAACCGGATGCAATTTCGGCCCAACTGTCACAGTACAGGAGATTCGCCGTCATATGCCGAATACCCGGATAGATGGTCAGCTGGCGCCGTTCACATTTATGCGTAACAATCAGGATAAGATTATCGAAGAGGTTCGCCGTGACTGCGAGGCTGCGAAAGAAAATGATGCCAGAGGACTGAATTTCGCAACCGCAGGTTCCATTAATAATGGTTCTTTGCTGACAAGTCTTCGTACGGTGATGGCGGCAATACAGAACTATGGAAGGTATTGAGTGAGGAAAAGCACAGAGTTTAATACAGCATGATCGTATGGAAGCTATTGGAAGAACAGGGAGGGTGTTATGGAAACAATATTTAAAGACAAAACTGGAAAACCAGTTTATGTGTTGGGGCTTCAGGCGCACAATTCCAGCAATGGCTGCTGGGAAATGATTGATCGGAGTATTTCTGCGGTAAAGCAGTATCATGGAAATACCTTGGAGGTACCTGTTTACTGGTATCAGATTGAACCGGAAGAGGGGCGCTTTGATCTGAACATGGTGAGGACACTGATAAAAAAAGTGCGGGAGAATGAATTGTATCTTATTATACTTTGGTTTGGTTTCAGTAAGAATGCAGACCTGACTTATATGCCGGAATGGGCAAAAAAGGATACTGCCCGTTTTCGGCTTGCAGTAGGGCCGGACGGCGGCGTGGTCCCGATGATGTCAGTACATTGTGAAGAGACTATTGAGGCAGATAAAAGAGCGTTTATGGAATTGATTAGCTGTATCAAAGCAGAGGATGAAGCAGAGAGAACCGTTTTGGCGGTACAGGTGGAAAATGAGGTTGGGTATTATCCCATTGACCGTTGTTATTCTAAAAAAGCGCAGGAGGATTTCGATAAAGGAGTTCCTGAAGAATTGAACGGAGTAGAATTGGAAGGTTCAGATGCTTCCCAAAACGGCAACTCATGGTATGACCGCTTCGGACGTTATGCTCATGAGGCATTTTCTTCCTGGTATTTTGCAAAAGCAATTGAGAAAATCGCGTCTGCAGGCAAAGCGCTTTACCCTGCGCTTCCGCTTTGCATGAATACCATTGTGGGCGAGGTACGTCAGCAAATCGGCGGACAAAGCTATTCGTCCGGAGCACCTGTGGGAAGAGTGCTTGAAATCTGGCAGAAAGGCGCTCCCAGTATCGCGGCCTTTGGCGCTGATATTTATCAGGAACATAAGAGTGGTTACCTTGCCACCTGCGAATCCCACGCAAGGCTTGGAAATCCATTGTTCATTCCGGAAACCGGAACAGGGGGGGAAGGCTTTGCGATTAATCATATTCATGCTGCGGCAGATTACAATGCAATCGGAATCTGTGGATTTGGGGCGGAAAGTACGCTGGATGGAAATGGACGGCTGACAGAGGCTTCCCAAAAGGTAGCTGATACTATGGAAATTATCAGATCCATGTCACCCATGCTTCAAAAATACGGAGGTACAGAAAAAATTTTCTGTGTGACCCAGGAAGAGTTTCAGAAACTGGCTTATGTAAAGAGAAAACTTTATCATATCACCTTTTACTTTACCACACTTAATGAAAAGGGCAGGCCGCTTGGAAAAAACCTGAGGGTATGTGGGAAGCTGGCCGAAAATCCGGATGCTTTTAATCAAAGAGGAAGGGCTGTTATTTATGAAGCATCTCCAAGTGAATACTATATAGCCGGCGTGGGATTTACTGCCCGTTTTTTGAAAAGAACCGATCCTGAGGATCCTTTCCCGGGAAGAACCCTTTACAGCCGTGCTGCAACAGAATTATCGGCTTTGACAATTGAAGAAGGACATTTTACCCGTGATGGGGAATGGGTATGTGAATTTGTAAGGCGAGGCGATGAAATTGACTGCGGTGCCTTTGTCTATCCGGGAATTGTTTTAAGAGTAAAACTGAATCCTGATGCTGCTACATATGTGGAATGGTGAGAAGGAGATATTATTATGGAAAGACAATGTTGTTTGAAATCCCGCCCGGTATTAAATCCGCTTCCCAGGCAAGTGAGAGGTGTGGAAAGCCCTGTTATCCTGCTGAATGGAGAGGGATGGAAACTTAAAAAAGGTGTGGATGAAAATGAAATCATATCAGGTGATTATACAGGAGGGTGGGAATCGGTATCTGTCCCGGTACAGCCGGCGCTGCATCAGATACAAGGAAGGTATGCTTACTCCCGCTGTATCACGATTCCTGACGATTGGAAGGGACAGAGGATTTTTATACGTTTTGACGGAGCTAACGGACTTGCCGAAGTATATTTAAATGGCCATTTTATAAAAAAACATTACGGCGGTTTTGTCAGCTGGGACTGTGAGATTACCGAATATGCAAAAGCAGGGGAAACCTGCCGGCTCAGCGTGATTATGGAAGATAAAGCCGGAGAAATCAGCATATTTAATTATGGCGGCCTGATCAGGGATGTTACCATATATGCAGTGCCTGAGGTACATTTAACCAGAATGCATTGTGATACGGTATTTGACCGGAGCTTTACAGATGCAGCGCTTACAGTACACTTATCTTTTGCAGGGGCTCCTGATGAAGTGCGACTGCAGCTGGAAAAGGCGGATGGAAGCCGCATTCAGCTGGGAACTATAAAAACGGAAACGGATAAGGAAATAGATTTCTCCGTATGGGTAAAGCATCCTGAAAAATGGGATTGTGAACATCCCAATTTATATATCCTTATTGCGGAACTGATTTATGCTGGACATGTGACAGAAACTGTAACTAAAAAAATCGGATTCAGACAGATTGAAAAAAAGGGAAAAGAGGTTTATGTAAACGGGGATCGTATTAAGCTCCACGGGGTAAACAGGCATGATACTTATCCGCTGACAGATCGGGTTGTAACGCATGAATTGGTGGAACAGGATGTGAAACTGTTTAAGGAAGCAAATGTGAATTTCATACGAACCAGCCATTATCCTCCCAGGCCTGATTTCCTTGATTTTTGTGATGAATATGGCATTTATGTAGAGGATGAAGCTTCTATTTGCTTTCTGGGGTATGCATGCAGACAGCTCCAGAATGATCCCGAATATAAGGAACTATTTCTGCAGTGTTTTACAGAAATGATTGAACGGGATTATTCACATCCCTGTATTTTATTATGGTCCCTGGCAAATGAATGTGTTTGGGGAGATAATTTTACCCAGTTAATTCGATATGCGCATGCGGCCGATACACAGAGGCTGACTATATTCAGTTTCCCGGCAGGACAGTTTGAGGATGATGAGCAGGCTGACGTATGGAGTGCTCATTATGTGGCTTTTGACAGCGATTTTTCAGCAAGGCAGGATGCAATGGGACGAACTGTATGCATGCCTGCAGATGTTCCGGTCATACATGATGAAAGCATACACGTTCCTGCGATGGAATCCCAGGATTTGGGAAGAGAAGCTGGTATACGTGATTTTTGGGGAGAGCGCCTGGATCTTTTTTGGAAAAAGATCTGGGATACGGATGGTGCACTGGGAGCAGCAATTTGGGCAGGGGTTGACGATACTAAAAAGTCAGAGGATTCATTGACTGGTCCGGCCTGGGGGATCATTGATGGCTGGAGGAGAAAAAAACCGGAATTCTGGCATGTAAGAAAGGCTTATTCTCCTATATTACTTGAAGAAAAGGCGGCAGAATGCGGAGGAAAAGTTTCTGTTGCAGTCAGAAACCGTTTTTTACATAGCAATCTGAACGAGATCCGGATTGACTGGAAAACAGATAAAGAGAAGGAAAGTATGTTTGGGCCGGATGTGCGGCCGTTTGGGGAAGGCATATTGGTTTTTCCAATTTCTTTTAAAAAAGGAGAAAAACTGGAAGTAACCTTTACGGATAAGCTTGGAAATCTGCTGGATGAGGCGTTATTTGTAATCGGAGGAACAGATTATTTATTGCCCGGTATGAGCGGTAAATGTCCGGAAATTCAGTATGAAGAACAATATATACGTGTGGCGGGCAAGGATTATGAGATTCGTTTTTCAAGGGAAAACGGTATGATTCAGGAAGGTGTATGGAAAAACCAGGTGGTGGTATGCGGAGGGCCGTATCTGCATCTGACGGGGCTGCATCTTGGGAAATGGTCTCTTGCGTCCATGCAGGTGAATGAGGAATCAGGTTGTGTACATATTATTCTGGACGGAGCATATGACCAGGTTCAGGTCCGTTTTGATATACGGCTGGATGCGGAAGGCTTAATGAAGACGGAGTATGAGTTTGTGGATATGCCGTACAGCAGTCCCAGAAGAGTGGCGCAGACAGGAAGTATCTGTGGACAAAGCGGGGGCTATGATGAGGTGGGAATTTCCTATCTGGTACCGAAAGAATCGGAAACTTTATCGTGGAAACGGAAAGGATACTGGAGTGTTTATCCGGAATGGCATATCGGCCGTCTTGAAGGAAGAACATCAAAACATTACCCTGGCGGAATTAACAAGCAAATAGCGGTTCCCGACAGAGAATGGAGATTTGATGAAAAAGATACTTCTGTTTATGGCAAGTATGATATTTGTGACCGAGGAACCCGTGATTTTGCTTCCATGAAATTTCATATATACTATGCTGCTGTCGGCAATGAAAACGGAATGTTTCAGGTATATTCTGACGGAAAAGATTCGGTAAGAATGCAGACACAAATAAAGGCGGAGAATATAATCAGCAGCCGAAATGCAGCAGTGATCTACACGGGGAATTGGCATGAGACAGATATTCATAACCGGGGATTGGATGGAGTGGAAATGGTATCAAAGACTGCAGGAGACAGCTGTGAATTTACCTTCCGGGGAACCGGAATCCAATGGTATTCCAGTCTGGACAGTATCTGCGGAACAGCAAAGGTTTATCTTGACGGAAACCTGGTAAGGGAAAATTTGGAACTTGGATTTCCACAGGGAATGAAGAATCCGCGGTATTATGAAAAATTTTATAGCCGTTGTGTTTATTCGGCTCAGGATCTGGAGAAGGGAAAACATACGCTCCGAATCGAGGTTACAGGGAAAAATTCGAGAGATTCCTTTAACAGCTATGTGAATATTGATCACTTTGTCGTTCTTGAAGATGATGTGCTGGGAGAGAGCAGGCTGATTATCAATAAGGATTACAATTATACACATCTGTCATGGGGAATATATGAGAAAGAGGCAGTATGTGTGGGAACAGGATATAAGGGGAGTGTATGTACCAGAATCGGCGGGCTTCCTGTCTGAATGAAGAATCGGCAAAGGCATCAGTTAAAATCCCGGAAAGGGTCAGAGAAGGAACATATGGGGAAAAGAAAAGGTATATGTTTATTGAGTCTGTGCCTGCTGATGCTTTTTGCAGGAGGCTGCGGCACAATTAAAAATGGAAATGAAAGCAATGATGGAATCCGGGAACAGGAGGAACCGATAGTAATACGCTTTGCATGGTGGGGAGAACAGGCACGCAACGATAAGACCAGAGAAGCCGTTGCCCTTTTTATGGAAAAAAATCCGGATATTCTGGTTCAGACAGTCAGTCTTCCTTTTGAGACCTATTACGAAAATATGGATATTTTTGTAGAAACCGGGTATATGCCTGACGTATGGCAGGGATATGTGGGCGCCAATAATAATCTGCTGCATGCGGGTCTGATAGAACCACTGGAAGTATATGTGGACAGAGGGCTGATTTCTATTGAAGATATTTCAAAGAGTCTTCTGGAAACAGGAATGATAGATGGAAAGCTATACGGAATCTCTTTGGGATGTAATGTAAAATGCATGATGGTTATCCCGGAGTGTTTCAGGAAGGCCAATCTGGAAATACCGGAAGAGGGATATAAATCTTGGGAGGCATTGGAGGCAGATTTAATAAAAATAAAAGAGAACGGAATTGCTCCGGTTGCGGGACATGTTTTTGATCGAGATTTTACCTTTGAGTATTTCTGTCTGCAGAGGGGAGAAACAAAATTTACGGGATCAGGGAAAGCTGAAATCGGTTTTTCAAAGAATACATATGTGGATTATTATCGTATGTGGTTACGTTGGGAAGAAGAAGGCCTGATTCCTCCTTATATTGCTACCTATATGTTGCGGAAACAGCCGGATGCGGAAGAAACGCAGCCGGAATATGTGGTAAGTTTTCTCTATTCCAATCAGTTTGAGCAAAGGTCTGAAAAAAGCAAATATAGATTGGAGCTTTTGCCGCTGCCCGGCATGGAGGATGTCGGTGGTATGGAGATAAGGCCGGGGATGCATATATGTATGTCTTCTATCTCTGAACATAAGGAAGCAGCAGCCAGGTTGATTGATTTCCTGATTAACGATATGGAAGCAAATCAAATTTTGAATGCGGAGAGGGGGATGCCTGCATCTGTTAAGGTGCGGAATGCGCTCCTTCCCGGGTTTAATGAAACCCAGCTGGAAATGGCAAGGTTGATAGAATTTGCAGAACAACACAGTATATCTACAGGACAGATTACGGGAGATGATAACAGGGCATTGGATGCCGGAGTTCAGGGCGGACTGATGGAAGAGTTAGAGCAGCAAATTATGCTCAGGCAGATTGAACCACAGGATGCTTATATTATTTTGTCTGAGAGATTTGGTGGGAAAGGTTGAAATAATGAAGAGGATATACGGTATTTTTTTCCTGATATTTCTGCTTCTGCTGACAGGATGCGAAAACAATGAGAAGGCACAGTATTATATACAGAAAGAAGACGCGGTTGCAGACGGAACAGTAACATTGGAAGTCTTTGCCTGGGAAGATGAAGAGGAGAATCTTAGAATCCTTTCGGAAGCATTTATGAAAGAAAATGCTGATATTTCAATCAATATGAACATTCTTCCTGTCTCAGAGTATTCACAGCAGATGATGGGAATTAAGAAAGGGATGCAGACCGGGGATGTGGTCCTTTTTTCCAATATTTCGGAACCGGTTGTCTGGATTGAGAAGGATGTGCTGCAAGATCTGGCCCCATGGCTTGAAAATACAGAGGAATGCTATGAAACCTGGTATCAGGGGGAGGATGAAAAATACATCTCATATATGCGTCCCTATCGGAAAAGTAAATGGGCGGTTTATTATAATAAAGATTTATTTGATCAAAGAGGAATTCCCTATCCTCAAAGCGGTTGGACCTGGTCAGATTACGCACAGACGGCTGAGAGACTTACCGGGCAGGTAGGATTGAACAGGATTTATGGCTCCCTGAGTTATGCACCGGATAATAAATGGTGGAGAGTGCCGGCCCGTACGGCGGGGGCGAATAACCCGCTGAATGAAAAAGAACTGCAGTTGTTTATGGAAGCGGCCAAGTGGTGTTATGAACTGACCTATGATTTAAAAGCCCAGGTACCCTATAAGGATAGGACAGGAAATTCGGGAATAAGCGGGGAAGAAATCTTTCTGGAAGGGAATACGGGGATGTTTTTTTCCGGTGACTGGTCTGCTGCAATTTTGAATGAACTTATTTTAGAGAAAAAACTGGATATTTCTTATGATATTGCCCCTATGCCCCGTTGGGAGGAGGAACCTTTTTACAGCATATCCGATGCGGCAGTGGTGGCTATGACGGCATCCACTGCGCATAAAGACGAGGCTTATGCATTCATACAGTTTATTGCAGGGGCTGAGGGAGCGGCTCTTCTGGCGCAGCGGGGTTATATTCCGGCGTGGAATTCAGAGGAAATACGTAAATTATATTTAGATTCCATGACACAGCCGGAACATTTGGAGTATTTCTTTGTGGAAGGTGAGGTTAGTAGTGTACCGGCTAATATGGGGTACGCGGAGGCGATAGATATTATGGAGGATGAGATTGCTTTCTATCTGCTTCAGGAACAGGATCTGCAGAAATGTATGGACAATATCAGGGCGGCATTAAAATTCCCGGATACCCAGGAGTGCAATACACAGGAGTGCAATACACAGGAGTGTATGGATGAATAAGAATAAGACAATTACCTATCGGTTTATGCGGTACCTGATATGTATAATCATACTGTCCAATTGTCTGACCTTTTTCTGTCAGTATTTTATTATACAGAACAACATGAAGAACCAGTCCATGGAGATGGGAAAGAACCTGATGGAATCCAATCTGTCGATGATTGAACAATACTTCCGGGATGTGGATAATATCGCCTATTCTCTGATTTACAACAGAGATATTGTTCGATTTTTGAAGAACGATGTTGACAGAGCGGATGATTTGAAGTGGCTGGACGGGGTGGAAAGTCTGTATTTTAATTCACGTTCAGATTTACGCCTCAGTTTTTATAAAGATGGAAAATATAATAATATATATTCGCTGCTGATTAAAAGAGATGTGTCGGATTACCGATATGAAAAATGGTATCAGGAGATGCTCTGGACCGGAAAGGAAAGGATTCTGATTTCAGGGACAGCAACCAAGAATGAGCCTGACTTTATACACTCAATTATATACCGGATTGATGATTTATATGGAAATGATGTGGTGGGATACTTAAAAATCGATATGGATTTGAAGTACCTTAAGGAGATCTTTGTGCATGATTACAGCAGGATTGCCGGGACGTCAATTACTGATGAAGAAGGGAAAATGCTGTTTTGGGATAAGCTGATTATTGAACTGGATGACAGTGTTTACAACAGCCGGGAACATGGAGTGCTGGAAACGGAAGAGTATCTTATTTCCTATGGTACTTCAGAAAATACGGGATGGCATATTTGTATGGCCATGTCAAAAGCAGAGCTGTTTCGTAACCACTATAAACTGATTCCGGTACTGTTTGGACTGCTTCTGGCGATTTTAGCCGCTACTGCACGGATTTCCAACCGCTTTTTAAATATTATTACTGTTAATTTTAAAAGATTATCCGAGGGAATGAAGCTGGTAAAGCAGGGGAAACTGCATGTAACAATAGAGCCTGAAATATCGGATGAAATCAGCCTTCTGATTCAGGAATTTAATGAAATGATGCAGAAGGTCAACAGCCTGATGGAGACTGTGGAGGCAAAGCAGATACTTTTAAAGGAGACTGAAATCAAAGCGCTGCAACAACAGATTAACCCCCATTTTATGCATAATATTATGGAAACTATCATAGGACTGGCCAGTGAGGGAATGGATGAGGAAGTCATTCAGATGAGTGAGTGTATGAGCGATATGCTGCGTTACAATACCAGAATGAATGATGTAACCACACTTCGGGAAGAGATGGAGCAGATTCGCAATTATGTTCAGGTATTGAAGATACGTTTTCAGGATCGGTTTGAAGTTTATTATGATTATGATGAGGAATGTCTGGATTGCATTATAGTGAAATTTATGCTGCAGCCATTGGTGGAAAATTCACTGACTCATGGGCTGTCCGAAACCTGGAAGGATGGAATGCTCCGGATTAGGATTGTAAGGGAAGAAGATTTGATTTCAGTCATGATTTTTGATAATGGTGTTGGATTTTCTGAAGAACGTTTGGAGGAAATGCGCAGACAGCTGGAAATAACAACGGAACGACCGCTGGATTATATCAATCAGTATAAATCCCTTGGAATTATGAATGTTCATTTACGTCTGCGTTTGTATTATGGCGAAAAATACAGTATTGAAATATTCAGTAAACCGGGACGCGGAACCTGTATTTCTATTAAAATACCATATATAAAAGAAAACAACGAGGACAGAGCAGATGTATAAAGTAATGCTGATTGACGATGAGAAGTTTATTCGGAAAAGCCTGCGCAACCGGATCAATTGGGAGCGGCTGGGACTTCATGTGGAAGCGGAAGCGGAAAATGGCGTGGAAGCACTTCAGATGCTTGGTCAGATAAAGCCGGAGATTGTATTTGTGGATATCAGGATGCCTTTGATGGATGGGTTAAGCTTTATACGGGAGGCCAGAAAACAATATTCTAACATCCATTATATTATCACAAGCGCTTATGACGATTTTGAATATGCCAGACAGGCGATCAGTCTGGGAGTGGATGATTATATTATGAAGCCGGTTAAGGTGCCGGAGGTAGAAAGTCTTTTAGAAAAGACTGTCCATAAAATTACGGAGGAAGAAATCAGTAAGCAGCTGAAAGAAAAAATGCTTGCTGAGGGAATGACTGCTGCAACACAGGGGAAAAAGGTGGCTGCCATTGCTTTTTATGTAGAAGAAGCTGACGGAATTGAACTGATTATTCATTCCGGGCTTCAGGAAATACTGAATCAGGAGAAACAGGTAAATATATATCGGCTTCGAGAGTATTCCTGCACGGATTGTTATGTGTATTTGCTGAGCGGCGAGGAACTGGAGGAGCATTGGCTCTTTGAAGCAGCAGCACAGATATGGGCCATGCTGAGGGAAAAAGAAGGAACGGCCGCGTGGTCGGAGATTTTGCCGAAGTCGGAAATAAAGGCGGCGGCAAGAAGATGCATACGGCTTTTAAAAACCAAAATTTTTTATCCCGAAAGAAAAATTCTTACTAAAATCAGTTTTGGAAAAGAAAACGAAAAGGCTGAAGAAGAGCAGCTGAATCAAATACGCCATGTTCTGGGAGGAATTTACAGACAGCTGCCGAATGGAAATTATACGGCGATTCGGGGAGAATTAATGCTGCTTCCTGATTTGATTGTGAGCAGAAATAACAGAATTGTTATGATTGAAAGCTACATAATGGAATTAGTAATGGTATTGGAACGTTTCGCCCAGCAGGAGATGGATGAGCTGGAAACGGATATTATATTTCGCCATGTGAGGGAGAAAGATTATTTACTCCGGTACCGGACAGAAGAGGAACTTAGAGCTTCATTAAAAGAGATGATTCGCTGTGTATGTGAAATCAGGGATAAAGGGGAACGTAAAGAACTGATTACAGACATCAAGGAATATATTCGAAATAATTATTCGGAAAACCTGAGCGCTGCGGATATTTCAGGTGTATTTTTCCTGAATACAAGCTATCTTTCAACCCTGTTTAAAGAAAAAACGGGAATGACCATGACGACTTATATTGAGGCGGTTCGTATGGAAAAAGCAAAACAGCTTCTTCTTAACAGGGAACTTTCAATAACAGAGGTTGCTGCATATACGGGTTATTCTGATCCGAATTATTTCTCAAAGGTTTTCAGAAAATATACAAGTATGTCTCCAAGAAGATATCGGGAGGAAGCAGAAGAAGACAGCGAATAACCATAATAAATTACCCCTGTCTCCTGAAAAAATTTCTGTTTTTTGTAAACCGGCTTTGCTATTCTGATCATGTCAAGAATATTGAAGCGGAGGGTAGCTATGGAACAGAAAAGAGTAAGAATGGGGATTATTGGAATCGGTAATATGGGAAGCGGCCATGTAAAAAGTTTTATTGAAGGAGAAGTCTCGGATGACGTGGTACTGACAGCGGTCGCGGACCTGAGAAAAAGCAGGAGGGAGTGGGCGAAAGAATATTTCAGGAAAAACTGTACGGACATTGTAGTATTTGATGATGATGTGAGCCTTATTGAATCGGGCCTGTGCGATGCGGTTATGGTGGAGATTCCTCATTATGATCACCCTGCCGTAAGTATACGGGCTTTGGAACACGGATTACATGTATTATGTGAGAAGCCTGCAGGCGTGTATGCAAAACAGGTCCGGCAGATGAATGAAGCCGCAAAGAAATCAGGCTGCGTATTTGCCCTTATGTTCAATATGCGTACCGGTGCGGTTTACAAAAAAATGAGAGAACTTGTCTGCAGTGGGGAATTGGGAGAAATAAAACGAGTAAACTGGATACTGACAGACTGGTACCGTTCGCAGATTTATTATGATTCCGGTGACTGGAGGGGAACCTGGGACGGAGAAGGCGGCGGGGTACTGGTTAACCAATGCCCTCATAATCTGGATTTGCTGCAGTGGATCTGCGGAATGCCGGTCAGGCTTCGCTCTTTTTGTCATGAAGGAAAGTGGCATAATATTGAGGTGGAGGATGATGTGACCGTATATATGGAGTTCCCCAATGGTGCCACAGGTGTATTTGTCACCAGTACGGGAGATTTGCCGGGAACAGATCGATTTGAAATTCTTTTGACAAAAGGGAAGCTGGTATGCGAAAAAGGGAAGCTGGAATGTTATCGTCTGAAAGAAGATGAACGGGTAACTATGTTTACAACACAGGATGGATTTTATCGGGATTCCGGAGAGTATGAAAGGATAGAAACAGAGCCGGGGAAAAACGCGCGTGTGGAGGTTATCGATGCTTTTGCAGGAAATATTTTAAGGGGCACTCCCCTGGTTGCTGATGGACAGGAAGGGATTAATGAGGTGAATCTGGCAAATGCAATCCATCTATCTTCCTGGCTGAAGCAGGAGGTAAGCATTCCTGTGGATGAAGATATATTTTTGCAGGAACTTTCGAAGCACCGTGCCGTATCCAAACGGAAAACAGAGGTAAAGGAAATAACATTTTTCCAGTAAACGATGAGAGAAAGGGCTGGATATGGAAATAGAAAAGGAAGTACGTCTGGGGATTGTTGGCATTGGCAATATGGGCAGTGCCCATGCAAAGACAGTTTATGACGGCAAAGCGGAAGGACTTCGGTTGTGTGCGATTTGTGATGTGGATGAAAAGAAGCTTTCCTGGGCAGCAGCAGAATTACCTGGAGTGAAAACCTATCTGAATTATAAAGAGATGCTCAGCAGCGGCGGACTGGATGCAGTGCTTATCGCAACACCTCATAAGCTGCATCCGGTAATTGCGATAGAAGCATTGGAAGCAGGCCTTCATGTATTATCAGAAAAGCCTGCGGGGGTAGATATAAAAAGTGTCGGCAAATTAAATGAAACTGCGAATAAGTCGGACCGGGTTTTTGGGATTATGTTTAATCAGCGGACCAATCCGCTTTTTGCGCATCTGAAGAATATGGTAGAGACCGGTCAGCTTGGCGAGATGAAACGAATGGTTTGGATAATTACCAACTGGTATCGAACACAGAGCTATTATGACTCCGGTACCTGGCGGGCAACCTGGAGTGGAGAAGGCGGCGGAGTTTTGCTGAACCAATGTCCGCATAATCTGGATATCTGGCAGTGGATTATGGGAATGCCTGTAAGTGTTCAGGCTTCTTGTCAATATGGCAGATATCATGATATTGATGTGGAAGACGAAGCTGTGATTTATGCAAAGTATGAGAACGGAGCGTCTGCGGTATTTATTACATCCACAGGGGAGTATCCTGGTACGAACCGGCTTGAACTAAGCGGTACAAAAGGGAAAGCGGTGATAGAAAACGGTATATTGAAATGGTATTCCATGGAAAAGGACGAAAGGGAGCTTTGTTATGTACTGGAAGAAAACACTTGTTATGAACCGATAAAATATCAGGAAATTGTTCCGGAGTCAGAAGGGCCAGGGCATTTGGGCATCCTCCGGAATTTTACCAGGGCTATACTGTATGGCGAGCAGCTTTTGGCGCCGGGGATTGAAGGAATTAATGCTTTGACCCTGTCCAATGCAGCATATCTGTCTGACTGGCTTGGAAAGGAGATAATGCTGCCTTTAGATGAAGAAGAATTTTTAAAACAGATGAAACTTCGTCAGGCGTGGGAAATAAACGGGAAAGGGAAGAAAACGAAAGAGATGAAGCATGAAAAACAGAAACTGGGGGTGTATTCTGACCGTTGGAATGTTAGGTGGTGACAGGGGTGCTGTTTAGTAATGCGGATTTGAAAAGGCTGATCATTCCGCTGATATTTGAACATATTCTGGCCATTACGGTAGGAATGGCAGATACAATGATGATAGCCAGGGCGGGCGAAGCGGCAATGTCAGGAGTATCCCTGGTAAATATGCTGAATGATCTGATGAACCAGGTGCTGGCGGCACTGTCAACCGGAGGTGTCATCGTAACTTCTCACATGCTTGGGGCAGGAAAAGCGGAGGAAGCACGCAGCTCTGCAAAACAACTGATTGTCATGGCATGCGGGGTTTCTTTGTTCCTAATGATATTTATGTTTTTTCTGCGCCGCCCTGCCCTGTCTCTTTTTTTTGGAAATATTGAAGCGGACGTGATGGAAAATGCAATACTTTATCTTATAATAACCGCATTCAGTTTTCCCTGCATGGGATTGTATAATGCCTGCGCCGCTTTATTTCGGGCAATGGGAAATACCGGGGTGACTTTTCGGGTTTCCTTGCTGGTCAATTTAATTAATGTAACAGGAAATGCTGTTTGTATTCTTGGATTGCATATGGGAGTGGCAGGTGTTGCGCTTCCCACACTGCTCGCAAGGGGAACAGGAGGTTTCCTTTTATATCTGTCATTGAAGAATAAAGAAAATGTAATTTATTTGTCAAAAGAAAAATTTCATTTTAATCTGGAGGTGATTAAGGATATTCTGCGGATAGGAATCCCAAGCGGTTTGGAAAATGGATTTTTTCAGCTGGGAAAATTGATGACGGTCAGCTTTGTATCAACCTTTGGAACAGTCCAGATTGCTGCAAATGGCATTGCAAATAATCTGGATAGCCTGGGCTGTCTGATCGGTTCTCCCATGATATTGGCAATGCTTACTGTGGCGGGACGCTGTGCAGGAGCGGGGGATTTAAAGCAGGTAAACCATTATGTAAAAAAATTACTGAGAATTACATATCTGGCTTCAGGAATTCTTAATGCAGTTATTTTATTGTCATTAAACTGGCTGCTTGCACTATATAGTGTAAGCGCGGAAACGGCGAAGCTGAGCTATTCTCTTGTAATGATACATAATGGAATTGCCATTATACTGTGGCCGGCAGCTTTTGTTCTGCCGGCGGCACTGCGCGCATGTAAGGATGTACGGTTTGTAATGGTAACTATCTCGTTTTCCATGTGGGCATTCCGTGTTGGCCTTGGTTATATTCTGGGAGTTATTTTAGGGCTGGGAGCAATCGGTATCTGGCTTGCCATGCTGGCAGACTGGGTATTCCGTGCAGCATGTTTTATCGGACGGTATGTCCGGGGGAAGTGGAAATTGAAAGTAAAGTCTGAGCATGAACGATTGGATATCACCTGAAAATGGGGGAGAAAATCTTATGCTCACCAGCAGGGGCATATTTTGCTCCATAAAACAGCAGGAGGATAAAAGGGATGAATAAGGGTATGTATATTACAATTATGACGGATGAATTTGGGGAAGATGTTTATAAAGTATTGCCGTTAGTTGCAGAATGGGGAATGAAATATGTGGATTTCAGAGGTTTAATAAACGGCAGGCCCATAGAGAAGCAAACAAAAGAAGAGTTGCGCGAATTAAAAAGGACGCTGGATTTTTACGGATTGAAAACAGGGGTAATTGATTCTTCGTTGTGCAAAGTGAATTTGCCGGGCAAGGAACGTCTTTCGGAGGAAATGGAGAAACTTGAAGGAGTCATCCGCGCATCAGAGGTTTTGGAATGTAACTGGGTGAGAAGCTTTAACTGCTGGCAGTCGGGATATGGCGGCCCCCGGTCAGGAGAACTTGCAACGCGCCCAGACATGCTGATGCAGGTAGTGGAGATGTTTGAACCTTTCCGCAAAAGGGCAAAAGAAGCAGGGCTGGTACTGGGATTCGAAAACTGCGGACAGACCGCAAAAGAAGTCATTGCTTTTTTAAAGGCAATTCATGAACCTGGATGGGGACTTTGCTGGGATGTATGGAATGACTCTCCTCTTATAGATTTTGAAAACGGGGATTGTACGGATTATTTTGCAGAAGCCCTGCACTATGCGAATATGCTTCATGTAAAGGCCAACTGTGTCAGCACGCTGCCTGAACTGGATTATATGAAAGCTCCATGGGAAAGAATCCTGGCAGGAGCAGCCGCCCTGAACCGTGAAATCCCCGTGGTAATTGAGGCCCATAATCCTTCAGAAGGTCCGCTTGGCGGGAAAAACAGAGAAGTGTGCCGCCGTATCTATGACTATCTGATTGATGTCTGGCCTAAAAAAAACTGACAGATTTGCGTATTATGGACATAATGGAGGCTGGAGAGGCACCTGGAAATGTGATGGAGGAGGAGCGCTGAACAATCATTGGATTTGGGTCAGTACAGATATTTATAAAAGAAAAACCGGTTCCGTTTGGAATCGGTTTTTTTATGGGCAGAAACGCAAGACAACAGGCACAGATGTATTGGGTGAAAATTTTACTTGTATGTTCTTGAAAAATTTCTATCGGAAAAGCAGGAGATAAATTAATATTTTAGTAAGAAAAATGTTAAGGGGAGGAGACGTAATTGGGTAAGAATTTTACTAAAACGAATGCCGATACGCTGAGCAATACTGTCAGAAAAAAACGGAACGGCATAAAGCTATTTTTGTATGCACTGCCAATGATTGTGATTGTCTTTATTTTTAACTATCTGCCTCTTTGGGGCTGGTCTTTTGCTTTTTTCCAATATAAGGCCGGAAAGAGTGTGTGGGATTGTGTTTTTGTAGGCTGGGATAATTTTACCGCGCTATTTGGAAATGTGGTTATGCGCCGTAATCTGGTGCGTGTACTGACAAATACATTTGGCATTCATTTGCTGGGGTATCTGTTTACTCCGCTTCCGTTGTTGTTTGCTGTATTTCTCAGTGAGATGCGCAGTAAGAAGTTTCAGAAATTTGTTCAATCAGCCACCACGCTGCCGAACTTCGTCGGTTGGGTCGTTATTTATTCCCTGGTAAACAGTTTTTTGTCTTCCGGAGGGCTGGTAAACACCGTTCTGATGGATACAGGGCTGATTACGGAGCCTAACAATTTTATGATTTCCGGAGATCATATCTGGATTAAAATGGTGCTGCTTCAGCAGTGGAAAAGTCTGGGATGGAGCGCAATTGTATACTTTGCCGCGATTGCAGGAATTGACCAGGAAATGTACGAGGCGGCGATGGTGGATGGGGCCAGCCGAATGCAGCGTATTCGTTACATATCTGTTCCCATGCTGATTCCGACCTATTTTGTACTGCTGATTATGGGAATTGGAAATTTCCTGAATACAGGAGTCGATCAGTATCTGGCATTCAGTAATGCACTGAATAAAGAAAACATTGAGGTCCTGGATTTGTATGTATATAACCTTGGTATCAAAGGAGGGCAGATTTCCTTCTCCGTGGCAGTGGGAATTATGAAATCTGTAGTTGCGCTGACACTGTTTGGCATGGCTAATTTTGCATCTAAAAAGATCAGAGGGACAAGTGTATTTTAGGGCGAGGAGACAGAGTAATGGCAAAAGAAACACAGTTAAAAAAGAAAATAGCAAAGGCAGATATCCCTTACAATGTGGTATGCGGAATTATTTTTGCAGTATTCGTGCTGATTTGTATATTCCCGTTTTATTATCTGTTTATTTGTACAATCAGTAATCCGAAGCTGGTGGAATTAGGCCGGATTATCCTGTATCCGGAGGGGCTGACGCTGAAAAATTATCAGGAAGTAATGAAAGTCCAGAATTTGGGGAATGCAACTTTTGTTACAATAGCCCGTACGGTTTTGGGAACAGGGTTGAGTATGCTGACAACTTCATATCTTGCCTATTTTTTTACAAAACAGGAAATGTGGGGAAGAAAGTTCTGGTATCGGGCTGTAGTGGCTACTATGTATTTTTCTGCGGGAATGATACCTATTTATCTGAATAATAAAATGTTGGGGCTGCTCAATACATTTTGGATATATATCCTTCCCGGTATGGTCGGCGTCTATAACATGATTTTGGTAAAAACATCCATGGAGTCCATGCCCGCAGAACTGGAAGAATCGGCGGTGCTGGATGGAGCCGGCTACATGACCCGTTTTATCAGAATTGTTCTGCCGCTTCAGAAACCGATTCTGGCTACTGTCGGATTATTCAGCGCGGTAGGCCATTGGAATGACTTTTTTACCACGCAGCTATATGTAACCAAGCCCAAACTGTATACGCTGCAGTTCCTTTTGTTTGAATTCCAGAATCAGATCAGGAATGCATCGCAGCAGATAAACAGTGAAGCCGAGGCCCTGGGGACGGCCTCTACGATTCAACCAACAAGTATACGGCTGACATTGACAGCAATTGTTATCATACCGATTATGCTGGTCTATCCCTTTATTCAGAAATATTATGTTAAGGGAGTTATGATTGGTGCAGTAAAGGGCTGATTATTACACAATGTCAGAGAGTATAAAAAAGTACCGGGAGGAAAATAGTCTGCTCACAGGGGGGATTACATTTTGCTCCACAAAACAAGTAGGAGGACAGGGAATGAAAAACAAGGTATTGAAAAAATTATTAGCGCTTTCTCTTGCAGCCGGGATGGCGGTTGCCGCAATTGGGTGCGGAAGCAGCGAAACAACGGCAGAAGGCAGTGCACCAGCAGAGGCGGTGTCAGAAGAAGCGTCTGCGGAAGGAGTGACGGAAAAGACAGCTTCCGGGAAACTGGATCTGGTAACGATTTACCCTTCTGACGGTTCCACAGCAAGCGGTGTGGTTACCGGTTATAAGGCAGATATTCTGGCAAAGCGCGGACTGCAGGCGGAGGTATGGGCATGGTCTGAAGAAAAGACAAATGCAATACTGGCCAGTGGGGATCTGCCGGATATCATGTTTGTAAACGGTGAAAAATTGAATACTTTGATTGAAGCAGGGCTGGTTCTTAATCTGGATGATTATCTTACAGAGGAAAAGCTTCCTCATGTATTGGGTGATTCGCCTCTGATGACTGCAATTAACTATTCAAGAGAATATCGGAGTGCAGGAGAAGGAGTGTTGTATGGAATTCCCACGCAGGTTGGTGTATTTGAACTGCCTAAAGACAATGGACTTTGGGCAGATACGGGAAGAGATGCAGTCAAAGTAAACTGGGATGTATACTATGCTGCCGGATGTCCGGAAATCAATTCAGTTGATGATTTGATTCCCGTTATGAAGAAGATGATGGAAATAAAGCCGGAGGCTGATGATGGGACCAAGACATGGGGGACCATACTGAATGCAGGAAGCGATGCCACCTATTGGGGTAATATTCAGCTTTGGAATAAGTGGTTCGGTTATGAAAGCGACAATCTTCCTTATCTGATTGAGAGTGATATGGTAAATGGCGTTTACAGCAGTATTCTGGAAACCGGAAAAGACAGTTTGTATTATAAAGGGCTGAAATGGTATAATGAATGCTACCGTGAAGGGGTAATGGATCCTGACAGTATCAATAACGACAGAGAAACTCAGAAGGCGAAGGTTGAAAAGAGTCTTGCATGCATGATCCCCAGCGGGACTGCAGCAGGATGGGCCGGATATCTGCCTGTATACATAAAAGGCCAGCAGCTTTATCCTGAGAAATGGTTGCAGTCTTATGGCATTGATAACTATCTTGTTGTAAGTGCAAAGTGTAAAAATTTAGAGGCAGCGCTTCGAGCAGTGGATATGCTGGCGGATCCGGATACCTATTTTGAGATTTACTGCGGACCGGAGGGGATTCAGTGGGAATATGATGAAGAAGGTCTGGTAATGCCTACCGAATATGGCCTTGACTGTGCAATTAATGGGACAGATGTAGAAATTAATGGTGAAAAAATAGTTCTCTGGCTGGATAAGGATCGCATTACCTCAGACAAATATGCTGCCTCATATTTTGGACCTGACGGCGCAAGAGAGTATAAAGGGATATCGGAGTGGTATGAAGTAAAGGCTGTCAATAATGATAATGAAGATTATGTACAGTGGAGAGAGACCTTCGGTTATGACAGATTTTATGATCAGGTGGTTGACAACAATGCTTTTTATGCGGAAAGTCCTTTGGACAATGTAGTAAACTTCTGCCCTCAGCCGGAAGATACGATGCAGCTGACTATCGATGCTATTAAGGAATGTGTCGTAGAGGCAAGCTGGAAAATGGTATATTCTGATTCTGAAGATGCTTTTGACAAGATATGGGCTCAGATGATTCAGGACTGCATCGAGTTGGATGGAGAAGCTATTGTACAGTGGAGAATGGATGAGCTTAATAAGGCAATGGAGATTAAGGATGCACTGAGTGCTGATTAATTATATGGACTGAGCCTGTTGGTTGTTTATTTTATGGAAGCCGGTGCATTGAGGGGGATGCACCGGCTTTCTTTATTTAAAAATGAGAAAGGAAGCAAGAATATGAGGTGTGATAGAAGTATTGATTTTTCAAAATCTGTTTTGTACGATGCAAAAGTTTTTCAGTCTTCAAAGCAGTTAATAGATGTACAATTGGGAAAAAATGGAGGAGGGGTCAGCTTAGAGGGTGTGCCAACAGCAGGGAAAAGGTATATTGTCGGATATATTACCATACTGGAGACGCATTCTCTTCCGATGACACTTCGCTTTTTCTGCTATGGAGAAAAAGAGGAACGGGCTCACATACGGTTTACATTGCTGCCCAATCTAAAAACCAAGGTATATTTTGATTTGGCCTGGCTTAATCTGAACCGTGGAGGCTTGGGGAAAACTCCTGGATCGCTGAAAAAAGTCATGTACGGTACCAGGACAGATATTTCGGAAGTAGAAAGGATAGAACTGGGGGTAAAGCCGGTATTTCATGATGTACATGTAATATTTGAAGATTTTGAGTTAACGGATGAAGAACCGAAGGATTTTCCGCTTCCGGACAAAAAAATGGTAGATAAATTCGGCCAGTATAAAGAAAAAGAATGGCCGGGAAAAATACACAGTCAGGAACAGCTGGCGGATACCATGCATAAAAATGAAGGTCCTGCCGTCTGGGGGAATTCCAGCTGGAATAAATGGGGCGGGGACAGCAAACGGAAATTAAAGGAAGGCAGCGGATTTTTCTCTACATGCAAAACGAAAGATGGAAGGTGGCATTTGACAGATCCGGATGGCTATGATTTTTTTTCGATTGGGATATGCTGTACAAGACCACAGAATATGGGAGATATTACAGGCGTTAAATCATTGTTGGAGTGGCTCCCGAATGAAAAGGAGGAAACATATCGTTTTTACTGTAGCAGGGAACATCCCTGGTTTGGAACTAAAATGGAGCAGTTTGATTTTCTGTCTGCAAATTTGTACCGTGTATATGGTGAAACATGGAAGGAGAAGGGAGAAGAGCTTGCCCATCATATTTTGATGTCTAACGGAGTCAATACACAGGGAAACGGTCCGGCAATGAATGTGAATAATGGAAGCAGCAAGATACCTTATACCCGGCAGCTGCCTGAGTTCCCTTCTACAAAAATAAATATTTTTCGTGATTTCCCGGATGTATTGTCTCCGGAGTATGCCGATAGCAGCGCTGAATGTGCAAAGGTGCTCAGGGAATGGAAAGAGGATTCATGGATGATCGGATATTTTCTTAGAAATGAACCACAGTTTAATTTTGTGGCAGGTATCTCCATCGCAAATGAAGTGCTTCACAACCCGGCTAATACTTATTGCAGACAGGGACTGAAAAAATTTCTGATAGAACGGTATAAAACAGTGGCTTCTCTGAATCAGGCATGGCAGGCTGATTTTGCAGGCTTTGATTGTCTGGATGAACCTTTCGACGACTGCATTAAGAAATATCCTGGTTCCAGGGAGGATCTTAGGGAATATTCCGTATATCTGGTAAGCGAATACTGCAGGATTCCCTGCGATGCCTGCCGGAAAGAGGATCCCAATCATTTAATTCTCGGTTTGCGATGGTCAAAGATGAACAATCCTGATATGCTGTCCGGTTGGCAGTTTATGGATGTTTTTTCCTTTAACTGCTACTTGCTGGAGCCTTTGACGGATATGAATTTTGTAACAAATGCGGGAGTTGACCGTCCGCTGCTGATTGGAGAATATCATGCAGGAGCATTGGACAGAGGGTTGACTTGCACAGGTATCAAGGGGGTTGCTTCACAGGAAGACAGAAGGCTTTTATGGCGTGAATTTGTGGAGAGCTGCGCTGCGCATCCTTTTGGGGTTGGTGCGCATTGGTTTGAATTTACAGATGAATTTATTCTTGGACGTTTTGATGGAGAAAATTATCAAATTGGTATTGTAGATATCTGTATGCAGCCCTATCAAGAAATAACGCAGGGGATACATGAAACTGCACAGGTGATTTATCAGGTAAAGAACGGAGAATGCAGGCCTTTTGACAAAATGCCAAAAGCGATACCGATGATAGGATAAGGAACTGCGATATTACGCATTGACATTTGTGTCTTCATAATCTTATTATGAAATAACGTAACTATACAGTACCCTCACAATTACGTTATTGTAATGAAGTGAAAAGATTGCCGACTGTTCATTTTTGACATAATGCTTTTCATTTAACAATAAAAGGCAGCAGGAATCTGGAAATCTTCAACAACCAAGGAGGAACAAATGTCAGATATCAGTATTATCGGCGCCGCCGAAGGCAATCTGAAAAATATTTCGCTGGACATCCCCAGAAATAAGCTTGTGGTATTTACGGGCCTTTCCGGTTCCGGTAAATCCACGCTTCTCATCGATGTTCTCTACAATGAATGCCAGAGGCAGTATCTGGAAGCCATGGCTTTTCAGGGCATTCATAAGCCGAAGGTGGAACGCGTGCGGGGCGCATCCCCGGCAATAGTGATTACCCAGACGGATGCGAACAGGAATCCTCGTTCCACGGTAGGCACCATGTCGGATATTTATACGGATTTGCGTATGGTTTATGAAAAGCTGGGCAGCAGGAGATGTCCTTACTGCGGCGAGCTGATTTCGGCAGCCGGCTGCAGGGAGGAGACGGAGAAAAAAGGAAATGACTTTTATGTGTACATGTATTGCTGTAAATGCGGCAGGCGTATGGATAAGATAACACGCACATATTTTTCCTTCAATACCAGGGAAGGCGCCTGCCCAACCTGTGAAGGGCTGGGCAGGATTCATGCCATAAAAAAAGAACGGACAGTGGATGAGAAGCTGTCTTTGGAGGACGGCGCGGTAAAATACTGGGAAAAGCAGTACGGGAAATACCAGCTTTCTGTGCTTCACCAGGCATTTTCCCATTATGGGGTTCCTGTGGAGCCGGGGACTTTGGTGGAACAGTTTGATGATAAAAGAAAGGCAATTCTTTATTATGGAGTGGAAAGTGATGAAGTAAAACAGGCCTTCCCCCATATTACGCCGCCTAAGAATACGGCGGCAGGCAGGTTTGAGGGCGTATATCCCATATTATGGCGGCGGCTGGCGGATAAGGACGGGGACGTAAAACAGCTGGAGGATTACTTTGAGGTGAAGGAGTGTCCCGACTGCAGAGGGGAGCGGCTTTGTGAGCTGAGCAGGAGTGTAACTGTGCAGGGGCTCCGTCTGCCGCAGCTGTCACTTTTTTCCCTGGACAGGCTGTATGCCTGGGTGCGGGAGCTGCATGCGTCCCTGGATGAAAAACAGATGGAATTTGTGAGGGATTATCTGACCGATATGGAAACCAAGATCAGCCGTTTCCTTAAGGTGGGGCTGGGATATCTTTCCCTGGACAGGCAGACGGTTACTCTGTCGGGCGGGGAACTGCAGAGGCTGCGGCTTGCGGCTGCACTGGATTCGGAGATCACAGGGCTGATTTATATCATGGATGAACCTACGGCCGGCCTGCATCCCAAGGACACGGCCGGCCTTGTGGCAATCCTTAAAAGGCTCCGGGATTTGGATAACACGGTGCTTGTGATAGAGCATGATGTGGATGTAATCGCCTCTGCCGATTACCTTGTGGATATCGGCCCCGGTTCCGGAAAATTCGGCGGGGAAATTGTGGCGGAAGGGACGCTGGAGGAGATAAAGCAACAAAAAGAAAGTGTGACGGGAAGATATCTGCGCCGTCAGCCCGTCTGGTATACACGGTGCAGAAAACCGGCCGGGGCGGTCAGAATAGAAAATGCGGATAAGTTTAATTTAAAGCAGCTTTGTGTGGATATCCCCACAGGCTGCCTGGTCGGCGTAACCGGGCCTTCCGGTTCCGGTAAATCCACGCTGGTCTTTGAGGTACTTGCCAAAGGAAGGGCGGATACACAGAAAAACCGGGTGCTGGGCAAGGAACAGTTTAACCGGGTGGTTGAGATCGGGCAGGCGTCAATTTCCAGGATGAAGCGATCGAATGTGGCCACCTATACTGAGGTTTACACAGAGATACGGGCGGTTTTTGCCGGTACGCAGGCCGCAGTAAACGCCGGTTTTTCTGCAAAGCATTTTTCCTTTAATACGGCCGGGGGCAGATGCGGGAATTGTGAGGGACTGGGGTATGTTGACAACAATATGCTGTTTTTTGCCAATACGCAGGTGGTCTGTCCGGTCTGCGGAGGGAACCGGTTCAAAGAAGAGATCCTTGCGGTAAAATATAAGGGCCTTTCGGTGAAGGAGGTTCTGGATTTGTCGGTGGATGAAGCTGCGGAGTTTTTTTCTGAACAGGCCAGAATCAGGAAAACGCTCAGCCTCCTTCAGGCTGTAGGCCTTGGATATCTGCAGCTGGGGCAGTCGCTTACCAAATTATCAGGTGGCGAGGGACAGCGGCTGAAGCTGGCCAGAGAGCTTGTGGGAACGCCTCAGGGAAGGAGAAGCCTGTATCTTATGGATGAGCCCACTACGGGGCTGCATCCCCAGGATATCGATCATTTTCTGGTGCTTCTGAACCGGCTGGCAGATGCGGGAAATACGGTAGTTGTGGTGGAACATAACCAGCAGCTCATCCGCAGCTGCGACTGGGTGATTGACCTGGGTCCGGAGGGCGGGGAGAAGGGGGGATGTATCCTGTTTGAAGGAACGCCGGAGGAGCTGAAGCGGGCCGGTCATACCGCAACAGCAGAATATCTGTAAAAATTAACACCGCTGCCTCCGGGCAACGGTGTTTTGCTTCACTTTTTTATGGAAGCAGAGTCATAGTTCTAACTGCTGTAATACTGCGCCTGGGCATTCCACAGCTCATGGTATTTTCCCCCGGTATCTGCCGCCAGTTCCTCGTGGCTCCCCAGCTGTACGATCTGACCGTTGTCAAAAACGGCGATTTCATCGCAGAACCGGCAGGAGGACAGGCGGTGGCTGATGTAGATGGCGGTCCTGTTTCCCACGATATCATTGAATTTTGAATAAATTTCTGACTCTGCGATTGGGTCAAGGGCGGCGGTGGGTTCATCCAGCACAATGAACGGCGCATCCTTATAAAGCGCCCTGGCCAGCGCAATTTTCTGCGCTTCGCCGCCGGAGATTTCCACGCCGTTTTCCTCAAAATCCTTATACAGGCATGTCTTCAGCCCGTCAGGCATGGAGGTACGGCGGTTATCAAACCCGGCCGCATCAAGGCAGGCTTCCACCCGTTTCGTATCATAATCCATATCCGCAGCCACATTTTGTCCCAGGGAAAAGGAAAACAGCTTGAAATCCTGAAAGACCACGGAAAAGATTTTCATGTATTCCTCATAATCATATTTCCTAATGTCAATGCCGTTGAGCAGGATTTCTCCTTCCGTGGGATCGTAAAGGTGGCAGAGCAGCTTGATAAAGGTGGTTTTTCCGGAGCCGTTCATGCCAACCACCGCCAGCCGCTCGCCAACGCGGAATTTCAGGTTGATATGGCGCAGGGCGCAGGTATCGGAGCCGGGATATTGGAAGGATACATCCCGGAATTCAATTTCATATTCATTGTCGCTGCCATCACAGAAGGCGCGTTTTTCCACGGGAAGCGTGCCTTTTTTCAGCACATCTTTGATATTCAGATATTCCAGCGTGGAAAGCTGCCGGTTGGAGGAGACAGCGTATTCCTCCAGCGTGTTGAAGACGTTGGTGACCGACTGAGAAAAACGGTAGATAATGCCTGCGTATTTTACAACGGCTCCCGCAGTCAGCGCTCCCGCCGCGGCGCGGAGCGCTACGAAAATATACGAGATGATTTGAAGCGTTCCGGCGGACAGATTGCTGAAAAAGCCGGATTTCATGTTGTTGCTTACCAGCTGTTTTATCCATCGGTTCTTTATCACAAGGTCCCCGTCAAGTTTACTTTTAATCAGGGGTTTTGCATCATAGATGCGGATATCCTTTCCATAATGATAATCCTGATCATTCCATAAAAAATAGCCAAGATAGCTTTTATCCAGAGAAGGATCGTCCAGCAGGCGGTACAGCTCTTTGTTTTTAACAGAGGTAAACCAGAGGTTGAAGGCGATGATGGCGCCCAGCGAAAGCAGCAGCAGTATTGCCGGGGTATCTGAGAAAAAATGTCCTTCCATAAATAACGGCAGCATAAGTACTACGGAAACGAAGGTGGATATCAGGCTGTTCAGCAGATATGGCAGCTGCCATACAAGGGAATAAAAGCCGGCGCCCCAGTCGTTGTCATGCCGGATCCTGACGCGGATATCGTTTACGGCAGGACTGTCCAGCAGCGGATAATCCATGGAAATGGTTTTCATGCTCATCAGGGTATCGTATCTTTTGCCGCACATACCGATATGTACATTTAGTATTTTGGAAAAATAAGCTTTCAGCACCGTCAGCAGGAAAATAACGGCCACAGCGGCCAGGGAAACGGATATGATTTCAGTAAATTCTTCCCCGGCCTGCAGCCCGTCCAGGATATAGGCGGACAGGAGAATCCCGGCAAAAGGGGTTGCCGCTTCAATTACGGACGTGATTATGCTGTGAATGAGCAGCCATTTATCCATGTTCCACATAAGTCTGATCGCAATGCCCACAGGCTTTAATTTATTATGCTTCAGCATAAGCCGCCGCCACCTCCTTGTTTTGATAGTACTGGCTCTGCAGTGCAAACATCTGGCTGTAAGCGCCTCCCTTTTGCATGAGTTCGTCGTGTGTGCCTTCCTCTGTGATTTTCCCATTGCTTAAAAATGCGATTTTGTCGCAGAAACGGGTGGAGGCCAGCCGGTGGGAGATATAGACAGCAGTTTTATCCGATGCAATTTCGTGGAATTGTTCGTAGGTCCGGCTTTCCGCGATAGGGTCAAGGGCTGCGGTGGGTTCGTCAAGAATCAGGATGGGCGCGTCTTTGTAAAGCGCCCTTGCCATGAGCAGCTTTTGCTGCTGGCCGCCTGATAAAACGATGCCGCCCGTTATCTCCTTTGTCATGGGGGTGTCAATGCCTGTTGGCTGCCCGCAAAACTGCTCCCAAAGCCCTGTTTTGACAAGACATTCCTCCACACGGTTCCGGTCTGTTGTTTTCAGCTCCTGCATGGAAACATTCTCGGCGGCGGTGAAGGGTGGGATATAGATGTCCTGAAAAACGGCGGCATACAGCTTCAGCAGATCTTTTTTCCGGAAATTGTTTATATCCTGGCCGCCGATTAAAATTATGCCGGAATCAGGTTTGTAAAAACCGCAGAGCAGCTTTACCACCGTGGTTTTTCCGGCGCCGTTGACACCTACCAGGGCGATCTTTTCTCCGGCATTGATTTTAAGGTTAAAGTGATCCAGCACGAAGCCGGTATCCGTTCCGTAGGAAAAACAGACATCGCAAAATTCAATGGAATATTCTTTCAAATCCGAAAGTGCCAGGGGCGTTTCCGGTTCCGGATCATTGGTATTATCCAGAAAGGCGCGCATGGAATTCATTTGCAGATTAGCGCCGTTCAGCTCGTTGAGATTGTTTACGATGCCGTTGACAAAGCCGGAAAAAGCCGTGACAGCGCCAAAATACAGGGTAAACTCCGGTATCGTAATCTGTCCTGCGGAAACGGCGTATATCAAATAGGAGTAGGCGATGCCGTCCCGCAGGAAAAGGACGAAAGCGTTCACAACGCCGGAAGCGAAATATCTGTCCTGGATTTTGCCCGCCAACTTTGCACTTTCCTCTATCAGGCTGCTGCGCAGCTCCTGAAACCAGCCTCCTGCATGATAGAGCCGCATGTCCTTTCCGAACGCTGCATTGCTTCCCGTACGGATAACATAGGACAGCTTTTTTTCATATGCCGCCGTTAAATCGTTCTGTTTATACTCATAGCTTTGCGCCTGCCTGGTGCCAAACAGGCTGATGAGCGACAGCACGATAAGAAGCAGTACCATATAGGGGCTGAGGGAAGACATAATTCCGGAGTAAATGAAAAAACACAACAGGCTCACCACAATGTCAATGGAGGAAACGATCATAATGGAGGTGCCCGACCAGTCGCCGTTACGCAGTGTTGACATGGCCCGCTGATACTTCGTCTGTCCTTCTTCGCTTTCCACGTTTTTGTAATCGCAGCTTAAGGACTGCAGGAAAAGCTCCATCTGGTAATAGCGGCGCATATCATTGTACATGATGTACTTTCCTTCATTTGCCATTCCTGACAACGCCATCGACAGGACCATGACAATGCCGAAACCTCCCAGCACCAGAAAAATCTGTGCCGTATCCGCGCTGCCCATCACCAGGTCCAGCGTGATTTTCGGGATATAGATGCCAAATACCGGTGAAATCACCGACAGAATTACCTGCATTATGATGAAGATAAGCAGCAGCGGATGCTCCCTGCGGATACATTTCAGCAAAAATGTGATGTTTTGAAAAATATGGTATTTCAGGGGTTCTTTCTTCTTTTTCACGATGTATCTCCTCCTCTTGTCAAAGTATACCGCAGGTACAAGCCAAATGTCAGCATCAGCACGAATGGTATGCGTGCCGGCACAAACGGCAGAAATCCAGGCGGGGATAAACCGCAGCCGGCCGTGGGAAATGGAATTTATGTAAAAAAAGCGCCGCCGATCGGCCTTGCCGTCAGCGGTGCTTTGCAATGTCTGTTTTCCATAGATTATTTGTAACTGGCAGTTCTTCGCAGTTACTGCCGGAATCTATCCCAAGTCGCCTTCAGCGGTGGATTTTGGCCTGAGTTCAGGTTCCTGACCTGGGCGCGCTCACCTGCATTCCGGCATTTCTGTCCAGGGAAGGGTCGGAGGTCAGCTGTGTGCCTCCGTTTTCCACAATCAGCCGGTCCAGCGTCCGGGTATAGGTATAACCCAGGCTGTCGGTGATAACAAGCTGCAGGCTGAAGCTGTCACCATCTTTCAGTGTGGCATCGGTGGTGAGATAAGCGGCGTCACCGGACACGCCTTGTGCATTCTCAAACAGGGTATCTGAGGTGAGCAGCACGTCATTTTGATAAAGAGACAGCATGGCCTTCACACCGTGGTTATTTCCCGGGGCATCACAGCTGACCTGCACATTGGCGCTTAGCGTTGCCGTCTGGCTTCCGCTTGTGCGGGACCAGTTAAGAGAGCCATAGGCCTGCCAATCGATCAGATAGTGGGAATAAACGGAAAGGCCTTCGTCCAGGATTTCTGTGGTGTCCACACCGTCGCGGGTACAAATCAGGCTGATGGCGGCGCTGTGGCTGGTAACGGGAATGGATAAATCCGCGGCAAAAAAGCCCTGCTGCGACAAACTGGCCGGGACTGTCCCGCCGTCGTTTCCGTCTGACCAGCTGATGCGTACAGTGGTGTCTGCTGTGGTTTCCCGGAGGGCAGCCCTGACATGGACAGCAGCCTTCCCGTTCTCAAGCTCACCGAATTCAATGGAAGAATAGGAGGTGATTTTCTGTTCCTCCTCCTGGAGCGCCTGAATCTGGCTGACAGCGAGCTGGACGCTGTTGTCAATCTGCCGGGGGATGGAGGAGACATCAGTGCGTAGCAGTTCGTTCTGTTTTTTCAAATCCATACATAGAAAGAGAAGGGCGGTGTTCAGGGCGAGGGAGAGGATGAGCAGGAGGGAAACTGCAGCTTCCCATATTTTTTTCTTCATCAGGCGACCTCCGTCTGCCGTAGCGGCTGCGGGCAGTTTCTATAAAAGTTTATCAAGCTCTTTGTTAAGCTGTGATTTCAATGCTTCCAGTTCTTCTTTTGCGGGAAGATATTTTTCTTCTGACAATTGTGCGCCCAGGCTCCAGACAGGTCCTCCTGTGGGGGTGTCTCCGGATCTTCTGGGAAAAATATGCCAATGCATGTGACGTCCGGTTCCGGCTCCGAGAAGCTCATAATTCAATTTATCCGGCTGGAATGCATTATAAACCGCCTCTGCCACAAGGGACATTTCCCGGAGAAATTCCATTCGGAAGGCTTGTTCCAGGAAATGCAGCTCCGTTGCGTGTTCTTTGCACAGAAAGAGCGTATATCCTTTTATCCGCTGATAGTCGCCGATAACCACATAGCCTGTGTTAAGTTCTCTTACAAAATATGGGTTTTTCCCTGCTTTAATCCAGTCAATTCTTTCACATATCATACAGTCATTCATGCAGACAGCCCTCGGTGCTGAAAATTATTGTGTTGTTCAGAGTTGTTTTATTGTTATTTTACCATGGCGTACCGGGGAATGGAAGGCCGTACTTTTTCCATAGGAAGGGTTCTGTTTTGTTAATTGTATCATTGTATTAATTGCTTGACACAGTGATGCGAAAGTGATACTATCAGGATAACAAAACAATATCATATATGATAATAATACCATTTATGATAATAATTGATACTGCAGCAGAAAGGATATGAGCCAATGAACCAGCAGGATTTTACGAAAATAATTATGAATCCCGTAAGGCAGCGCATCGTTCAGTATCTGATTCTTCATGAGGAAGGCACGGTATCCTCCATCAGGGAAGAGCTGAATGATATTCCGCCGGCCAGCCTGTACCGGCATATCAAAATACTGTATGAAGCAGGTGGGATTGAGGTCGTACGGGAGCGTAAGATACGGGGAACGGTGGAAAAAACCTATGCGCTGGTAAAAAATCCGGCAGGGGAGTACAGCCGGGAAGGTGCGGCGCAGATGATTCAGGCGGCGCTCTTTTCTCTGGCCGCTTCCTTTTCCCGCTATTTTGCACAGGAGGAGAACGACCCGAGGAAGGATTTGCTGAGCCTGTCCACCTCCACCCTGCTTCTTACCGATGAGGAGTTTATGGAGATGACCGCTAAAATAGGGGCGGTGTTCAACGATTATATTTACAATAAACCGGAGGAAGGCCGGAAAATCAGGCGGTTTACGCTGATCTCTTCTCCAAGCGAGGAAGAGTAGCGGCGATCCGGTTAACTGAATTGTCAGGAAGAATAGGAGAATATTATGTTAGAGATCATCAATTTTTCAAAAACCTATAAAGGCGGGAAAAAAGCCGTATCCAACCTGAACCTGGAAATCCTGCCCGGGGATATTTACGGTTTCATAGGCCACAATGGCGCGGGGAAAACTACGACCATTAAGGCTGTAGTGGGAATCCTGGATTTTGAGGAAGGGGAAATCCGCATTGACGGGCATTCTGTAAAGGAGGAGCCGCTTGTATGCAAATCCCTTCTGGCTTATATACCGGATAATCCGGACCTGTATGAACATCTGACCGGTATTCAGTATCTGGATTTTATTGCGGATATTTTTCAGATTCCTTCTGCGGTAAGGACGGAGCGGATCGGGGAATATGCGGAGCAGTTCGGAATCACGGAAAGCCTGGGCGATCTGATTTCTTCTTATTCCCACGGCATGAAGCAGAAGCTGGCCATCATCTCCGCACTGATTCATAAGCCCCGGCTTCTGGTGCTGGATGAACCCTTTGTGGGGCTGGACCCTTCCGCTTCCGTAGTGCTCAAGCAGAATATGCATGCCCTTTGTGAGGAGGGAAGCGCTATTTTCTTTTCCACGCATGTGCTGGATGTGGCGGAAAAGCTGTGTAATAAAATCGCCATCATCAAGGAAGGGGTGCTGGTGGCTGCCGGCGAAACTGCCGGGCTGACACAGGGTAAATCACTGGAGGAAGTATTTATGGAGGTGGTCAGACATGATTAGCACGAGTATCCGTCTGTTAAGGATTCAGCTGCTGAAGGACTTCGGAATCAATGAAGTCATGCATTGCAGGGATTCGGGGAAAAAACGAAAGCTGGTTTTCATGCTGTGCATTTTCATATTCTGCGGGGGGCTGCTTGCCTTCTATGTCGCGGGGGCAGCGTGGGTTCTGTGTGTTTCCGGGGCACAGGACAGCGTTCCCGGCTTTGTGGTTGCGGTGTCGAGCATGGCTATTTTCATCTTTACCCTGTTCAAAGCGGGACCGGTGCTGTTTGCCGCCGGGGATTATGAGATGCTGACGGCCCTTCCGTTGAAGCCGTCGGCGATAATTATGAGCCGCTTGCTTCATATGTATTTAAGCTCCCTGCTTTTGTCGGCGCTTACTATAGCGCCGGCAGGCGCGGTATATGGCCTGACGGCGGCACCTTCCCCTGTTGTTTATGTGCGGATGTTTATCAGCCTCTTTTTTGTCCCATTGGTTCCCCTGACAGTGGCGTCTCTGATTGGAACTTTAATCATGGCCATTGGTTCCCGCGTGCGGCGTAAAAATTTGGTGATTATTTTACTGTCCATGACTTTTACCCTGGGAATCCTGGCGGTAACCATGCTTTTTTCCTCACGGGCGGAAAATATGGAGCTTCAGGATATGGCGGGGATGATACGCGGTGCAGTAGAGCAGGTAAACGGCATGTATCCGCTGACCGGTCTGTATACAGCGGGGATTACCGGCGCAAATCCGGCGGCGCTGGCCGGATTTGCGGCCATATCCATGGGGATTTTCCTCCTGTTCATCGCATTGGTGCAGTGGAAGTATGTACAGATAAGCAGTGCGCTGCGTACGCATGAGGCAAAAAAGAATTACAGGCTGCAGAGCCTGAAGCAGCGTTCCGTGCTGGGCGCTTTGTACAAAAAAGAGATAAAGCGTTATTTTGCCTCTAATATATACGTAATGAATACGATGGTTGGATATATACTTATGGTAGCGGCAGCGATTGGGCTTGCGGCGGCAGGGCTGGATAAGCTGGAAAGCTATCTGCAGCTGGAAGGGATGGGAGGCACACTGCCTGTCAGCCTGGGAAGCATGCTCCCCTTTCTTTTGTCACTGATGGTGATGATGGGGGGCACTACCTCAAGCTCTATTTCCATAGAAGGAAAGCAGTGGTGGATTCCCAGGTCGCTGCCCATTCCCCCCGGTTTGATTTTGGATGGTAAAATGCTGGTGAATCTGACTTTTGCCGTGCCTTCCATTCTGCTGGCAGGAACGATTCTGACGGTTTCCGGCCAGACCGGGGGCCTGAAGCCTGTCTGGGTATTCCTGGTTCCGCTGGCCTATGCGTGTTTTTCTTCGGTTCTGGGAATTACCATTAACCTGAAAATGCCGGTATTCAACTGGGACAATGAAACTACGGTAGTAAAGCAGAGCGCTTCCACTTTTGTATCCGTTCTGGGAGGAATGCTGCTGGCCCTGGTTCCCATCGGACTGCGCTTTGCGCTGGCAGGGGTTCCGGCCGACCTTTTCCTGGGAGGGGTGACGGTGCTTGTTTTACTGATAACCGTTATTCTTTATGGAAAGAACAGAAGATGTGATCTGCGGAAAATTGGATAAACAACCTTAGGAGGACACTGCTGCCCCGGATATCAGACGGAAAGCTCTCAAAGAGTTCCGGATGGTATGTGGGGCAGCAGTTTTTGCAGGAAAGGGCATAGGAAATCAGGAATCCTGGTGGTGGGGGGAAAACTGAAGCTTTGTGGGGGAAAGAAAAAATTTCTGACACAGGGGCTGTTTTTTCTCAGTTTTTTGCTACTTCGAAAAAGCTTTTGAAAAACGTTTAGTTTTGTGTTGATAATATTAAATTGGTATGTTATTATTATTCCGTCATACAGCAGTATCTATGCTGCTGCAGTATCCGGCCGTCCGGCCGTTCTTTCATTTCGGCGCTTCCTTTTCGAAGCAATAATCCGTAAATGGCAAAAACTTAATACAGGAGGAATATTTATGGAAAACAGGCTCAGGAATTATTTTCCGCTTATCAGGGAAAGAAAGGAGGTGTTGAAAGAAATTGGTGAAAGCAGCGGGCTGAAGGCGCTGTTTCAGAGCTGGACGCCTGAACGGCAGGAAGAATTTTTGGATTTCTGCACGGGTATGAAGGGCGTAA